>CAWUIH010000022.1:0-23408 GCA_963922495.1 uncultured Coxiellaceae bacterium | reverse complement strand
ATAAAAGCGCTGACTTTTGCTGGAATAACGCCGATGCGTTGTAATAAACGATGATTTTCTCGTATACAATATTGAATGTCTTTTTTATTATTTTGTTGCAATGCCGAATCGAATGAATGAGTGACTGCGGCAAACTCCAGGCCGATGGGGGTATTTTTGAAATATTGCTGGCATGCGCTTACGCAATCTCCAGTTGTGCTCTGTGGTTGTCCAGTTTGTATAAGTTGTAATGCTAGCTTAGGGATATGGCGAGGCGCTAATTTGGATTTTTCATAGCGAATGCAACCCCCATGATAAACGATGTTGACATCCAATCCACTGGAATAGCCATGTTGCAAATTTTCAGATTCAATGCCTAATTGAATATAGGTGCTGATATCGAGTTTTTGCTGCAGAAAGTGTGTTAAGGCATAAATCAATGACACTACGCTCGATGCTGAAGAGCCCATACCGCAGCCGATTGGAATATCTGTTTCAGTGACAACGTCAAGACCAGTCGGTAATTTATTTTTAATCCGATCTAATACATTGACAACGGTAAATAATGATAATTCAAACGGGTGTTGCAACACCTGACGAATCGGTAATTTTCCTGAATGATAATCTTGATATTGTTTTTGTAATTTGCGTTTTAATTTTTTGAGCGCTTGTAGTGTGATGTGATTCCTAAAATCAATACCCATGAGGTTGAAAGAGAAATGCAAAGGGGTGGTCCAGCGTACGGTGGTTTGTGTGTATCGATTGACGGCAACAGCTAACGCCGGAAAGCCGTGAACTACCGCATGTTCACCGGATAATATAATTTTCGCAGGGGCTTTGACGGTTAAATTGTCACTATTCATAGCATTTCGCTACTGTAAAGAGCAGTGAATCATATTCACTTAGCCTTGTTTAACTTGAATAGAACGCTCGAATTTTTCATGGGCGCTCATCAATTCGCCCAAATTCGTTTGTGCTGCAAGGAGTGAAAGTTCGCCACAGAATACCGTTGCGGCAACGATGATAGCAAGGCGTCGAGCACTATTATCTCCAGTACAGCCTAATGCAATAAGATTTTTTCTGACATCGTCATGATGCTTACCGTTACCCACTGTTCCAACAATGATATTCGGAATGGTGGCGGAAAAGTATAAGTCACCTTGACGTAACTCAGTGTGCACCATCCCTTGCGAGCCTTCAACGATGTTAGCAACGTCTTGTCCGGTTGCTAAGTAAATCGCGTACAACAGATTTGCAAAATGCGCATTCGCGGTTCGTATACTTCCAGATACGATAGAGCCCATTAAATTTTTTTTAATGTTTATGTTGTGGATGGCTTCAGGAGATGTTTTAAGATGTTGCTCACAAATGGTCTTGGGTATTGTCATATCGGCAATCACGTATTTGCCGCGACCTAAAATACCGTTGATAGCCGAAACCTTTTTATCAACACACACGTTACCAGAGATAGAAATATACTTTAGAGAAGGATACTGCGCTAACAGCCAACGGATCAGAGCCTCTGCTGCTTTGGTTAGCATATTATGACCGGAGGCTTCACCAGTCGTGGCTTCGAGGCGCAAATATAGTAGATTACCAACCACTTGATGATGACAGCAATCAAATTCGCAGTGGCGGCTCGTTTTTTTGATCTTTGAGCGTATTTCGTCATTTCGTCGCTTGAGATCAGTTAAAATTTCTTTGACTGTGGCGGCATTTGCGGCTTGAAGGGCGACGGAACGGGTCATGCGTTCATCAAACAAGGTGCAAGAAACTCCACCGCATAGCCGAGTTATTTTCGCACCGCGATTAGTTGAGGGCCAAAGTGGAGATTCAAACGTGGCAAGTGGAATTTCGAGCGACTCATTGATCTCTGAGCCTCTAATAACAACAGGTCCAATCTTGTAGCAAGGAACAGAAATAGATTGCTTAGTCATTGTTTTTCCTGGTCTTTAAGGCAACTATTTGATGAACTTGCAACGTCTGGCTGGCAGAGTGCATGCATCGATTAGGACCGCCTAAAAAAGCATCATTATAGGTAATCCATGGATAAAGTGCTAGTTAACAAAAAGCTACGCGCATTAGCAGAAAATTTGCTAAGTGGTGGGCAATTTCCTTATAGATTATCGGAAGACTGGTTGTTATAATGCCGATCTGGTTCTTGGGGACTGTAAATAGCAGCTCAATCACAGCATGGAAACTATGGAAAAGGCAGCTTCATTATCATGACACTTCTAAAGCGTTTGGCGTCGGTTTTTTTTGTTATCACTATTCTAATTTCGATGACATTTTCTGCATTTGGTTTTGTTGTCCAGAAAATACAGTTTATAGGGTTACAGCGTATCACTCATGATACGGCTATTCATTATTTGCCGATTCATGTGGGCCAAGACTATAATGCTGCAGTTGGTCAGAAAATAATTCAAGCGCTGTATTCCACCGATTTTTTTAAATCCATTAGTTTGCGTCGCCAAGGTTCCACTCTGATTGTCGATGTGCAAGAGCGTCCAGTTATCGGTCTCATCAATATTTTAGGTGCAAAAGCCATCCCTGTCGATAAGTTGCGTACCGTGTTATCGAAAATAGGAATTGTTGAGGGCGATTCTTATGATCCCACTAAGTTAAAACAAATCGAAGAGGGCTTAGAGCAGCAATATGGCACCATGGGTTATTATGCTACATCGGTTGCTACCAAGGTGAAACGAAAACCCCGTAACCGCGTCGCGCTATACATCACCATCAATGAGGGCCCAATTGCTGTTGTGGGTCGCATTACTTTCAAAGGAAATACACATTTTAGTGCAAGTACTTTGCGTCGTCAGATGAAATTGACCACTCCAGGATTGTTTACGTTTATTTCTCACACTGATCGCTATTCAAAGCAGAAGCTTCAAAGAGATCTCCAGGCGCTTAGTCAATTTTATCTAAACCATGGTTATATTCGTTTTCAAGTGGTGTCACATCGAGTGCAATGGTCAAAAGATGAGAAAAAGGTTTTTATTACCATTACCGTGAATCCAGGAAATCAATTTCGAGTCAGTGGTTTTGAGGTTAGAGGACAAACCTTTGGTTACAAAAAACAATTGATGGATCTTATTAAAATTCCTAAAGATAGTGTGTTTTCAAGAGCGAAAATCATTGCCACTAATAAAGTAATTGGTGACTTCTTAGCGGATCGTGGTTATGCGTTTGCTGTTTCTTCAATAAAGACTCGGATAGACACCCAGAAAAGCCAACTATTCATCATTTTTAATATTAGTGCTGGCGATGAAGTGTATGTGCGGCAAATTCATTTTACGGGTAACGCCCACACTAACCAAAGTGTCATGCGTCACCGTCTACTTCAATATGAGGGTTCTGCTTACTCGCTAGCCAAGTTGGAAGAATCTAAGCGCCGTTTATTGCTGTTACCTTATCTCACTAATGTTACTTATAGTATTAAGCCAGTTTCCGAGACTCCTGATGAGGTGGATGTGACCTACAACATGAAAGAAGTTCCTGCTGGTCGTGCCAGTGTGCAAGGTGGTTACTCTGACCTACAAGGGTTCACCTATGGTGCTAGCATTTCTGAGCCTAATTTTATGGGTACAGGGAAAGCGGTTGCTGTTGGCTTCCAAAATAGTGAGTACTCCAACTACTATCACGTCTCTTATAATAATCCGTTTTACACTACTTACGGATTGAGTCGCGGTTTTGGAATTTATTACTCTCATATTAAGCCAAATCCAAAGTTTAACTTTTCTTCTTATGTTAGTGATGGTTACGGTGTTAACGTCAACTATGGGTATCCTGTTTCAGAAAATAATTTAATTTCGTTTGGTTATGGTTTTGAGCATGTTGCTATTAGCCAGATTTCACCAAGCATCGCTGCCCCCAGTGTATTGTCTTTTTTAGGTATTAACGATTACGGTACTGCTGATAACACTAGAGGTCGAAATTACGATTTGTTCAATCTGGTGGGTTCTTGGAATTATATCGGTATTGATCGTGCGATATTTCCAACTCGGGGTTTAACCGCCGGTATCAGCTTGTCATTAAGTCCGCCAGTGTTGTCTAATAGCTACGGTTATGGGATTGTCAGTGGTTCAGCTTCTTACTATGTTCCCGTTGGCGCAGGTTTTGTGGTCGATGCATTATCCAAAGTAGCGTATGGACGTGGATTGAACCATGATGGTTATTTACCATTTTTTAAGAATTTTTACAGCGGTGGTATTGGCAAAGTGCCTGCTTTCGCTCCTAACTCATTGGGGCCCAAAAATCGTTACAATAGTGATGGTGCTATTGGCGGTAATTTGAAGGTGGAGATGGGTCTGCACCTGATTCTGCCGCCTTTTATCAGTTCGAAGGTTCGTACTGCGATCGTCCTCGATGCGGGTAACGTATTCCAGGTTCCGCGGTGGCCAGCAGATATTGCAGTTCCTTCTAGAACTCCACCAAACGATAATTATCCAACGGATCAGCCTCAGGTTATCCATGATTATACTGCTTCGTTACGTAATCTACGGACTTCTCTGGGAATTTCTTTAGTTTGGATAACACCTTTTGCACCCATTGATCTCTCATTGGCATTTCCACTAGAGAAACGCCCAGGTGATCAGCTGCAGGCCTTCCAATTCACTTTTGGGGCAAGCTTGTAGGTCTTAGTAGACTCAATTATAATGTCAACTCTTTGATTTAGGAGACTACAATGATAAAACGTATCTTAGTTACTGTCGGGCTTTGCGCCACTGTGTTGGCTTCAAGCTCCGCTTTGGCACAGAGTATTGGTGTTGTTGATATGCGCCAGATCTTTCAATCCCCGGAGGTGAAGCAAATTAATAACAATCTGGATAAGCAATTTGCTAGCCAAAGAAATGAAATTGTTGCCTTGAGCAAATCTCTTCAAGCCAATACTAAAAAGCTAGATAGAAATGAATCAGTTATGAGCAAGTCTAATATCAGCAGCTTAAAATCAAAAATTTCTAAGCAAAAAAAGAAGCTGCGTACTAGTCAAATGAATTTTCAAAAAGCGCTATTTGCAGCACAAAACAAGGCTATGAATGGGTTTATGGAAAAATTGCATGCAACTGCGGAAAAGGTAGCTTTGAAAGATCATCTTGACGTGGTATTTCCAAAAAATAGTGTTCTCTATGCAAGAAAAATCACTAACATTACTGATGAAATTATCGATGGCATTAAATAGTCTTTCAAGTTTGATGGCTAGCTGCGGAAATTTTTAAATTCCCGCAGCTTTTTATAAGGATAGTTTAGAAAATGCCCAATTACACGCTAACTCAGCTCCAAAATTTCATCGATGCAGAATTATTGGGCGATGGAAGTCAGCAGATTACCGGTGTTGCTTCTCTTGGCTCCGCACAACAAAGCCAATTGTGTTTTTTAGTCGACAAGAGGCATATCAAAGAATTGATAAGCAGTAAGGCATCGGCAGTATTGACTACTGCAGAATTAGCTCAATATTGTGACGGTAATCGTTTAATTGTTAAAAATCCACGATTAAGCTTAATTCGTATCCTTAAACTTTTTTATCCAGATCCCCCAATAAAACCCACTATTCATTCCACAGCTATTATTAGTGAGAATGTTCAGATAGGAAATGACGTTGCAATTGGTCCTTATGTTGTTATTGAGGATAACGTTGTAATTGGTAATGGCACATCTATTGGTTCGCACTCAATCATCCAACATAATTGCACTATTGGAGCGAATTGCCGAATTTACAATCGGGTGACTTGCTATCCCAAAACGGTCATAGGTGATCGTGTCGAAATTCACAGTGGTGTGGTGTTAGGTGCTGATGGCTTTGGTTTGGTTCGTGATGATCACCGCCATTGGTATAGTATTCCACAAATCGGTCGCGTGCGGATTGGAAATGATGTGTTGATTGGTGCCAATACCGTCATCGATTGTGGTGCGCTGGATGATACAGTAGTTGGTGATGGAGTAAAAATTGATGATATGGTGATGTTAGCGCACAACGTTATCATTGGTGATCACTCAGTTATTGCAGGTTGTTCGGGAATTGCCGGTAGTACCCAATTGGGTAAATATTGTATGATTGGAGCGGGAGCGGGGTTAAATGGCCATATCACACTTTGTGATAATGTGTTTATTACTGCAATGGGAATGATACAAAAAGATATTACGGAACCCGGTATTTACTCCTCAGGAACAGGTATGCAAAAAAATCGAGACTGGCACAAAAGTGTTATTTGGTTTTGGCAGTTGGATAAAATTGTAAAGCGATTAAAGAGACTAGAGAGATTACAAAATGAGCTTGATGGAAACTAAAGACATCAAAAAATTAATTCCCCATCGTTATCCGTTTTTATTGGTTGATCGGGTGCTATCATTGGAACTAAACCAATCAGTTGTGGCGATAAAAAATGTGACAGCGAATGAGCCTTTTTTTATGGGGCATTTTCCAGTGCGTCCAGTAATGCCTGGCGTGTTAATTATTGAAGCATTGGCGCAAGCGGCTGGGGTTTTGCAAGTAAAATCATTGGGCTTACCCGAAGGGCATAATGACATTTATTTCTTTGCAGGTGTTAATAACGCGCGTTTTAAACGTGTGGTAGAGCCTGGTGATCAGTTGGTAATGAAAGTGAATGTGTTAAAATCGGGGCGGATTTGGAAATTCAGTTGCAAAGCAACAGTGGAAGATCAAGTTGCTTGTGTTGCCGAAATCATGACGATTAAAGGTGCTGCCGAGTGATAGATAAATTAGCGGTCATTGATTCAAGTGCGCAAATTGCATCTGATGTAATGATAGGTCCTTGGGTGAAAATTGGTCCCAATGTAGTCATTGAATCCGGTTGTCAAATTGGTTCGCATGTGTTGATCGCCGAAAATACTACCATCGGGTCCAACACTCATATTTATTCTCATGCTGTTTTGGGTACTGACCCTCAGCACATGGATTTCAAAGAAGAAACAACGTCATTGGTTATTGGTAAGGATAACGTGATTCGAGAGTTTGTTTCTATCAATCGTGGCACCTTGGCAGGCCATGGAAAAACAATTATTGGTGATCATAATTATTTTATGTCTTATTCTCATATTGCCCATGATTGTAGGGTCGGAAATCATACTATTTTTGCAAATTTAGCACAGATCGCTGGACACGTTGAGGTGGGCAATCATGCAATACTGGCGGCGTATGCAGGAATTCACCAGTTTTGCCGTATTGGAGCTTTTACTTTTTTAGGGCGTGCAACAAAAGTGTTTCAGGATATTCTTCCTTACATGATGGTTATTGGCAATCCTGGTGGACCTTGTAATTTGAATCTCGTTGGGTTGCGTCGTAATGGGTTTAGTCGTGAAGCGATTAGCCGGCTAAAACAAGCTTTTAGTATTATTAAAAATCGTGGATTGGGTAAAGATCAGATGATTGCAGAATTAGAACCGCTTTCACAAAATTCTCCTGAAGTAGCCACCATTCTTAACATGATTACCACTTCCACCCGCGGTATCGCTCGTGCAGCCCGTGCTATGAGTCGTACTGAAAGTCTAAATGATTTTTAGCTTATTTTATGAGTCTTTTGACTGGATTGATAGTTTTCGTTGACTTTGCTCAAAAAATACATTAATTTGATGCAATTGAATCGATAATGATCAAATCGAGGTATGAAATGATCAAAATCAGTCACAGTTTATTTCCTCCCAGTAGTTGCTAGGCTACTGTTTTCCATATCTATTTTCTGAAAAATCCGTATCAGTAGCCGACTTATTTATTCTAAAATACATTGAATCTGTAATATTTGCTCTTCAAAAAAGAGAGATAGGGCTATGAATACTCATATTGTTAATCAGCCAAAAAAAGTTTGGCTGAAAAAAATAACTCGTTATGACCTGATAGTTATTGTAATTGCTGCTATTGCAATAGAGCTGTTCCATGTTGGATATTCTGGAATGCACGCTCACTGGGATACTCATTCTCAATCACTAAACTCATTATCGTTAGCTTGGTATCATTTACCTTATGATGCATTGCGAACTAGTTTGCGACTAGTTTATGGTCTAGTGTGGTCATTTCTATTTACATTTATTTTCGGTGTATTCGCTGCTAAAAATAAACATGCGGCACGCGTCATTTTGCCTTTTATTAATTTTATGGAATCCGTCCCATTGGTGGGGTTTTTGACCTTTAGTATTATTTTCTTTATGCGGTTGTACCCTCATAATTTAATGGGGCTTGAAGCAACAGCGATATTTGGGGTTTTTACTAGCCAGGTTTGGAATATGACCCTCACGCTATATCAAACCATGCAGACAATTCCTAATGATTTACAAGAAGCTGCTCGTGCATACCAATTAAATGGTTGGCAAAAGTTTTGGAAAATCGAATTACCATATTCTATTCCTGGATTATTATGGAATACTATGGTGTCTCAATCAGCAGCCTGGTTTGCAATTGTAGCAACAGAGGCAATTGCCGTTGGTAGTAGTACTTTGTTTTTACCAGGTGTTGGATCATATATTCAGGTTGCTATTAATCAACAAGATTGGTTTGCAGTGTTGTATGCGCTGATTACAATGGTTGTAACAATTATTTTATTTGATCAGTTGTTGTTTCGTCCATTGGTACGTTGGGCGGATAAATTTAAGTTTGAACGTGTTCACTCATTGCTACATAACTCCTCATGGTTTTACACAGTGATTATGCGAGCGACTTTATTGAGTGTGGTTTTCAAAAAAATCGCATTAGCATGCAAGCATTTCCATTATTATTTGCATCGAGTGTATCAACGAAGTTTTTTACCACGTATGTTCTATCTGTTAAAAAAACGTTATCAAACTGTAAATATTCTATTTTTAGTATTATGGTATTCAATATTGGCAACGGCATTAGGCTATGGTGCTTTGAAATTATTTGCTTATCTGCCACATTTTGTAGTATCTCATATGTTGAAATTAATGATGCTTACCACCGCGCGTGTGGCATTGGCAATGATCTTAAGCTTAGTGATATTTGTTCCTGTTGGAATTTGGATTGGTTCAAGTCAAAAACTCACTCGTACTTTACAGCCAATTATTCAAATTTTAGCTGCTTTACCACCAAATATTTTATTTCCAATGATGACTGTATTTTTAGTGGCTTTTCATCAATCTCTTGGTTGGTGGACAATTCCACTGATAATGATTGGGACGCAATGGTATATTTTATTTAATGTTATTGCCGGTGTGAGTACTTTGCCACAAGAAATTCAAGATTTAAATCAAAATTTTGGTATTAAAGGATTTTTTTCATGGCGCAAAGTGATTATCCCAGGAATATTTCCCTATATCGTTACGGGAATTATTAGTGCAGCTGGTGGTGCCTGGAATGCGGATATCACTGCTGAAGTAATTCAATGGGGTAAGACTACGCTGTCAACTCCAGGGTTAGGTGGATTTATTGCAAACATGACTAACGCAAATATTAATAATGAAGCATTGTTAGGTTGTATTCTGATGTGCTTGTTAGTGGCGCTTTGTATCGTATTTCTATGGCGTCCGTTATATCGTTTGGCCGAAACAAAATTTTACCTTAGATAATTAACTGCCTGGAGAATAATCATGAAATTAGCATTTGCTCAAGAGCGTGATCTCACGAAATTTGAAAATCAAATTGCTTTTCAAGCAAAAAATCTTTGTAAAAGTTACAATGATGACATAAATAATGGATTAAATGATATTAACTTTACTGTTCACCATCACGAAATAGTCTCTATTTTAGGTCCATCGGGCTGTGGTAAATCGACTTTGTTACGTCTACTGGCCGGTTTAATTAAACCCACCTCTGGTATGGTTTTTTACCAAGATGAAACCATCACTAAACCATTAGGCTCTGTTAATATCGTGTTTCAGCATTATGCATTGTTGCCCTGGTTGACGGTAAGCGGCAATATTGCCATCGGCTTGCAAGCACAAAAATTATCAGTAAAAGAAACCCAACAGAAAGTCACCAAACTAATAAAAATGATTGGTTTGGAAGGCTATGAAAATAGTTATCCTAGTGAGCTTTCAGGAGGTATGTGTCAACGAGTTGGTTTTGCGAGAGCGCTGGTTATGGAGCCTGAAGCGTTATTACTTGATGAGCCATTCTCTGCATTGGATGCTGTAACAGCTAAAAAACTACGTCGTGACTTTATGGTACTGTGGGGTACGAAACAAATAAAAACTAAAGCAGTTATTATGGTCACACATAATATTTTAGAAGCAATTGATATGAGTGATCGTTTGATTATTTTAAGTAAAAAGCCATCCCGCGTAGTGAAAGAAATTAAAATCCGAAAACAGACTTTACAAGAAGTTAACACTCAACTGGAATATAAGCATCGACTTGAAGAAGAAATTTTTGATTTATTGGATTAAGTTCTGACCTTTCTGGGTTTAAGCCGGACTTATAAACCTCCGCCTTTGGTGGAGGTTTTTGATCAATTTCCCTAAAGCGTAAATGAATCAACTGTATTGGCAAGTGGCAATAAGCATTTAATTTAGCTGGATGTTAATGTTTTACAGGTTTGATTTGCTACTTCATTGACGGTGATAGATGTACCAATGGCTACAGAGCGCATTGTTGAAGACAAGAAACTATTTTTCAAGAAAACTCTAGCATTAATTTTTTTGAGCGATTCAAGATAGGCTATTTGTGCAAGAGTGTGCGGAAAGCCGGTGATAAAGCCACCTCCAATAGAAACGAGACTAGTTGCTGCGACAAATGCTAAACGATTCTCAGGATCAGGCTTATCAGAGTTAAATTTTTCTGCAACTCTTTTTGATGCTCCTAAGCAAAAAAATAAATAACCGCCTTCTCTCAGGGCTTCAAAAAATAATCCCAATGCAAGTCGCGAATATGAAATGGGCTTGTGCGTCATAGTCAAATCATTAACAATGCGACGTGTACCATGGCTTGCTCCGTAGGCGGCAAGGGCAGAAACGATTGCTAGCTGCATCACTGGAGAAAGCGGTAAATTTTTACTTACATGATCTGCATTCTCAAGAAAAAAGGTATTTAGTGAGAGTTGAAGCCATACTAGTGATTTTGGATGTCTTTTGCCGCTTCGAAATATGTTATACGGACGAAGTTGATTGAATGATGGGAAATAACTACGTTGTTTTGCTAGAGTAGTTGTAAATGATTCCGCTTTAATACCACCCGCAAGAAGTGAATAATGGGAGGCGCTCACTCGCGGCCCCCAGGCGATGGCAGCCCCCAATCCTACCCAAAAACTTTCGCGTAATATTTCAGGCTGCTGTTTCGCTAGTTCGAATAGTAGACCGAATGGGTGTTTTTCTAATTCACGAGACATGTGAGCTCCTTATAGTAATTTTTTGACTAAAAATTAGATATAAAATTTATCTGATACGTTACATCTGGTTTCATTTGAAGTCTATTTTTTTCTTAATAGCGAAATGAACCAAGATCGGATACCGGAAATCGTGATCCAACTGTTTTTCTAGGTTAAATGATATTGCAAGATCTCTGGCAAGGATAAAACAGTATGTATCCAGTGTGTTACATTTTGTTAATTATCAGAAACAATATTGAAACGTTTCTTAGGTATCTTATGAAGAATGTTAAAAATATGATAAATGACATCCCGCTATAACTTTTCAGGCATTACATGCAAATTCAGTGTACCTCAGCTGATATCAATGTACCCTTTTAACTGGTTTGCATGTAATGCCATTATTTTCCGAAATAAATTCTGATTATCTTAAATTAACGCTTTTCTAGTGCAACTACATCACGCTCTTTTTTGCCCATATATAATTGACGTGGGCGGGCGAGCCGTTGGCTGGGGTCACTCATCATCTCCATCCATTGGGAAATCCAGCCCACGGTGCGTGCCAATGAAAAAATAACAGTGAACATATTTGAGGGAATACCAATGGCACTTAAAGTTAAACCAGAGTAGAAATCAACGTTAGGGTAAAGTTTCCTTTCGACAAAATATTGGTCTTCTAATGCGATTTTTTCGAGTTTCATTGCTAGTTTGAATAATGGTTCATCGCGTTTTCCAACCGTATCCAATACCTCGTGACAAGTTGCGCGCATGACTTTTGCGCGTGGGTCGTAATTCTTATAGACGCGGTGACCAAAGCCCATCAGACGAAAAGGATCATCTTTGTCCTTAGCTTTAGCAAGATAAGTATCAATTTGGGTTTCGTCGCCAATATTGTGCAACATGTTGAGGCAAGCTTCGTTAGCGCCGCCGTGTGCGGGGCCCCATAGCGCGCCAATACCGGCTGAGATACAGGCGAACGGATTGGCTCCTGTGGAACCAGCAACACGAACAGTAGTTGTTGAGGCATTTTGCTCATGATCAGCATGAAGTGTAAAAATTCGATCCATAGCGCGTACTAATACCGGATCAGGTACTTCTTCTTCGTAAGGGGTGCAAAACATCATATACAGAAAGTTTTCAGCATAACTGAGTTCTTTGCGTGGATGCATGAATGGCTCTCCGATGGAAAATTTATAAGCCATTGCTGCAATCGTAGGCATTTTGGCAACCAGACGCATGGCAGAAAGTATGCGGTCATTTTCGCGTGTAATATCGAGGCCATCGTGATAATAAGCAGAAAGCGCACCTACGGTTGACAGAACCAGGGCCATTGGATGGGCATTATGACGAAATCCACCAAAAAATTTTGCAACGTGGTCGTGTAATGAGCGATGATTCTTAATTTCTGATTCAAAATTTTGATACTGTGTGCGAGTTGGCAGTTCACCATGCATCAGTAGGTAACAAACCTCTAAATAACTGCATTGATTAGCAAGTTGATCAATCGGATAACCGCGATGCAGCAATTCACCTTTAGCGCCATTGATATAAGTGATTTCAGATTTACAGGCGGCGGTGGAGTAGAAACCAGCGTCAAATGTGTAAACGCCGTGTTGCCCTAAAGTCCTAACGTCGATGGCATCTTGTCCCAGTGTAGGGGAATGAACTGGGAGTTCAATATCTTGATTATTGAAAGAAATTTTTGCTTTAGGGTTATTCATTTTTGCTCCAAGGTAAATGCTAGTGATTAATCATTATAGCAAATTTTTACCATGTTTTTATATACCTGGCCGCATTTAAATTGATGCCATGTATAAAAAAAATTCATGTGTAGGCACAAACTATTTTATTTGGCCTCTATCTCGAACTAGGATATAATCGCTTCAAATAAAATCCAGAGTGTAAATTTAAGATTAAATATGATTTTGTTGTAAACTTGAATTTTGTTTGGAACATCATTTTTAGGAGCAAAATGAACGATAAGCGACCTGTTAATTTAGATTTGACTAAATTTCATTTTCCGCCGACAGCAATCATTTCAATTATGCATCGTGTAACGGGTGTATTAATGTATCTATTTATACCCTTTGCACTTTACCTATTGTATGCTGTTACATCAGATTCCCATTCTTTTTCAGCTTTGCAACAAGTGTTCGCTGCCAATTTTTGGCTAAAGCTAGTAACTTGGTTATTGTTAAGTGTAACCACTTTTCACGTATTCGCTGGCATTCGACATCTCATCATGGATGCTGGCTACTTTGAAACAGTTCATGCAGGCCGTATCACTACCTATACAGTGTTCGTTTTAGTATTGGTATCAATCGTTCTCTTAGGGGTTTGGATATGGTAATGGAAATTGATCGTAGAGGATTTCGTGACTGGTTTGTGCAACGAGTAACAGCCATATTGATCGGAATTTATTTTATCGTTTTAATGGGATTCTTGCTGTCTTTTCATCCTATTTCCTTTATAAAAATTCACGGTTTATTTAGTAACATGGTAATGCGTGTTTTCACTCTTATCGTGTTAATTTCGATTCTTTGGCATGCTTGGATCGGTCTGTGGACTGTTTTCACGGATTACGTTACTTGTAAATTTTTTCGATTAATATTACAAACTGCGGTTTGTTTTTTAAATCTGGCCTACATTATCTGGGCCTTGAAGTTTCTTTGGGCTTAAATTTTTGGGGTAAATATGACTCAACTTAAGGTGAAGCAATATGACGCGGTGATTGTTGGGGCCGGTGGTGCTGGCCTACGCGCTGCGTTGCAAATGGCCGAGCATCAAGAGTACAAAGTTGCGGTACTTTCAAAAGTTTTTCCAACTCGCTCGCATACTGTTGCTGCCCAAGGAGGTATTGCTGCTGCACTTGGTAATATTGTCCCAGATAAACCTGTTTGGCATATGTATGACACTGTCAATGGCTCAGATTATCTGGCTGATCAAGATGCCGCACAGTATCTTTGTGAACAAGCACCCAAAGCCGTCATCGAACTTGAGCATTACGGCTTGCCGTTTTCAAGAATCGATGATGGCCGTATCTATCAACGCGCTTTTGGTGGTCACACACGAGAATTTGGTAAGGAAATGGCGCGCCGTACTTGTGCATGTGCGGATCGGACTGGCCATGCGATGTTGCATACTTTGTATCAGAAGAATGTTGAGGCGGGGACCCATTTTTACTATGAATGGTTCGCCATTGATTTGGTACGGGATAAACAGGGTGGGATTGCCGGTGTTGTTGCTATGTGTATGGAAACAGGTCAAACATGCTTCTTCAAGTCTCATGCTACGGTACTTGCAACCGGTGGTGCGGGACGTATTTATGAGACAACTAGTAATGCCTACAATAACTCGGGCGATGGCATTGGTATGGCACTGCGTGCAGGATTGCCTGTACAAGATATGGAATTCTGGCAATTCCATCCAACTGGGATTTATGGCGTCGGTGCATTAATTACCGAAGGAGTACGCGGTGAAGGTGGCTATCTCATCAATTCCAAAGGTGAACGCTTCATGGAGCGTTACTCCCCCCATTTAAAAGACTTAGATTGCCGTGACGTTGTGGCGCGTTCGATCTTGCAAGAAGTAATGGCAGGAAATGGATGCGGCCCTAAAAAAGATCATGTGATGTTAAAGTTAGACCATCTTGGTGCAAAGACCATTCAAGAGCGGTTACCTGGTATTCAAGAACTCGCACAACAGTTTGCTGGTGTTGATGTAGCGAAAGAGCCAATTCCAATTTTACCGACGTGTCACTACATGATGGGCGGTATTCCTACTAATATTCATGGTCAGGTCCTTACTTTGAATGATCAAGGCCAAGATCAAATTGTGAAAGGCCTATTTGCAGCTGGTGAATGTGGTTGTGTTTCCGTTCACGGTGCGAATCGTCTTGGTACTAATTCGTTGCTAGATTTGGTGGTATTTGGCCGTGCAATAGGAATTTTCTTAGTCGAAGAGCTCAAGAAAGATGCTACTTTGGAAGCAGAAAATCCAGATGATATTGATGCCGCCTTGGCCCGTATTGCCCGTTGGGAAAGTCCAGCTAACACCGAAGATCCTGCTATGATTAGAGATGAAATGAAAGCAACGATGACTAAGAGCTTTGGGGTGTTTCGTGAAGGGGAATCAATGGAATCAAGTATCGTAGATATGAAGAAATTGCGTGAACGCCTTAAATTCGCCAAGCTAAGCGATACCAGTAAAGTCTTCAATAATGCGCGTTTTGAAGCTTTCGAATTGGAAAATCTAATGGAAGTAGCGTGGACAACCGCATTAAGTGCTAATCACCGTAAAGAAAGTCGGGGTGCACATTCCCGCATTGATTTTAAAGATCGAAACGATAAAGATTGGTTTAATCATTCCATCTGCTTTAATGATGGCCGTTTGGCTTCACGGCCAGTGAATATGAAACCCATAGGTATGGAACCTTTTCCGCTTAAACTGAGAGAATAAAATTATGACAACACGTTCTCGTGTAATGACATTTTCAATTTATCGCTTTAATCCCGAAAAGGACAAAAAACCTTATATGCAGGATTTCAATTTTGATGTGGCAACAATTCCTGGGAAAATGCTGTTGAATGTATTAGAAGCGATTAGAGAGCAGCACCCAGATATTGGCTTACGTCGTTCCTGTGGGGCGGGTGTTTGTGGTTCTGATGGCATGAATGTTAATGGTGAAAACCGTTTAGCTTGTATCACGCCATTATCGAGCTTACCTGACAAAGTTGTACTGCGCCCTTTGCCTGGTTTCCCGGTGATTCGTGACCTTATCGTCGATATGGAACAATTTTATGATCAATTACATAAAATAAAACCGTATCTGCAAAATAATAAAGAGGTGCCAGAAAAAGAGCGCTTACAATCTCCCGAAGATCGTGCCAAGCTCGATGGCTTATACGAATGTATTCTATGTGCTTGCTGTTCATCTTCCTGTCCATCGTATTGGTGGAATCCTGAAAAATTCGTTGGGCCAGCCGGATTATTGGCCTCGTATCGCTTTGTTGCAGACAGTCGTGATACGGAAACTCAAGGCCGATTAGCTGGCTTGAAAGATCCCTACAGTGTGTATCGGTGTCGCAGTATCATGAACTGCGCTACTGTTTGTCCCAAAGGATTAAACCCCACGAAAGCAATTAATAAATTGCGAGATCAGATGCTGCACGAATCTGACACGAGGGAATAATCTCAATTAATTACTTAAATAAATCACTATGCAAAAAAACCTTATGCAGGAATTTGAGCAAAATTCCTATCTCGCCGATAATAATGCGGGCTATGTCGAGAATCTATACGAAGACTTCTTAAATGATCCTGAGAGTGTTTCTCAACAATGGCGTGATTACTTTCTGTCACTTTCACAAGAGGGTGGTGATGTATCTCACGCTACTGTTCGGGCTCAATTTAAAGCGTTGGCAAGTCGGCCTGTTGCGGCCAACACTGATGGTAATCACCGCCAGAGTGCTGTCGATGCATTAATTTATAATTATCGTCGCTACGGTCACCTAATTGCAAAGATCAATCCACTTGTTGAAACGGTAGATCGTGACCCACGTCTTCAGTTGTCATATCACGAACTCAGTGATGCGGATTTATCAGAGACTTTCTTAACGCGTGGTGTCGTATCGCAGCGTCAAGCAACTCTAAAAGCAATTATTTCACAATTACAAAAAGTGTACTGTGACAGTGTTGGCAGTGAGATAAATCATATTGAGGATATTAGAGAGCAGCAGTGGTTGCAACATTATCTTGAAAATCGTCTTTCAACGATACAACTTCCCACGCAAACGCAAAAAAACATTTTACAGCAACTTATTAAAGCCGAAACGCTGGAAAAATATTTGGATTCGAAATACGTTGGTCAAGTGCGTTTTTCTCTCGAGGGAGGGGATGTATTAATTCCAATGTTAGATGAATTGGTTAAACGTTCACGCCAACAACAAATTCAAGAAATTGTGATTTGCATGGCTCATCGTGGGCGAGTCAACGTGCTGTTGAACATCATGGGGCAATCTGCTGCTGAATTATTCAAAGAATTTGAGGGTAAAGACGATTATGGTTTAACAACTGGAGATGTAAAATATCACCGTGGTTATTCACGCGACGTTAAAACAGATGCTGGTCCAGTGCATTTATCACTCGCTTTTAATCCCTCTCATTTAGAATTTATTGGGCCTGTAGCAATGGGTTCAGTGCTTGCGCGTCAAGAAAAACAAGGGTCGCAAAATACCAACTATGCTATGGCTGTTATTATCCATGGAGATGCGGCATTTTCTGGTGAAGGCATTGTGATGGAAGCACTGAGTATGTCGCAAACTCGTGCACATCATATTGGTGGTTCGATTCATATTGTGTTGAATAATCAACTGGGTTTTACTGCTAGTAACCCACAGGATTTACGATCTTCGCGTTATTGCACTGATGTCGCTAAAATGATTAACGCTCCGATTTTTCATGTCAATGCTGATGACCCAGTCGCGGCTGTGAACATCATGCAATTAGCATTGGAATATCGTATGGCTTTTCAAAAGGATGTTATTATTGACTTGGTATGTTACCGTCGTCATGGTCACCAGGAGGCGGATGATCCAGCACCAACGCAACCATTAATGTACCAAAAAATTAAAACCCATCCGACGGTGCGTGCAATTTATGCCAAAAAAATGATTGCTGCCGCAGTAATTACTGATGATGAAGTTAAACAATTGACTGCAGCTTATCGTGATCAGTTGGACAATGGCGAGCAGTTGGTTGAAACGCAGCCGGAAAGTCTATCCAATAAATATACTAAACGTTGGGAAAAGTATTTAGATACACAATGGGTGGTGCCAGCAAAAACAACTATTTCTATTGAAATATTGAAAACTTTGGGGCAGCGATTTTCACACTTGCCAGAATCGTTCAGCCTGCATCGTAAAGTCGCTGCACTTTACAAAGCACGTACTGAAATGGCACACGGTAATATACCAATCGATTGGGGATTTGCTGAAATGATGGCTTATGCGACCTTGCTCCATGAAGGACATACAGTGAGGTTGACCGGCCAGGATTCAAGACGAGGCACCTTTTTTCATCGTCACGCAGCAGTGCTAGACCAAGCAACGGGTAAGGTTTATCAACCCTTGAAACATTTAAGTGATAAGCAAGCCAAAGTGACCATTAATGATTCATTATTGTGTGAGTGTGGTGCATTAGGTTTTGAGTACGGTTATGCATCGACGGATCCCACTGCGTTAGTAATCTGGGAGGCACAATTTGGTGACTTTGCGAATGTGGCACAAGTGATTGTGGATCAGTTCTTAAGTTCAGGGTGGCAAAAGTGGCAGCGTTTGTCAGGTGTGGTGTTGTTTTTACCACATGGCTATGAAGGCAAAGGACCGGAACATTCTTCAGCACGTTTGGAACGCTATTTGCAGTTATGTGCGCAAGATAATATTCAGGTATTTTCACCATCGACTCCGGCGCAGATTTTTCATTTATTGCGTCGTCAGGTGTTACGTCCTTATCGGCGTCCTCTGGTGGTAATGAGTCCGAAAAGTTTGTTGCGACACAAATTGGTGGTGTCTTCTTTAGAGGATTTAGCGCATGGAGAACTGCAATTAATTATTCCCGAAATTGATAAGCATCAAATCAAAAAAATCACGCGGATTATTATGTGTAGCGGAAAAGTTTATTATGAGCTGCTGCAGAAAAGACGCGAACATAAGCTTGAACACATCGCTATTATTCGTATTGAACAATTGTACCCGTTCCCATATGCACAACTTGAAGCAGAGTTACAAAAATACGTGAACGCAAAAACAGTGGTTTGGTGTCAGGAAGAACCGAAAAACCAAGGTGCATGGTTTACTTCTAATCATCGCTTTATCAAATGCATGCGTGATGATCAAACTTTGACATACGCTGGTCGCCAACCTTATGCGGCACCAGCAGCGGGTTATATGCAGATTTACCAGCAATTTCAAACACAACTAATTAACGAAGCTTTAGCGCTGAATGAGGATAAATAAAATGGCCATAGAAATTAAAGTTCCAGCACTGCCTGAATCTGTAACCGATGCCGTCGTTGCAAAATGGTATAAAAAAGAAGGTGATTCCATCTCGCGTGATGAAAATCTGGTTGATCTTGAAACCGATAAGGTGATGTTAGAAGTACCCGCTCCGAAAGACGGTATAATCTCTAAAATTTTAGTTCAAGAGGGTGATACGGTAACCGCTGAGCAACTACTGGCTGAATTAAGCGAGGGTGCTGACAGACAACCAGAGCCCACCTCCGTAGTAGATGCAGCAAAACCACAGCCAGAAGAGCAGCAGCAATCATCTACTTCCAGTAGCTCTGTATCTGCGACACCTCATAGTGATGCAGTAGGGCCAGCCGCGCGTCGTGCCGCAGCGGAAAAACATGTGGATATTAACCAGGTAGTGGGTAGTGGAAAAGGTGGCCGAGTCACCAAACAAGATGTACAAGCCCATGTTTTGCAATCGCCAAGTACATCATCAACTCCAGAGACAGTAGCTACAATGGGATCACGCACTGAAAAACGTGTTCCGATGTCACGCATCAGACAACGTATTGCCGAGCGCTTAAAGCAAGTACAGCATGAAGCGGCGATATTAACAACGTTCAATGAAATCAATATGCAACCTGTGATGGATTTGCGAAAAGCCTACAAAGATCAATTTGAAAAAGCTCACAGTGTTCGTTTGGGTTTTATGTCATTTTTCACCAAAGCAGCTGTCGAAGCCTTAAAACGCTTTCCGATGGTTAATGCGTCGATTGACGAAGGTGACGTGATTTATCACAATTATTGTGATATTGGTATTGCAATTGGTACAGAGCGCGGATTAGTAGTACCGATTTTACGAAACGTAGAAAATTTTAGTATGGCTGATATCGAAAAAGAAATTCGTCGTTATGCTGAATTGGCTCAAACTGGAAAATTAGCGATTGAAGATTTAACGGGCGGTACTTTTTCGATTACTAACGGTGGTACTTATGGTTCGATGATGTCTACCCCCATCATTAATCCACCACAATCTGCAATTTTAGGAATGCATAATATTACGCAACGTCCAGTTGCTGAGAACGGCGAAGTTGTCATTCGTCCAATGATGTATGTGGCTTTGTCCTATGATCATCGTATTGTTGATGGTCGTGAAGCAGTTTTGTTTTTGTCTTCTATCAAGCAAATGCTGGAAGAGCCTGCCAGAATGTTATTGGAAGTTTAGTACCTCTATCACTATAAATCACAAGCGAGAAATACAATGAATTTACATGAGTATCAAGCGAAGCACTTGTTAAAAAAATTTAATATTCCTGTACCCAACAGTGAAGTGATCTTTAACACACAAGAGGCCATTAAAGCAGCCCAAAATCTCGGTGGTGATCGCTGGGTAGTCAAAGCACAGGTTCATGCCGGCGGGCGCGGTAAAGCGGGTGGCGTGAAACTGGTCAGTGGCCAAGAAGAACTACTGGATGCGGTGAAATCATTATTAGGTACACAGTTAGTCACTTACCAGACAGATGAAAAAGGCCAGCCAGTTAATCAAATTCTAATCGAAGAACCTTCCAACATTGCTAAAGAATTGTATTTGGGTGCGGTGATTGATCGTGCTACACAACGCATCGTGTTTATGGCTTCGACTGAAGGTGGTGTTGAAATTGAGAAAGTTGCAGCAGAAACACCCGAAAAAATATTGAAAGTTATCGTTGATCCCACGGTTGGAATGCAGCCATTTCAATGTCGACAGCTATTTTTTGGATTGGGACTGGAGCCACAACAAATGCGCCAGTTTACGCAGATAGTGATGGGTTTGTATCAGTTGTTCATGGATTTGGATTTGAGTTTATTAGAAATTAATCCCTTAGTAATCACCCAAAACGGTGAATTAATTTGTCTCGATGCGAAATTAAATATTGATGATAACGCTATGTATCGTCAGCCTGAATTGCGTGAAATGCGTGACCCCTCTCAAGAAGATGAGCGTGAAACACGCGCTCAACAATGGGAGCTAAATTACATTAGTCTCGATGGCAATATTGGTTGCATGGTAAATGGTGCGGGACTTGCCATGGCAACTATGGATTTAATTAAATTATCGGGTGGTAATCCGGCAAATTTTTTAGATGTTGGGGGGGGGGCTACTGCGGAGCGTGTTACTGAAGCATTCAAAATTATTTTATCCGACAGTAATGTAAGAGGTATCTTAGTAAATATTTTTGGCGGCATAGTCCGTTGTGATTTGATTGCCGATGGTATTATTGAGGCGGTTAAAGAGGTCGGTGTTGAAGTGCCTGTCGTGGTGAGACTAGAGGGCAATAATGCCCAGTTAGGAGCAAAAAGACTCGCAGACAGCGGAATGAATATTATTCCAGCCACCGGGTTTGCCGATGCTGCAGAACAAATCGTCAAACAAGTTAATGAAAAGGTTTAAGTATCATGAGTATTTTAATTAACAAAGACACTAAAGTTATTTGCCAAGGTTTTACTGGTAAACAGGGTACATTTCATTCTGAACAAGCGATTGAATACGGAACACAAATGGTTGGTGGGGTCACTCCGGGTAAAGGCGGCAGTCAACACCTCAATTTGCCCGTATTTAATAGTGTGCATGAAGCTGTTAACGAAACTCAGGCTGATGCATCGGTTATTTTTGTTCCAGCCCCTTTTTGCAAAGATTCGATTATTGAGGCTATTGAGGGTGGCATCAAATTGGTTATTTGCATAACCGAGGGCATTCCCGTAATTGATATGCTGGCAGTCAAAGCCTATGCTAAGCAGTATCCCGACGTGCGCATCATTGGTCCAAATTGCCCTGGAGTTATCACGCCAGGACAATGTAAAATTGGTATTATGCCAGGACATATCCATCAGCCCGGTAAGGTGGGTATTGTGTCGCGTTCAGGTACATTAACTTATGAAGCAGTGAACCAAACTACGGCCCTAGGTTTTGGACAAAGCACATGTGTAGGTATCGGTGTGATCCCATTCCAGGCACCAGTTTTACTGATGTATTAGCATTGTTTCAGGAAGACTCACAAACTGAAGCTATCGTGATGGTGGGTGAAATTGGTGGTAGTGCCGAAGAAGAGGCGGCAGAATTTATCAAACGCCATGTGACTAAACCTGTTGTTTCCTATATTGCTGGAGTCACCGCCCCCGCAGGAAAGCGAATGGGACATGCTGGTGCAATTATTGCGGGTGGTAAAGGAACTGCTGCTGAAAAATTTGCAGCGTTAGAAGCCGCTGGTGTGCATACTGTAAAGTCACCGGCTGAGATTGGCAAGGGCGTTGCAGTTGCCACGGGTTGGTAATTTTTGAGTGTGACAAGGCGAAGTATCAGTGGATTTATCCTTTTAACGCTTCGCCTTTGTAATCAACTTATGTAAAACGATAGCAACATTTTAGCCAGCCCTTGCCGTCATTGAGTGCATTGCTGGACCACTACCTACAATGGATGATTTTTTGTTACTAATGTCTTCAGCGGTTGCAAAAATCGTTAAATTTGAATGTCTTTTAGTGTCAGCAACAGATTTTTGGGTGATATTAGCAGTTCGTCGCTTGCTGGGTTTAAAAGTATTCAATATCCAGTTGCATAGTGACAAAAAAGTATTTTTAAGGGATACGAGTGATGCTATCAATATATTCACTATGGAGTTTAACGAAAATATTGGCTGATTTTCTTGAGTTTCTTCAGGAATGGTTTGTAATTTGGATGCTTCTCTTTTTAATTGTGATGGCTTATACACCAATTTCTTTTTTAAGCGATCGAATTCTGACTGCTTTATTGAATCACTAAGTTGGGTTCTTGGACGACGCAGCTGGGATGGGTTAGTCTCTGTTATTGAAGGTGCTGCGGGGGTGGGTTTTTTTAATGGGTATCGATCTTGAAGTGGATTTTGATATAGATTTGGTGTTACTGAATTTGAATTTGGCATTCTAAACTCCTGGAAGAAGTTCAATATCCTATTTACTTCTTTGATTCGCTATTTATTTTAATACTAACATCATACTGCTTAAGTATTAATAAAATCTTAATAAAAATATATTTCAGAGTTTGATTATTGTAAGCTGATCATTTAATCGGGCTCTTGTTTTAACACCGATTTCCACAGAACATATAACCGTCATTTGCCCCGAAATTTTTCTTGCC
>CAWUIH010000021.1:0-23753 GCA_963922495.1 uncultured Coxiellaceae bacterium | reverse complement strand
GGTTGAAGACTATCATGATCACTCAAATTCCAAGGGGAGATTCTCGAGGGCTTACCAAGCATCAGAAAATTGGTGAAATTCAGATTTAAGGAATTAATTTTATACGTCTTCTGGCAGTACAAAATCAATTTTGCGCTGATCGATATCTATTCGTGCCACCACGATTCGCAAGCTGTCACCCAAACGGAATAACTGACCTCCGCGCTTACCACGTAAGCTATGTTGTTGCGGATCAAAATGATAATAATCGTTGGGTAATGCTGTTACATGCACTAAACCCTCTACGTAGATGTCCTTCAGCTCAACAAATACTCCAAAGCTTGTGACATCAACAATATGACCATCAAATGTTTCCCCCAGTTTGTGTAACATATACTCGCATTTCAACCAATCCAAGGCATCTCGTGTGGCCCTATCTGCACGCCGTTCAGTCATCGAAAAATGCTCACCCATAGAAGCCATTGTATCGTGGTCATATTTAAACTGTCTTTTGGGTTTACGCTGGTTTTGCAATAAAAACTTTATGCCACGGTGTACAATTAAATCAGGGAAACGCCGTATCGGTGAAGTAAAATGACAATAACCATCGTAGGCTAAACCAAAATGACCCATATTGTCTGGTGAATAGGTTGCTTGTTTTAAAGAACGGAGCAACACGGTTTGTAATAAATGTGCATCAGCACGGCTGGTAATACGCGCTATCAATTTGCCATAGTCATTAGGGGTGGGTTCATCCCCTCCGGTCAAACGCAAACCAAATCCGCGTAAGAATTGACGCAATTCATGGAGTTTTTTTGAATCCGGCGTTTCATGAATGCGATATAAGGTGGGTAAAGCATTTTTTTCCAAAAACTGTGATGCTGCTACATTTGCAGCCAACATACACTCTTCAATAATGCGGTGCGCTTCATTACGCATAACGGGTACAATTCGTTTAATTTTACCTTTCTTGTTAAATTCGATACGAGTCTCAGTGGTTTCAAATTCCAACGCACCACGATAATTTCGCTGTTTAATTAACTTCTTATAGAGGGATTCAAGATTTTTCAGATGCGGTAACAGATCACTATTTTTAACCACTTTACCGGCTAACATTTCGGCGACTTGATTATAAGTGAGGCGAGCATGCGAATGAATTACTGCTGGATAGAACTGGTAATCCATCATGTTTGCCTTTGCATTGAATTGCATCTCGCAAACCATTGCCAAACGATCTTTTTTGGGTTTCAGTGAACACAAATTATTTGATAGTATTTCGGGCAGCATCGGAATTACTTTCGCCGGGAAATATACTGAGTTACCACGCTTTTCGGCTTCAATATCCAAGATACTATCAGGAAGCACATAGTGAGAAACATCCGCTATCGCAACATATAACTTATATCCTCCCTTGGGTAGTGGCTCACAATAGACCGCATCATCAAAGTCCTTGGCATCGTCACCATCGATAGTCACAAGCGGTAAATGACGACAGTCAACCCGTTCTCGTTTCTCAGCTTCAAGCACCTCTCGGGAATACTGTTTGACCTCACGTAATAGCTCTGGGGGCCACTGAAAAGGTAAATCATGCGCTCGTACCGCCAGTTCTATTTCCATACCCGGGGTTAATTGGTCGCCTAACACCTCAATTACTTTACCCATCGCTTGACGGCGCTTTGTAGGCTGATCGGTAATCTCAACCACCACAAATTCCCCAGGTAATGCCTTACCCCTCTGATCACGAGGTATCAACACATCTTGGGAGATCAATTTGCTGTCTGGAGATATAAAGGCAACCCCCCGCTCCTCAAAATATCGCCCAGCAATTTGGTGGGTGTTACGCTCTAATACCTCAACAATCGCACCCTCTCGGCGCTTCTCACCTGGATTCGTGACGCGAACCAGTACTACATCACTATTAAATACCATGCGCATTTCCCGAGCTGGCAAGAAAATATCTCCTTTATCGTCTGTCACTAATAGAAAACCAAAGCCATCTCGATGTAGTTGAACTCGCCCACGAACTAAATCCATCTTATCTACAAGAGCGTAGCTCCCTCTGCGATTACTAATTATCTGCCCGTCTCTCACCATCGCTATCAAACGCCTTCTCAGGCCTTCTTGTTCTTCACTATGTTGAATTTGAAATGCTCTTGATAAATGCGCAAAACTAAGTGGGCGATCCACCTCTTCCATGTACTGAATAATGTGTTCTCGACTGGCGACAGGATGCTTGTAAAGAGAGGCCTCACGCTTCCAATGTGGGTCTTTCTTCCGATAGGGTTTAACCACGTATATTCCTAGTAAAATTCATATTTGTCATTAATTGGTGTTACCTTTAAATATACATGAGATTTGGCTGAGTTTCAGTCTATTTTTTAAACGTTACAGAAGAACCATACATATGAGATATGCGTTGTCACGCTTCATGGTGATTTTAGCACTTGCGGGTTGCAATGGATCGAGACTTTATGCACCATTCAAATGTCACATGATTAAACAGGAGCTGCATGCCCCGCAATCGCAAGCAATTACACAAAACGCTTCAGTATTAGACAGAGCACGTCTGCTACGTGAATATCATGATTATCACTGCTCTCAAATTTGATGTGGGTACACTAAATTAACGAGACCTTTAGCTGACCTTTCAGGTGCATCAAAAGTTGAAGATTGAGAATTCAATCTATTGTTATAAACTTCTGCTTTGAAGTAAGCAAATTTTCTATCGACAGGTTTTTGACTAAAAAACTTCATAGCGCCGAACAAACCACCAATCAGTGCTGCTAACATACCGACGACAGTTAAATTGATATCAGATTTTGAAAGAGTCATCCCAACGTGAATGCCTTTAACGAATCCCCAAGCAGCACCCACTGCTGCACCAACAGGATGACCAGTGACTAAACTGCCCACAACCGTATAAAGCAACACTCCGATGACACCACATAATAGTGAAGCAACAAGCGTTTTAAATAGATTGGAAATAAAAGTACACGCAGGATAGGGATGCAATATAGCCTCTGCATCATTTATGGATTGCTCAATCTCTAAAGCGGTCACCCCACTTCTTAGATAACAATCTAAGATATTTTTTGCTTGCGTTGCCATATTGATACAATACTTCAATCGTTTCTGAGGAGCTTTAGTAACTCGATTAATTTCCACTAGGGTTTTTTTGTCTTTGGAAATTGAGTTGATTTTTGCCACTTCAGTTAATGAGATATTCCTAAGTTCGCAATATAGCTTATATGCAGGTAATCCAACTGAATTGTTAGTAGGGATTCTCTGAATAGTTTCATACAATGCGTATAACTCCTGAGATCTGGCTTGCTGAACAAGTTTTTTTATCTTTTGTAGAGGGCTTTCTGATGAATTTTCTTCAGGCATCTGAGAGGCGCTAAAGATACTTGCGGCCGTTATATTTTGCCAATCACTGTGATTGGCAGGATCGACTAGCATTAAACACTTAAGATGATCCTTAACCTTATCGAAGTTGTCAGAAATTTGAGCCTGATTTTTAGCAGAAGGGCTAATGGGCCTTTTCTCGTCTTGACCCCTCTCATTCCGACGTGAATTCGCTTCTATTTTTTCGTCTCTCTTCTTGGCCTCAGCAGGTTTTCGTTTTGAGCCAGGAACAAGAGCATGTGTTTCAAAATGATTTTTGACTTTAACTAAATAATCTTTTGCATTTTGACTGTTAAGCTTATTGCTAATATTCTCTTCAACATAAGCAAATATAAAATCTATTCTCACCAATGCTGAAAAGGCGGCTGTTTTGTCCGAGAAACGATCAAAATAAGCGGTCGCATACCTCAAAGCACCAAAGTATCTTTTCATTAGATAAAAGAGCGCGACACTGTAAGAATTTTCAACTATGTCATCTCTTGACTGTAAAATAGTTTCTAATGCAGGAAGTAAATCTGCTAGCAGTTGAAGTATTCCCTGCAATTGCTCTGACAAGGATAAACTAGCATCAAAAGTATTAACATATTTATTTAAGGTGGAAAGTGCTTTTACTGCCGAGTTACGAATGCTTTGTAATCCCTCTGAGTTCTTCTCAGCGTTATTTGGTAATGGAAACTTGTCAAGTTGTTCTTCAAAGGCCAATAGATCGAGCTTTTGTGATGACTCTATCTCTTTCCCTTTGCTATGTCGTATAAAATCTGTTTGCTCGGCGGCGAAATCCTTAACAAAATCACCCGGTGTTGCTGTTGTAAATTGAGAAGAATGATCGCTTACAGACTGAAAATACCGATCTTTCTTCCGTTGATATTGAAGCCAGTCATCAGATGAGGATTGCCGAGTCATAACGTTTCCTTAATAGAAATAATGTTAGTTTGCTTATGAGTCACACCATTGAAAATAAATGAATACCAAGAGAAATTTAAGTTAAGAGGAAATTAAAGTCATGGATCGTCGAGTTAATTAGGCATGTACTGGAATGGCAAAAGCTATACTGGTCACATCGTGTTTTTGAGAAAATAGTATTCATATTACTTTAAGAATAAGGTGGTAAATTGCGGTTCATTGTTCTTACGAGGATATGATATTGCTAGCTGTTATTAAAAAATTACGTAACCTTAGTATGTGGCAAAAAATATTGATGTCCCTACTGCTAGGGATAATAGCTGGACTTTTATTTCAACAACGTATACTCATCGTTAAGCCGCTGGGACAATTATTTATTCGCGCAATTCATATGATTGTGGTTCCAGTGGTGTTTTCCTCCATAGTGAATGCGGTGTTACATATCACAGATATGCAAACCATGCGGCGCCTTATCTCAAAAGCACTGTGTTTTTATGCTGCTAGTATGTTTGTGGCTGCTGCCATTGGTGCTATCATTACTACTTTGATAAATCCCGGTATGTCACTGCACCTCATAGCACATAATACTATTCAACATTCTCGCACTTCCTTAGGAGAATTTTTTATCAATATCATTCCCGACAACCCTATTCATGCTTTTTACCACGGAAATATTTTACAAATTCTCGTGTTTGCCGTGCTGTTTGGCGTGGCAATTAATCTCAGTGTCAAAAAGGGTTCGCCTGTGGTGCTTTTTTTTAAAGACCTTTCTAAGGTTGTAATTAAGCTAGCGGGTATCGTGATGTTATTTGCGCCCTTTGGTATTTTCGCACTCATCGCTTGTGTGATTGGAGAATATGGGATCCAATCATTACTGCCATTAGTTAATTTTATCGCCTGTGTTTGGATTGGGTGTATGACATTATGGCTCTTCTATTCCTTCATAATTATGCTGGTATTGAAAATTGGTTTTTTTGAGTTTTTGAAAATGATAAAGAACCCGATGCTTGTGGCGTTTACCACATCCAGCAGTGCAGCGACCTTGCCTGTTACGTTACAATGTGCACAACAAAAGCTTAAGATTCCATCGCAAATCGCTAATTTTTTATTGCCATTAGGCACCAGCCTCAATATGAATGGTATTTCTGTTTATTTGAGTGCCGCTACAATATTTGCAGCAAACTTATACGGTATTCATCTGGGATTCACTCAATATGCTTCATTATTTGTGATTATTATATTTTCTGCGGTGGGTGCGGCAGCTGTTCCTGGGTCAGCATTGGTTGTAATGGGAGCTATTCAAAGCTCATTAGGGATTCCGATGGGTGCAATTCCTCTGATTGCTGGCGTTGACCGCATCAATGATATGATACAAACTAGTACGAATGTTGCCAGCGACTTATTCTCAACAACCATAATTAACAAAACTGAAGAAAAATCTGTTGCTTCTGTATCTGAGGATGCTGATATCTTAGAGAATTACTGACCTGCAGTTGCATCGTTGCAGTGATTTGATTACATTCTCGGAACGAAATTGCCAAATTAAATAACGTTGCCCCGATGGCACAGCTGGATAGCGCGGTCCCCTCCTAAGGGACAGGTCGCAGGTTCGAATCCTGCTCGGGGCACCAATTAATGCCTATGTTGCTAATAAATAAGTTGCCTCACTATTCAACTAGCGAGGCAACTTTCGTAGGGGGCTCGGTTTAGGTTGCCTCAATTCTCTTGACCGAAGCAACCACATCTTCTTCTGTTTAGAGGTCTAAATTGTCAATAATAATGAGTGTACTTACAAACTCCCTCTTTGGATGGTGAACTCTAGCCAATTTACTGGTAAAATTCGGTCATTAAGAGTACAAGTATTTAATTGAAAGAAAACAGATAAATGAAAAAAGCAGTTTCCTCTATCTATTTGATAGACCTCATTGACTTCCTTGAAAGTTCGGGTTTTGATGTTAATACACTGTGCAAGACGCTGAATATTAGTCGAAAAAATCTCGGCAAACCATTCTACTATGTGAACGCTGAGCAATTTAGTGGTGTGGCCAACACCGCTTTAAGTCTAAAACCGCGACAAAAACTTGTTACTTATTTTGTAGGGCGCACTGAAATTACCAAACATGGATTGGTCGGATTATTAGTACTCTGTGGAACGACACTGCAAACGGCACTAAAGTCATTTTTACGCTTCTATCCACTACAAACTCGATTACTTGATATCACCTTTTCTCAAGGAAAAGAATATAGCACCTTATATCTCAAACCTCACAGTGGCTTGGATTGCGAGGTTGCCAAATTTCTTGCCGAAACGGCATTATTTAATATTTTAAAAGTAAGAACTCAACTGATTAGTGATTCTAAGTATAGTGAAAAATTGTTTATCTATGGCAATACCATTGAAGATCAAGAAATCGCCAACTATTATACTCAATTTTTCAGAATACCGGTTTGTTTGTCAGATCAAACTTATCAAATTGAATTTTCCACTGAAGATCTCTCAAAAAAACTTAAAAGCGCTCATGCGGCATCGTTTGATTTATTAAGTCAAAAAGCTGAGGAAAGCTTAAATTTGATTAAAGAGCCAGTGGATTTAAAGGATAAAATCAGCATAATTCTAAAACAATCCGAAGGCAAATTACCCTCTAGAGAAGAAATGGCAAGGCTATGTCATGTGTCAGCACGAACTTTAGGGCGTCACCTTGAAAAAGCTGGACTGAGTTATCAACAATTGTATGATCAAGAGAGGATTAGGCGTGCTAAAAAGCTGTTAGACTATGGCACTATGAATATTACTGATATTGCACACACACTGTATTTTAGTGATAATTCTTACTTCACTAAGGTTTTCAAAACCTACACAACGCTGACACCCACGCAATATAAAGAAAAACAATCTAAATCCGCTTGAAACTTGCTGTAATTTTATCCCCTAAAAGACTCTAGTACATGTCATATTCGTTACAAAAAACGGTTTGAATATTACTATCGACTCATCTACACATTGCATGACTATTTGACGACACAACCAAGGAAGGTACATTACCTTCCTTAATTTGCGTTTAAAGTCAGAGTAACTTTACTGGTCACTCTTATTTTTGCATTTTTTATCTTGACAGGTAGTACCTAACTTAGAGCTAGAACCCTCCTGATTCCACCCTGATTTAGATTTAGGCATACTATTGTCATTAACACAACCACCCAGTACGAGACCAGCACTTAGAGTTAATGCAGCAGCAATCACAGCTTTTTTCATAATTAAGTCCTTAATTAATGTAGTTAACAGAATCGTTAAAATCTTAGGGATATTTAATTGGAAATGCAAGTCTCGATCTACTATATGTAAAAAAATCAACAAATAGTAGATCAAAAAAAGCACAACTCATAAAAAATCACTGATCGGAATGAATATTTGCTGCAATATCGAACAATTCACGAATCGCAACAAAGAAAATTGTGAAATCTTTTTGATCTGAGTCATGGATGTGAGATAAAATGTCATTCCATCGTGCAATTTTGGCCTCATGTTTCTTGAGCCACTCATTAATTTTTCCTGGAATACTACGTGCTTTCGTATCTAATAGAACACGCACTGTAAGTTCACGCTGAATCCAGTCTAAATCCCCCTTATAGGCAGCTTTAGCAAGCACTGCCCAACGTGAGTCGATAGTATAATTGTTGATACGATCCCGAAACCAGAACAGGTTTAAGCGGTCAGCCAGCATAAAATAGATCTTAGAGACACGAAATACCTCTTCATGATAAGTGGTGGCGGCTTCGATAATATTCAACGAATGGAATGCTGCATTGATATAAGCAATATGCATAGCTAAGTTTTCTGGGACTCCTCTTTTAATATATCTGGCTTTTTTCTTATCGAGTAATTCTTTACTACTACCTAAAAGTAGCTTGGGCAAACGACGTATGATGGCGGTAATATATTCTGAAAAATGTTCAATTGTGTGGGCAATATCTATTTTACCTCGTCGATTACGAAGCAGCCATCGCGTGACACGTCGCAATAACACGGCAATTTCTGCCGTCATCTGATATTGCACCTTAGTGTCTATACAATAATCCAATGCATAAATATTTTCCATTAAATCTTCAACTTTAAAGAACTTCATTGCCACCAACCACGCGCGCAAAATTGCAGGTACACTGGCGACCATTTCGTTGCGCATTTGGTAAATAAAAGCTGGCCCCATGATTGAAAATAGCTGGTTACTCAGATAGGTTGCCAATATATCCTTGCAGAGGTGATGAGATAGCATTTGCTTATGATATCGTTTTCTAAGTGGGGTAGGAAAAGTCGATTTTATAAATTCCTGTACATATGATTCATGTAACAGTGGGGATTTTTTAATTTCAGTTTTCAACAACAATTTACTGTAAGTAAGCAGTACACTGATTTCAGGCCGGGTTAGTGCTTGGCCAATAGTCCGTCGTTCTTGTAATACTTTATCTTCAGGTAAAAACTCTAGAGCACGATCAATCTTCCCATGTTCCTCTAAATAGTTTAGGTAACGTCGGTTTAAATCAAATTCTTTTGCCGCAAGATAAGACGCTAAACTGATTGCTTTATTTTGCAAAAAGTTGTCTTTTAAAACCATACGTGAGACTTCATTAGTCATACGAGCTAGTAGTAAATTTCGTTTACGGATACTCATTTCACTTTTGTCGATGCTATCCAACAATATTTTTATGTTGACTTCAAAATCAGAGCACTCGACACCCGCAGAATTATCTATAAAATCGGTATTAATCTTGCCGCCCTTTAATTCAAATTCAATACGTCCTAATTGCGTCAATCCTAAATTTCCGCCCTCTCCCACAACTCGTGCACGCAACTCTTTACCGTTAACTCGAACATTATCATTACTGCGATCTCCAACATCATTATCTAGCTCAATACTGGATTTTACATAGGTTCCTATGCCCCCATTCCAGAGTAAATCAACCGATGCTCTTAAAATTGATTTAATAAGCTCATTGGGGGCAATAATTTCTCTCTTTATATCTAAGGCTGAGCACGCCTCTTTAGAAAGATGTATAGATTTTGCTGATCGAAAATAGACTCCGCCTCCATCAGAGATAAGTTCACGATTATAATCATCCCAGCTTGAGCGAGCCATTTTGAATAAACGTTCACGCTCACCATAACTTGATTCAGGGTCGGGGTTGGGATCAATAAATATATGTTGATGATTAAATGCAGCAACTAGCTTAATTCGCTTTGAAAGTAGCATACCGTTCCCAAATACGTCACCACTCATATCGCCAATACCGACGACCGTGAAATTATTTTCCTTAATATTAATACCTAAATCTAAAAATTGATTTTCAACAGATACCCAGGCGCCTCGCGCTGTAATTCCCATTTTTTTATGGTCATAGCCGGTGGAACCGCCAGATGCGAAGGCATCCCCTAACCAAAAACCACGTTCAACTGCTATTTTGTTGGCAATGTCAGAAAATGTTGCTGTACCCTTATCTGCAGCAACGACAAGATAAGAATCGAAATCATCGTAACAAACAGTATTATCAGGTGGCATCATTTTGCCATTAATATAATTATCCGTGAGATCTAATAAACCACGAATAAAGTTCTGATAACATCGTATAGCTTCTTGGATAACTTCTTCACGCGTCCCTTTTGTAGGCAATGATCTGGGATAAAAGCCACCTTTGGCGCCCATGGGTACAATTAATGCATTTTTAACTTGCTGTGCTTTCATCAATCCCAATACTTCAGTACGATAATCCTCAGGACGGTCTGACCATCGAATACCGCCACGTGCCACTTTACCTGCGCGAAGATGTACGCCTTCAAAATGCGGTGAATAAACAAAAATCTCATATTTAGGAAGTGGCTTAGGCATATCAGGAATATCCTGCGATGAGAATTTAAAAGATAAATAAGGTTTCCATTCACCACTGTGTTGTTTTTGGTAAAAATTAGTTCTAAGCGTAGCTCGAATGAGTGCAAAATATTGCCTTAAAATGCGATCTTCATCGAGTACCGCTACGTTGTCCAATGCAGTAGAAATTTTTTCTTCTAATGTCTTTGAGTAAGCCTGTTCGCTTTGTTTCGTGCATTCTGGATCAAAATTACTTTCAAAATAATCGACGAGTAGTCGCGCAATTTTAGGATGATTTATAAAAGAATTTGCAATATATTTTTCACTAAATGTTGATCCAATCTGGCGAAAATATTTAGTATAAGCACGCAATAATGTAATTTCACGCCAACTTAATTCCGCTTCTAACACTAAGCGATTTAACCTGTCATTCTCTGCTTCACCAAACCAAATTTTCTCAAATGCTTCTTGGAAAATGTCACGAACTTTTTCAATATCGAAACTTGGCTCCTGAATATAAGTCATGTTAAAATCATTGACCCATACTTTTCGACCATTCGGCATGATCAGACGATAAGGCTGCTCACCCACTACCCGCATACCCATATTTTCCAGCATTGGTAGTGCATCACTGAGTGGCGCAGTAAAATCGGGACGAAACAACTTAAACCGTACTACATTGTTTGCTACATTTTTTGGTCGATAAAAACTCATCTCAAGTTTCTTTGACTGCATGAGTTTTTGGATGTGAATCACATCATGAATTGCTTGAGTTGGCGCGAAAGCTTCCTGATAACTTAAGGGGAAAGAGTCTTTGAATAAATCAAAGATTTGATTGCCTTCTTCCTCACCAAACTGCTTCAGCACTTGAGCATGAAATATATCAATCCAAGAAATACCAATTTTAGCCAGTTTTTTTTCTAGTTTATCAACATCGTATTCTATGTTTTGGTGAGATTGAATACGAATCGTAAAGTGAATACGAGCTAAAATTGATTCTCCAAAATAAGTTGTAAAAGAGACATCTAATCCATTGAAGGCATTTAATAGTATGTCTTGAATTTGTATTACCAAATTGGTTGTAAATGTATCACGTGGCATGTAGACCAAACAGGAAATAAAACGTGAAAAAATACCCTTGCGAACTAATAATCGTATCTCACGCTTCTCTTGCAAATGGAGGATTTTGATCGACCAACTATAAAGTTCTTCAACACTAGCATGAAACAAATCGTCTCTAGGCAGCGTTGCAAGTATATGTAGTAGATCCTTGCCAGCATGACCTTTGACGGACAAGCCGGTTTTTAAAATCACTTGCTCAACTTTTCGTCGAATCACTGGAATTTCTCGTGGATCGACACGATAAACTTCTGAAGTATACAAACCAATAAAACGCCTCTCACCGACTAATTCACCATGTTCGTTGAACCGTTTTACACCGATGTAATCGGTGTAAGCTGGTCGATGAACAGTTGATAGCGTATTCGTTTTCGATATGATTAGAATTTGCTCAGAAAGTGCGACTCTGCGAGCCTCTAAGGGAAGTTGAGAAAATTGGCGCAGCATCTTACTATATGTGTGGTCTCTTAGCACACCTAATCCTGAATGTGGTATCAAGCGCAATGCTTTTCCCCCTTCCTCCCCAACCACCTCGTAGTCTCGAAACCCTAAGAAAGTAAAATGATTGTTTAAAATCCATTTCAAAAAAGCGTTTGTCTCTTTAACCTCTTCTGCAGATTGCTTCATTTTCTTGGCATCCATTTCACGTATGGTATCTGCAACCTGATTTTGCATCTCTGGCCAGTCTTCATAAGCGACACGAACGTCTCGTAATACTCTTCTGAGATTGCGCTGAATTTCGCTAAGGACTTTTAAATTTGTTTGACGGTTTATCTGCATGTATATTGGTGCTTCTCTGTGAAACTTTGCAATGTCACAATCGAATGAGGAAATATCTATTATCTCGTGTTTTTTATTGCGTCTCACAGCAATTCCACCGATATGCACAATCATGTGGATGGTAAATCCTAAGCGATTTAATTCCATTCGGATGGTATCAACTAAAAATGGCATATCGTTGGTGACAACTTGGATAACAGTATGGGTAGAGTGCCAGCAATGATCTACCAGCGTTGGATTGAATACGTCAATCTTTAATTCCTTCGGTTTGCGCAAGCTCATCAAATGCCAATGGCTTATTGCGGCACCAAATAAATCGGACACAGTGCTTTCCTTGATATCTTCCAGCGCCATGTGTGCGTAATAAAGCCGTATGAATTTATTTATCAGTCCATAATCTTCTGTGGTTATATGAGCTTTTGCATACTCAGCCACTGAATTAATAATTTGGTCAGTCTCTAAAGAATTTTTTGTACTGTATTTGCCCATAAGCTGCCATCCTGTTTACCCTGCAATTATAATATCGTCTTAAGTAAAACACTTGCATTATGGGTAAAATTAAATTATCGTAAGTAGCGAGTTAAGATTTGTTCTTAAATATATAAATCAAGGTAATTCCTTATTTATGTGCTTGTTTATTAGCCTGCGGTAGTGATGATAGCATAATCGTTCATTTTTTAATACATGCTGTGCACTAAACTTTGCTAAGCTACTTGCTGAAGGAACCCATAGTAGTTATTTTGTCCTCATGGATGAATACATCTTTAATTTATAGATGGAGGGTTCGTGAGAGTACTACTGATTGAAGATGATGAGTTTTTAGGTGATGGAATTCGCACTGGCCTCAAACATTATGGGCACACCGTGGATTGGGTTAAAGATGGTCGATCTGCCTACGAGGCAATTTGTTCAACACATGAAAACTTTGACATCATTGTACTCGATCTTGGGTTGCCGAAGCTTTCTGGGCTTGAAGTTCTGAAAACCATCCGTGAAAAAAACATTGTTACACCTGTTGTGATATTGACAGCAAGAGATACCGTTGATGATCGGGTTAAGGGATTAGACGCAGGTGCAGATGATTATCTTACTAAGCCCTTTGATCTCGATGAGTTATGCGCGCGTATGCGCGCACTACAACGCCGTTCCAAATCACGAGCAAAGCCGATTATTACGTATGATCAAATCACCTTAGATCCCGCTTCCCACGTTGTTACACTAAATGGGCAAGAAGTGATGGCTTCAAGACGAGAGTTTGCGTTACTGCAAAAACTGCTAGAAAATGCTGGACGTGTGATCTCGCGCGAACAGCTTAATCAAACTCTTTACGGCTGGGGTGAAAATATCGATAGTAATGCGCTGGAAGTACATATACACAATCTGCGTAAACGGTTTGGATCAAAACTGATTCGGACTATACGTGGCGTTGGTTATATGGTTGAAAAAAGGTCTGAATGACGCCATCGATTCGAACGTTCTTACTTATCAACTTATTGTTGAGTGTGACACTGATCACATCGCTAGCAATCATTGGAAATTTATTTCTGGCGCATCAAGACATTCAAACCCAATTGGATGCTCAGCTCATTCGTACTACTAACCGAATGCGGGCATTTTTTAGCGATTACACATCAAGTCATCGTGATTTTTCTTATATTCAAAAAAGCTTGACTGACATTTTTATAACCCCAATCCAAAGATCGAAAAAAATAACATCTGATGAACTGCCAGCGATTCACGCGGCCAACAATAACTTGGAGTTCCAAATTTGGAACAATGCAGGAAAGTTGATACTGCACTCAAAACATGCGCCTCGAATACCTCTATCTAACAGTGAAGAAGGTTTGGCAACCCGTTGGATACATGGCAAGTCGATTCGCGTTAACACTGCATACGACAACAAAAATAAATTGACTTTTATGGTAGCTGAAGAATCCAGCTATCGACAGCAGCTCGAAAACCAACTGACGCGAGATTCGATCTTGATTATGTTGATTACTTATCCTTTTTTAGGATTTTTGATTTGGATCATTGTTGGTCGTGGACTTGATACCTTAAAACGTGTTGCACTAGAAGTACGACATCGAGCCCCCAGTTATTTGAAGCCTGTAAATTTGGATTCTGTGCCTTCCGAAATTGAGCCACTCGTAATTGAATTGAATAATTTATTTATCCGCTTACAAGAAGCTTTTGATCGAGAAAAACGCTTCACTGCAGATGCTGCTCACGAACTTCGAACGCCTTTAGCAGCACTTAACACGCATACTCAAATTGCATTACGCGCTAAAACCTCAGAAGAGAGAAAAGAAGCGCTGTTAAAGGTGTTGGCGGGGGTGAATCGCGGCACCCACGTTGTACAACAACTATTAACTTTAAATCGTATGGTTCCGGAGGCAAGTATCAATGAACCCACCATCTTGGATTTAGCTAAAGAAGCGGCAGATATCGCAGCGCAGTTAGCACCGGAAGCGATTGCGAAAGATATTGAACTGGAGCTTGTGACACCCAATACGACGACTCCACCAAATATTTTGGGCAACAGTACCGCAATCGGTATCTTAATTCGCAACTTAGTAGATAATGCTATCCGCTACTCACCGGAAAAAAGCACCATCACTATTAAAGTCGACTCCAACAATGATCAAACACAATTACAAGTTATAGATAATGGTCCTGGTATTCCTGAGGAACTGCGTGAACGTGTATTTGAACGCTTTTTTAGAGTCATAGGCAATCAAACTACTGGCAGTGGTTTAGGCTTAAGCATTGTTTTGCAAATTGCAAAATTGCATCACGCCAAAATCGCACTCGAAACACCACAAAATGACCAAGGCTTAGACTTCAAAATCATATTTCCTAAAGTAACTTGAGACAACATTCTTAGTTTTTTTAACCAATGCATAGTATCAAATTTAAACTTTTAACAGCGTCTAATTATTCACAATTTCTGTGGATAAGTTTGTGGGTATTTTGTCAGAACAACTCGCAAAATGCTGATATGATAGCGTTGCTAACAAATTGAAAGCAAAATAAGCAATTATATTTTTATAATAAAAAACAATAAGTTATTTAAATTTACAAAAAATTTTCTCAAGTATGGCAAAATAAAATGCGAGCAATTATTTAATTAACTTTAACTGTGAGCAACTTAATTAAAGTTCATAAATCACAAGGGAAATTCATTGATATGTATTGTAAGTTATTGTCTACTATTAATCGAGACAATCTCGTCCTAACCCCTAATCGTCGTCTAACACAGTTCTTGGTGCAACAATATAATCAACTACAAATTGAAAACCATAAAGTGACTTGGGAAACGCCGACTATATACCCTCTTCCACTATGGATGCAAAGTATCGCTAAAGTGATAATCCCGCCCGACAAGATTATGCTTTCTGATATACAAGAGCAAATTCTTTGGAGAAATATTTTAAAAAAGTCTTCTAAAGAGTTACCGCATCTACAATTGCATCAAGCATCACAACTCGTGAAGGAAGCATGGCAGTTATTGCAAGGCTGGAATTTAAAGTACCAGCAGTTAGAATCTTACTCAGAAAATGACCGTTATTTTTACCAGTGGGCACAGGAATTTGAAGCACAATTACATCATCAATCTTGGTACAGCATTGCAGAAATCCCTAGCTACATTAAACAATTTATCCAACGGATTGCTTTTCCGAAACGAATTACCTTAGTTGGTTTTGACGAGCTAAACCCCAGTCAATTACGATTGTTTGATACTATAAAAAAATATACGGAAGTTATTTTTTTTGAGCCTCCAAGACATGTTGCCGAGGTAAAGAAAATTGCTTTTTGTAGCCCAGAAGCTGAATGGGTCGCAGTGGCACAGTGGGCGAAAGCAGAATGGCAAAAAAATCCTAAAGCTCGAATCGCTTGCTTGATTAACAATTTACCCACACATCGAACACAAATTGACACCATTTTTACACGTATTTTCATGCCCACCTACTATTTAGCTGGCACAGAGCAACCCTCCTTACCATTTAATATCACTGCAGGTCAATCACTTTCCCAACATCCACTGATAGGGTGTGCGATGGATTTATTGAAATGCCATCCCGATAGATTGAAATTTGAGGTATTCAGTCCATTACTGTTGTCGCCTTTTCTGAATTCAGGGGCTCATGAAGCAGAAATTGCTGCCATGCTGGATGTAAAGCTGCGAGATAATAGTCAATGGTACTGCGATATTCAAAAATTAATTTGTTTATTGTCAGATTTACAACCATACTGGCCACAAGCAACCTTGCCAGATCGCCTCAAGAAGTGGTATCAAATTACGCAACTTGATGGGTGCCAATATCCTAGCGCTTGGGCAATACAGTGGCGAAATGAACTGAATGCTATTGGTTGGCCTGGCCAGTTAGCGCTTGATAGTATCAGCTATCAATGGTTTAAACGTTGGGAGTCATGCCTGCAACAATACGCTACTTTCAATAAGCTTACTTCTGAAATTGACCGCTCAGAAGCTCTGAGTTTATTAGCAGTGCACATTCAGCAATCGATATTCCAACCGCGAACTAATAACAGAGCACCAATACAAATTTTAGGAACTCTGGAAGCTGCAGGGCAATTATTTGATAAAATGTGGATCACCACTTTGAATGAATCATCATGGCCATCTGCAGCCAGACCTAATCCTTTTCTGCCTATTGCATTACAACGACGATATAACATGCCACATAGTTCATCCCAACGTGAAATGGAGTACACATTGTCGCTGCAGCAACAACTTTTAAACTGTTCGCCACAGATTACTGTCAGCTATATCGAGCAAATTGGTGATGCGCGGCAGCTACCCAGTCCTCTAATCAAAGATTTTCCATCACTACATTCCATAGCAGGCCAAAACAGCGTAGATAATGTGATTCAGCAACAAATTTTTGCATCCGCCAAAATTGAAATAATCACAGATGATAAAGCAATGGCAGTAGAGGGGGATGAGATGATTGCTGGTGGTAGTTCTGTTTTACAATATCAAACAGAGTGTCCATTCAAAGCCTTTGGTTACATACGACTTAAAACAGAGGTACTCAAACAACCTGAATTGGGTATTACTGCCGCAGAAAAAGGTGAACTTTTGCATCACGTGTTAGAGATCATCTGGAAAACCTTAAAAAATCAAACGCGACTATTACAATTATCTAAAAACCAATTGGATAGTTTAATAGATGGCAGTATTGATATAGCTTTGAAAAAGGTTCAGAAAAACACGATTTTTATCGCAGCAGAACAAAAGCGACTCAAAAAAATTATCAGCAACTGGATAGAAAAAGAAAAATTGAGAACTGATTTTTCTGTACAAAGTCACGAATTTAAACAAATAATCGAAATAGGCAAATTATCATTAAAGGTTAAAATAGACCGTATTGATAAAATTAATGGTGAATTATTAATTATTGACTATAAATCAAGTAAAAAAAATTCTCCAAAACAGTGGCTCACTGACCCTATGAGTAGTATACAATTACCATTATATGGTATAACGATAAATGAAAATTGTAAGGGTATCGCATTTGGATACGTCACTAATCAAGAACAACTAGTTTCAGGTGTTTCTAATTCTTTCAGTGAAACTGATTTTTTAAAAATATCTCCAGTGAATAAATATAGTCAATTTAAAACTTGGAAAGAATTGACTAGTTTTTGGAAAATATCTATAAATAAACTCGCAGATGATTTTATAAATGGATTTTCTGCCGTCAAACCACAGCATAAAAAGTTTTGTGACTACTGTCACCTTCAGAAATTATGTCGAATTAATAGCAAATCAGAAATTCAGGTTTATGATTAATTTAACTACAGTAGTATTATATGGATCTCATTACACAAGATAAAAAAGCACGTCAGCATGCATTGAACGAAAAAAATTCTTTTATCGTGCAAGCTCCAGCAGGATCAGGTAAAACTGAATTAATTACACAGCGCTACTTATCCCTACTTTCTCGGTCTCGATATCCAGAAGAGATTGTTGCCATTACTTTTACAAATAAGGCGGCATCCGAGATGCGAGATCGTATTATCACAGCATTAAATAATGCTAAAAAATTGCCACCTCAAGAGCCGCATAAACGCCTTACCTGGGAACTAGCCACCAAGGCTTTGCAACAAGATAAGCTACAAGACTGGAATTTATTACTCAATACAAATCGTCTAAGGATTTTGACTATTGATGGTTTGACACATTATTTGTGTTCCAGCATGCCTACATTAACAGAAATAGGATCTAAACCAACAATTGCTAATAACATTGAAGTATTATATCAACAAACTGTAATTAACTTTATTAATTCACCTCAATATCAAAAAGAAATGACTGAGCTATTACTGCATGTTAACAATAATGCTGGAAAACTACAAAAGCTATTTATGCAATTGCTGCAACAAAGAGAACAATGGTTGCCATATATTATCCCATTTTACCGATACCCAGAAAAAATTGTTCCATACATACAGCAAAGCCTGGATAAACTTGTTTTTCGTACAATTCATCAAGTTGATATATTATTAAATGATATTCATAAGGAAAAAATATTACTTTTATTACGTTATGCAGGATATCACCTTTCGATAACCCATCCAGAGCATCCTATTACTCAGTGTAATGCATTAAAAGCATTTCCAAGTGCCAATATTTCTGAGCTAAGTATTTGGAAATGCGTCGTCCTATTATTACTAAATAGAGATAAATCATGGCGCAAAACAGTAAACAAAAATCATGGATTCCCAGCTAAACCGATCTCAGATTCTATCTGGACAAAGGGAGATTGCAAAAAATATAAAACCCTTATTTTAGAGTTAATTAACGAGCTTTCAAATATTAACGAACTGCAACAGTCATTGGAAGAGCTGGAAATGTGCCCTACCTATCAATTGCAACCACAACAGGCTAATAAGCTCAGCATATTAGTAAGATTATTACCACATCTTGTTGCAGAGCTGAATACATTATTCACTGAACAAGGAGTTATTGATTACACTGAGGTTAGTTTAGCAGCAATAAGAGCACTGGGTGAAGAAGACAATCCCTCTGAACAACTGCTTAAACTCGATTATCAAATTAATCACTTACTGATAGATGAATTTCAAGACACTTCACAAACTCAATTTGAATTAATAAAAAAAATAGTGTCTGGTTGGCAACCCAATGATGGAAAAACCTTATTTCTAGTTGGTGACCCGATGCAATCTATTTATCGGTTTCGACAATCTGAGGTGCGATTGTTTTTGATTGCCAAAGAACAAGGAATTGGTGGAGTCTCATTACAATATTTACAACTCACACAAAATTTTCGCTCTACTGGAAATTTAGTGACTTGGTTCAATAAAGCATTCAGCGACGCGTTTCCTAGGACTGAAAATCAAGAATTTGGTGCCATTACCTACTCTTTCTCCGTGACCACAAAATCGCTAGAAGCCGATTCCTTGGTTAAATTTTATCCGTTGGTTAAAGATACATTTCCAACTGAATCAGAGCAAGTTGTAAAAATCATTCAGTCATTACGTCAAAAAAACCCTAATGATAGCATTGCAATTTTGGTTCGCAATAAAAAACACTTAAAATATATATTACCAGAGTTGCATCAAAAAAAAATATCCTTTAATGCCATAGAAATTGAAAAATTAACTGATTCTCCAGAAATAATTGATTTATTATCGCTTACTAGAGCACTAATGCATCTCGGTGATAAAATAGCATGGCTTGCTTTACTACGAAGCCCTTTTTGTGGGTTGAAATTAGATGATCTGCTGGTTATAACAACATATTCAGGAATAAAGCCTATTTGGTTTGCACTAAAAAAAATATCTGAAATTCAATCAATGAGTAATGATGCTATTTGTCGATTACAACGAGTCATACCTGTTCTAGAACATGCATTAAATCTTAAAGGTCGCATTCCTATTTGTAATTGGATTGAAAGCACCTGGATAGCATTAGGGGGTCCTGCCTGCCTTCAAGTTAAGAGTGATTTTCGAAAAACTGAGGCTTTTTTTAATTTATTAAGTAAGAAAAATGGAAATATATTTATAGATGACCTTGAAAAATCTGTAAACGAATTATACATTGATTCACTTGCAAATCAAAATGCAGTGCAGATACTTAGTATTCATAAGTCCAAGGGATTAGAATTTGATCATGTTATTTTGCTAGGTCTTGAAAAATCCACTAAATCCGATGATAAGAATCTTATTAATTGGCATGAAATGCTCTCTTGTGATAACAAAAGTCACTTTGTGTTATCTCCGATGAAACCTGATTCAGAATTATCAGAAGAAATTTTTAATTATATTGATTATTTAAACAATAAAAAAATTGAATATGAAAAAACGCGTTTGCTGTATGTTGCTGCCACCCGCGCAAAAAAAACTTTGCACCTATTAGCTACAATAAGTATTGATAGTAAAACACAGCGACCAAAGGAAACACAACCCGGTCTAATACAGATATTATGGAATTGTTACAAATACAATAATGCTTATTCCAAAGAGCTTAGTCAGCGAGCTATGGAGCCGATCACAGACTCTTTATCGCCACTTATTCGTTTATCTACAGACTGGAAATCACCAGTGAGTATGGATTTTGATAATGACAATAAAAATTTTTCAAATCAAATTGTTTCTTTTAAATCACCTTCTAAAGAAATAATTGTCGGTACAATTATACACAAATTGTTGGAAAAAATTGCAAATGAGGGGTTTAGACTATACCAACCTTTAGCGACACAAAAGTTAGAGCCTCTGATTATTTCACAGCTTTATGAAAACGGTGTAAGCCCCAAGTTTTTCAAAGAATATATTCATGTAGTCTTATCACACATTCAAACTACATTGAAGGATGAAAGAGGCCAATGGATTTTAAATCAATCCTTTGCTAATAATGAATATACTTTAACTACATTTTTTAATAATAAACTAGAAACCCTTATCATTGACCGCACTTTTATTGATGACAGTAACGTTCGCTGGATCATTGACTATAAAACCGCAGTACCTCAAAATAATGAGAGTTTGAAAGCGTTTTATGCCCGCCAAGTCGATTTATATCAAGAAAAATTGCATAAATATGCAAAAGCAATGGCTCATATGGAATCGCACCCTATTCGACTGGGATTGTATTTTACCGCCTGCTGTGGTTGGTGTGAATGGGAATATGCAGTAGATGAACTCAACATCTAGGTTAAGGCCCTGAATTATGATAGAAAAATTCACCTCCAACTTGACAATAATTTATCAAAGCCGCAGTATACTATTAACTTGATAACTGAATTATTCATAAAGTTAAACATGGCTGAAGATATCTCCAACAAACTAATCATCGCTATTTCATCTCGCGCATTATTTGACCTTGATGAAAGCAATCGGATTTTTGAAACCGAAGGTGTAGACTCTTACGCTGAATATCAAAAAAGCCATGAAAGTATTTTGCTCGAACCTGGGATCGCCTTCCCGTTGGTAAAAAAACTACTGCAACTTAATCACACTGGTGACTGGGTTGAAGTAATTTTATTGTCTCGTAACAGTGCTGATACCGGATTGAGAATATTTAATAGTATGGAGCAACATGGTATAAAAATCACTCGTGCCGCATTCACCAATGGCAAAAGCCCCTATAATTACATCAAAGCCTTTGGATCACACCTGTTTTTATCTGCCAATCCAGATGATGTTCGAGAAGCGCTCCACAGCGGTTGTGCCGCAGCGACCATGTTTCCTTCTCAAGTGCATACCAACCAGTCCAAGCATGAGTTGCGAATTGCTTTTGATGGTGATGCGGTGTTATTTTCTGATGAATCTGAACAAATTTATCAACGTGAAGGGTTGGATGCGTTCACTGATAATGAAAAAAAAGCCGCAAATACTCCATTGTCTGGCGGTCCCTTCAAAGGCTTTTTAGCGGCACTGCAAACACTTCAAAACTACTTTCCCACTGAAAATTGTCCAATTCGAACTGCCCTTATCACCGCACGCCAAGCACCTGCACATGAGCGAGTGATTAAGACATTACGAGCCTGGGGTATTCGTATCGATGAAGCACTGTTTCTAGGTGGCATTGAAAAAGGCAATTTTTTAGAGGCTTTTGGTGCTGATATATTTTTTGATGATCAAAAGAGTCATTGCCATTCTAGTGCAAAGCACGTCACCACAGGCCATGTCCCGAATGGGGTCACCAACGAATCGGAAACCTTAAAATGACATATAGTACAGAAAACCTAGTTTGGTTGGATTTGGAGATGACAGGACTAAACCCAGATCGAGATCGCATCCTTGAAATTGCCACTATCATCACTGACAGCACGCTCAACATCATTGCCGAAGGCCCAGTATTTGCAATTCACCAGCCAAACGAGATTTTAGATGGAATGGATCAGTGGAATACCAATCATCACGGCAATTCGGGTTTGGTTTCGCGTGTTCAGCAGAGCCAAGTTAATGAAAAACAAGCAGAAAGAGAAACAATTGCTTTTCTGGAAAAATACGTTCCCGCCGGCGCCTCTCCACTCTGTGGCAATTCTATTTGTCAAGATCGCCGTTTTATGTTTCGCCATATGCCAGCGCTGGAAAAATTTTTTCATTATAGGCACTTGGATGTGTCAACACTCAAGATTCTAGTACAACGTTGGGCACCACAATTATTAACTCAATTTACTAAAAATAGTACTCATCTCGCATTACAAGATATTCGTGACTCAATTGCGGAACTGCGTTTTTACCGCCAACATTTTATAATTAATTAAACCATCAGCATTAGACTTTTTTTGCTGAAAAGATTATGATCATATAATATTTAACTAAAGGAAAATATCGTGTTACTAGGTATTTTGATTTCTTATGTCTTAGCTTATCTGATCGGCTCAATTGCTTGTGCAATCATCATCCCAAAGCTCTATAAAAGGGGCGATCCACGCCAACAAGGTTCTGGTAATGCGGGTGCAACCAATGTGTTACGCTACGCCGGTAAAAATACTGCTGCATTCGTACTGCTGGGAGACGCTTTAAAGGGTATTATTGCGATGCTTATTGGGCGAGCTTTCGGCTTACACGGAGTCTTGTTAGCCTTTGTGCTGTTATTTGTCGTTGTAGGACATATTTTTCCAATTTATTTTCAGTTTAAAGGTGGTAAAGGCGTGGCTACATTTATGGGAGCCATGCTGATACTCTCATTTTGGATTGCTGTTATTGCCATTTTACTATGGATTATCATGGCCATAGCAATGCGCTATGCTTCTCTGGCATCATTAATTGCAGTAATTTCCGCTCCAGTATTTATTGTATTCATTGGCAATCGTACTTTTTTCGTGCCCGTGTTGATGGCTGCAGTTATTATTATCTGGAAACACACTCCAAATATCCAAAAGCTCAGACAAAGGCAGGAGAGTCAAATCAGTTTTGTTTCTTGAAGCTATTTATTATGAACGTTAGGGATTAGCTCTGTTGTTATCTTGAACTACCATCTCAATTTCTTGTTTTACCGGTGAATATTGGTAATTTTTCTGAAAGAAATCACACATTATCGCTTTTGGTAAATTAATTTTTGTGACCCCGACTAAATCACAAAAGCCATTGTAGAGTGGTTTTTTGAATAGCTCATAGCCACTGAGCAATAACATTACTAATCCAATAATAGAGAATAGTGTTGTTTGAGGGACGGAAATATTATCTTCATCAGTTACATCCAGTAAACATACA
>CAWUIH010000020.1:0-24803 GCA_963922495.1 uncultured Coxiellaceae bacterium | reverse complement strand
GGTGGAAAATAATATAGATCTTAGCTCAGAGGGTCAAAAAACTTGATAGTCGAGTATCATGTTCGCTATGATATTGCTCTAAAAATGTAGCTATCCGCAATAGCTCAACTTCTGCTTCCCGGCGATGCACCATCATTAGGTGATGGCGGTAAACTGGATAACTGATTGACGCTAGTACCGCCACGATAGCAATGACTATTACCATCTCAAGTAATGTAAACCCATTTAGTAATCGCTTCATATGGGTGATTTCTACAGTATTTTGTCGCAAAGAAATACCGTAGTTCGTCAAAATATGCCCACAACCCTTGTTATTTCTGCAAAAATGGTTATCATTTGCATTTTCAATGTGAAACCACGCGGTCAAGCAATAAGCCAATCGAAAGCAAGGTTCACATTCATGCGGGGCGTTAGCTCAGTCGGTAGAGCAGTTGGCTTTTAACCAATTGGTCATAGGTTCGAATCCTATACGCCCCACATCACAAAATCTACACCTCTATATATGAGAATTAGTCGTATAGTGAATATTTTTTGATTTTCAACAGAAAAATTACATGAAAAAAGCCGCAAGTTGTTGGCCTTGGCTACTTTTGAGTGTGGCCGTGGTTATAATAGACCAAATCATCAAAGCATTCGTTATTCATCACCTGCAATATGATATTCCCGACAGAGTAACCAGTTTTCTGAATTGGACATTGGCTTACAATCCAGGAGCAGCATTTAGCTTTTTAGGTCGTCAAGGGGGATGGCAAATTTATTTGTTCAGCAGCTTATCTCTCGCAATTTCGATGGTTTTAATTATATGGCTGCTACGAACGCCGCGAAGTGACCGGATGATGGCTGCAGGAATATCGTTAATTATTGGTGGTGCGATTGGAAATGCCATCGACCGAATTCGAATTTCTTACGTGGTTGATTACATTGATTTCCACATCGGTTTATGGCATTACGCTACTTTTAATTTTGCCGATGCCGCCATTTGCATCGGAGCAGCTATTCTACTTGGGAGGCTGATTGCAAAACGCAACAACTAGAAATATCAGTTGTTTTGAGCGAGTAAGGAAAATAAAAATTCAGCAATTTCTGCACGTTCATTTTTATGGTTATCAGGATCCTCGACTAGTAAACGCTCAGCTTGTTCAAATGCAGTGACGGAAAAGTCATTGACCAAATGAATATCTATACCTTTGTCCACTAATAAATAAGCAATACGGGGATATCCATTAAATACCGCTTGATGTAACGCACTCCAACCATAATTTTGTTGGTAACTTATTTCTGCACCACTGGATAGTAAGAGCTCTGTAACACGGATCGCACCATGCATCACTGCAACATGCAACGGTGTGTTGCCCCAACTGTCATTGATCGCTGCATTGACCGCAGCACCAGCCTCAATTAATAAACCCGCGATACGAAAATGTGCATGTTTTGCAGCAAAATGGATAGCCTGATAACCCCATGAATCAGCTAAGTGAATATTAGCACCACGCTTAATCAAATGCTCCACAATATCAACACAACCTTCAATAACAGCGTGAATCAGTGGGCTACGGCCCAGGTCATCACAGCAATTAATGTCAGCACCTCTTGAAAGCAGTAATTCAACTGTCGGCAAAAAACCACTATAAGCAGCAACAATCAGGGGTGTAGAACCAAAATCATCGGGGTGCATCATGTTCAGGTCAGAAAAGTCTTCTAACAGTCCCGCCACTTTTGAAGGGTTTCGTTTAGAGATGGCATTGAACAATACTTCAAGCTGTGCGATGGAGCCTGTAAAAGTTTCTTGCTGTGATGGCTCTGATTTTTTAGCCGAATAGCGACTCAACCATTGCAATTCCGATTTAGACAGCTCAACACTATTATTATCATGCATAAAGTTAATATATAAACCGAAATGCAATTTAACCGCTTCAATCACTTCTTCTGCTGGCATAGCAATATAATTAAATAATTCATCTTGAAATATTTCATCACAGCTTCCTTTATAACGCTCAAAGGTATCAAACCCTAACACAATCGTTGGTGCAGAATGGTTCTCAATATTAGCAGAGGTTTGCTGCAACGTTTTTGCATACAATGGCAAATCTTTCTTAATCACTTGCATATCCGCACCACCAGTGACATTAACAACGGGGACGTAAAGAGTCGTTTTCAGCAAACTTCGATAATAATTCAGTAAATCAGCTTCACTGCGAGAGCTTTTCACGAGGGTTTGATATGCTTTATCAAGCGGGGCGATGGTGTCAGAAATCATTGATTGTGTCATAAATTTAGGTATTAATTATTGGGTTGAGTCAATTACGAAAACATATATTAATGTATCTTTCTTAAGATTATATTAGCAAGGTACTGCCTTTTCATAGCAATTTCATAGCAGATGTTTTTTTGCATCTTAAGCGAGCTTTGTAATAGATCCTGAATAACGCTGTAAGATTCAGGATCCGAATGCAGTCAACTCAGTAAAATATCGCAATTTAAGTGAGTTCCCTATTTATTATAATGGTTCTGGTCGGGTCTGACCATCGATAGTATCGGATTCATCATCATAATCTGTGACAGACCGCTTACTATCCTGTTTTTGTTTCATTAGCCGCTGTTGCAATGAATCGGCAACCCGGGTTGCGGCCTTTGACGGACCTTTTTGACGCGCAAGGTAGCGAATTGTTAAACCAATCAATAATAACAATACGCCGGCACCAACGACAACCAGTGCAGGTGGACTGAATAAACTACAACCCAACACAAAAGTGGCCACCGCAGCTGATCCACTACCCACTATACTCATTCCACCACCAATAGCCGTCGTGACACAGCCGACTTTTTTATACCTAGCATTCGGCGCTCCTGGAAGCGTTAAGGCATATTTACTAAATTCTTGCAGTTGTCCTTGCAGTTGTCCTTGCGATTGTTCTTGAAAATTTTTGAATAACTGTTCCAACTTTTGAAAGATCTCTTCGTTATTAAGATCTTTGATGGCAGAGCATAAGTTTTTTATCTCAGACACTAGACCGAGAGCGCGAATACGGTCTAAAAGCTGAACTATCGAATCAAACGTGCCTTCAGCATAGAGTTCCTGTGGCTTTAGCTCTTCTAAAGGACGAGCAACACCCTTGGCACTTTGGGGGCTATAAGTTTCTTTTTTTAATCGTTCGACTGCTCGCTTCACTTGATCTTCACTTAATTGACATAAGAAATACAAATGGTGAGCACGGCACCCAGGAGAATCTACCCACGCTCGAAGATATTCCTGATGACGGTCGAGAAACCCGAGCATAGAAATCGTTGCATCATCACCGGAGTATGGGTTGATGCGTAATTCCTGGACAAACTGATTGGCAGTCAGAGTATCATCTCGATATTTTTCATAGGCAGAGTGGCAGTAATCTATTATGTCCTTGGTAAAATCAGTGGATGGTATTTTATAAATACTCTGTTCTCTGCCCTTTACTAAGTCTAAAAATAGATCGTGGTGAGTATAAGATGCGTCTGCAAAATTCTTGTCTTTATCTGCAGCTGCAATCAATTTGTTACAAAGTGCTATCGAACGTTCGGCCAAGTCAAGGTGACGTAATTGCTGATCTCTGTCTTGTAACAACTTACGAGCCGTCAAAATATTAAACCAATGCGTTAAGTCTAATGGAGATAATTGAGCTGGCTTTGATTTCAGTCGCGCGTCTCGCCATTTTTTGAATTGCTGGCCAAGCTCTCTACATTTAATATATTGTGTTTGTACTCCACAGACACTACTATCTTGTTCTGCAAAGCGGGTATCTTCCATTTTCGCGGGTAGAACATTACCTATACCCTCTGTGAATTGCACCGAAAACAGTCGATGTTGGGACCCATGTTGATGCTCAAATTGCTTTTCTATCACTTGAATGGGATAAGTGGTATTTTTTCCCACTGATTGAATACTTTCTGGAATGCTTGCTAGAGTTTGACTATCATCATAATGTAGGTAACTCTCGCCTTCGATAAACTGCTCAAAGCAGGAATCTGAATCTGCTTCAGGTCGCATAATTAATGCAGCCGATCGGCCCACACCAGCGGCAATGTACTTTGTCCCACGATCGTTTGAAAGAATTACACTAACTACCACTGAGCTTTGTATGTCTTGTGGATTAATATTATCGTTACTTGATGAAATATCCTTATAGGTTTCGCGACCACTCTCTACTAAACATTTCAGCATATCCTCGGAGGTGAAATCGCCCTTCCGCTGGATGACCGCTTCTATGTGTTCAGTTACGGCCTGGACGGCATAGAGACTCGATATAGCGATATTAGCGTTTATGTAAGAATCAGACGAAGGACCTAGCCCATCAGCAGTGACCTGGATATAACCCTGAATCACACCCTTGATAACGATAGGTACCACTGAAGCACTGTCTAATACTTGGATATCCCTTGCGATATCCTCACTCGGAAAATGGTTACCAATTGAGACAATCGCTGCAGGATGCACAGAATACTTAACACCTTTCTTGAGAGCGTCTTTGACACTTGACTTTCGATCGTATTGACCTTTACTGTCTTTTTTAATCGATGCTTGAAGCGTTTGCTGCCGGACTTTTACATTATTACCAGTAGACAGCTTCATATCCGCTACTCGTGGACGAGAAGGCTTTTTGCCTTCTGATCCTTTTTTTGTCTTATTATCTGGTGACCTCATATCAATTCCTTAATGTTCAATTAAAATTGTATTAAATATGCACAAATTATTGATTATTTTTCACAATTCATCATAAACACGATATGTTAAGGAAATATGAACGTGACAAATTATTAGATGTGACCAAAGAAGCTGATGGACTGGCAAACTAGCCATAGATACGAAGGTGCAAATTTTTCCGATACAGAGCGTACGATTTTGATATATGCTAATCTTTTGACTCAAGCAAAATATCGCGATTCCCCTTCACCGAAGGCATTTTCTACACAACGCTTACAAAGCATCGGATAACGTGTATTTTCGCCAACATCAGCTTGTCTTTGCCAACAGCGCTCACACTTAGATTCTTCAGAAACAACAATTTCCACAGCAATACCCACAATAGCAGTATCTGTAGCTTGAGCAGTTTTGTTTTCAATTACAGTAACCGTAGCAGCAGAAGTAATGAGCACAAAGCGTAATTCTTCACCCAAATCGGCCAATGGCTTAAAGTGAACTTCATCGGCATATAAAATAACTTTTGCAGCCAACGCAGAACCGATTTTTTGAGTGTTGCGCGCATGTTCAAGCGCTTTGTTGACCTCATCTCGCACCCGCAATAACAACTCCCATTGCTGACGCTCCATCGCGGTCAATACTAAATCTGGAAATTGATCGAACCAAGCACTTAGAAAAACTGACTCATCACGCTGACCAGGCATAAATTCCCATATTTCATCAGCAGTAAAACTAGTCACAGGAGCTAACAGACGCACTAGTGTTTCAATTAAATAATAAACAGCGGTTTGTGCCGATCGACGCGGTGTTCCCTGTTTTTTACTGGTATACAATCGATCTTTGATAATATCTAAATAAAAGCCGCCCAAGGTCACGGTACAAAAATTATGAAGCGCCTGATATATCGCAGAAAAATTATAGTTGTCGTATAAATTAATGATTTTTTGTTGTAGCTCTCGTACAGTCACCACAGCCCAGCGATCAAGCGCCACCAGCTCCTCCGGTGGCACGATGTGTTGTGTGGGATCAAAATCATATAAATTCGACAATAAAAATCTTGCAGTATTTCGAATACGTCGATAAGCATCTGCAGCACGCTTTAAAATTTCATCGGAAACTTGAATTTCATTGGTGTAGTCAGAAGCAGCCACCCATAGGCGCAACACATCCGCACCAAAATTTTTAACGATATCCGCTGGCAATATCGTGTTACCCAAAGACTTTGACATTTTGCGGCCCTGGCCATCAACCACATAACCGTGTGTAATAATCTGCTTGAACGCTGCGGCTTCACGCACACTAATTCCAGTTAACAAAGAAGACTGAAACCAACCTCGGTGTTGATCAGAGCCTTCAAAGTAAATATCTGCGGGCACTGCTAAATCATCGCGCTGTTGCAATACGGTATAATGCGACACCCCGGATTCAAACCAAACATCGAGAATGTCTGTCAATTTTTCATAGTGAATCGCATCATCACCGAGCAACTCTTGAGGGTCTAACTCAAACCAAGCATCCACACCGTGTTGTGCAATACGCTCGGCAACTTGTTCAATCAATCGTGGAGTATCAGGGTGTAATGCAGCAGTATCACGGTGAATAAATAATGCAATGGGAATACCCCAGAGACGTTGGCGCGAAATACACCAATCGGGTCGATCCGCAACCATACGCCGCATCCGCGCTGCGCCGGATTTTGGCAACCAAATAGTTTTTTCAACTGCACTGAGGGCTTTATCGCGTAATTGATTTTGATCCATACCAATAAACCACTGTGCAGTCGCACGAAAAATAAGCGGTGTCTTATGTCGCCAGCAATGAGGGTAGCTGTGTTGCAAATCAGCGATATGAAGTAGATGACCCGTGCTAGCTAATAAGTCACAAATAGGCTGATTGGCTTTAAAGACATGCAATCCCGCAAACTGTGGAGTCCCTTCAACAAAACAACTGCGGGAATTTACTGGATTTTCACACGGCAAGCGGTATTTTTTTGCCACATTAAAATCATCTAAACCATGTGCTGGAGCGGTATGCACATTACCAGTACCTGTATCGGTAGTCACATGCTCGCCACAAATAATTGGAACTACACGATCGATAAAAGGATGACGCAATTCAATATTTTCAAGCATTTGGCCAGTCACATCACCGTGAACCTCATAATCGTCAATACCATAGCGGGCCATTACTGTAGTAATTAAATCTTTGGCAATCACCAAATAAGTCGGCTGTGCCTGTATCGTGGCTTTTATCAAGGTATAATGCAGCTTTGGATGCACAGCAACTGCTTGATTAGCAGGTAATGTCCACGGAGTAGTTGTCCAGATAGGAACCAGCGCGCGGTGTGATTGGCTACTCACATTAAACAGACTAAACAATCTATTGGTCGCTGTGGGACTGACCTCAAAACCGACATCAATTGCGGGAGACGTTTTATCACGATACTCCACCTCGGCTTCAGCCAGTGCCGAAGCACAAGCGGTACACCAGTGAACCGGCTTTTGGCCGCGAACCAAGTAACCATTACTGATCATCGTTGCCAACGCACGGGCGGTGTTAGCTTCGTAATCAAAGTCCATTGTAAGATAAGGATTTTCCCAATCACCCAACACGCCTAGGCGCTGAAAATCAGCACGTTGCAATTGGACTTGGGTTTTAGCATATTGACGGCAAGCCTGTCGAAACTCTTGCTTTGATAACTTCTCACCTGCCTTACCGTGTTTTTTTTCCACATTTAATTCAATTGGCAGCCCATGGCAATCCCACCCAGGAACGTAGGGTGCGTCAAAACCTGATAAGGTTTTAGATTTGATGATAATGTCCTTCAGAATTTTATTTAAAGCGGTACCCATATGAGGACGAGCGTTTGCATAGGGAGGGCCATCATGAAGAATAAACTTCGGCGCTTGCGACATGGCAGTGCGAATTTTTTGATATAAATGAGTTTGTTGCCATTTCTGAAGCCGCAACGGTTCACGATTAGGCAAATTGGCTCGCATGGGAAAATGGGTTGAGGGAAGGTTCAGTGTCTCTTTGTAGTCAGTCATAATTATTGTTGATATATTATTTTAAACTAAAAAGCAAATAGAATAGGAGTTGAAAGAGCTAAATTAAAAGCCTTTTTAATGGATAGAGATGCTCGAACATGCAGATTCTAACCATATTCTAATAAATAGTCTCGTGCCTGTCGCACATCGCGACGCATTTGAGTGATTAATTGCGCCACTGAATTAAATTTTTGTTCCTGTCGCAAAAATCGTAAAAATTCGATCTCAAGCGACTGACCATAGATTTCGCGGTTAAAATCAAAAATGTAAACTTCTAGCAGTACCTGATCGGTTTCAAACATCGGGCGCTGGCCGATACTTGCTGCACCGTAATATATTTTTTCTAATCCTTTAACTCGCACTAGATAAATGCCAGACAATGGGGCAATCTGACGATGCAAATTAATATTAGCCGTTGGATAACCCAATTCCCTCCCACGTTTATCACCATGAGTCACCCGACCAGACAGACTATATGGCACACCACGCAGCTGCTTTACCATCTCCAAATCAGATTGTCGCAACAATTGTCTCAGTCGAGTGCTACTGACACGCTCATTTTGAAACGTCACCGCAGGAACTGCTGTCACATCAAAACGAAATGCGTTGCCCAAAGCTTCCAACAAACTAACGTCACCATGTCGCTTCGCACCAAAATGAAAATCGTAACCAATAACAACATGGCGCACTGCAAGCTTGTTAACCAGAATATTTTTTACAAAATTCTCAGCACTCAAATTTGCCAATTGTTTATTGAACTTTAGGCACAGCACATAATCAATATGATAAGCCTGCAGCGCTACTAGTTTTTCGCGCAAACTATTCAGGCGTGTGATGGTGTTTTTTCCCTTGAAATATTCAAGCGGCTGCGGTTCAAATAAAATAACGATGACTGGCAACCGGTACTGTTGTGCTTTTTCACAAACCTCTTCTAATAATTTTTGATGGCCCAAATGCACACCATCAAAGTTACCCATCGTGACAACCGCTCCTGATGGCATGGCTTCGAGATTATGTATTCCACGTATTAATTGCATCGTTTCCTAACCAGGAGCTTTTAAATGCCGATAGCGCAAACCACTGCCGAACAGAGAAATAGCGTAGGTTGCGACACCGAGAACCACAACCAAGGTCAAATGCCATACTCGTGGCCAAATATCCCATTGCAACCAAGTTTTCAGTTGCCCTGAAAACGCATAAATCACAATACTCATTACTAGATTCGCAAAGATTATACGTAATAGCAGCTTGAACCAGCCTTTCTGCGGTTGGTAAATTTTACGAGACAGCAAAAAATAAAATAAAAAAGACGCATTCAGCAAGGAAGTTAATGAGGTTGCTAAAGCCAACCCCGCATGTAATAGAGGATGAATTAATAAAAAATCCAATACGATATTTGCGACTAAAGCAACCGCTGCGATTTTTACTGGAGTTTTGATATTTTGACGAGAATAAAATACCGATGCCAATATTTTTACTAACATAAAAAAAGGTAATCCCACAGCAAACGTACACAAACTATAGCGCGTCATTTGCACATCATTGATGCTGAAAGAACGATGAAAAAATAATGTCGCTATCAGTGGCCCTGCCAGTATATACAAGCCCAGTGCTGCTGGAATTCCGATGAGTAACACTATTCTCAATGTCCAATCAATTGTCATGGAGTAATCATGCTCCGAAGCGTTTTGATGCAACTGTGATAAATTAGGCAAAACAACTGTAGAAAGCGCCACTCCAATTACACCAAGAGGCAAATTGGTCAGTCGATCCGAATAATATAACCACGAAATGCTTCCTCCTTGTAAAAACGAAGCAAAAAAATTATCAATCAAAATACTGATTTGCGCCACAGATACCCCAAATAATGCCGGTACCATCAGTTTGAGCACTCTAACTACCCCTTGATTTCGAAATCCCCACTTGGGCCGTGGTAATAAATTCAAGTGTTTTAAGAATGGAATCAGAAACAGTAACTGCAACACACCAGCAATCAGTACCCCCACAGCCAAAATATAAATAGGCATGGTGGCAAGTGGGGCCCAAAATCCAGCAACAATAATTAACACAATATTGAGTAGAATCGGTGTGAAAGCGGGAGCTGCAAAGCGTTTGAAGGTATTTAGGGTCGCCGCGGCAAAAGCCGTGATTGAAATGAACAATAGATAAGGCATAGTCAAACGCAGCATGTGTGATGCGTACGCGAATCGCAGTGGGTCACGGAGAAAGCCAGGAGCAAAAAGGGTAACGACCACTGGAGCAATGATCTCTACTACTACGACCACAACAATCACTGCAATTGCCAGAGTACCTGACAGATGATTCAAGAATTCACGCAGTGTTGCTGGACTGTGCTTTGCACGATATTGCGATAATACGGGTACAAACGCCTGCGAAAATGCGCCTTCCGCAAATAAACGGCGCATAAAATTAGGAAACTTAAAGGCAATGATGAAAGCATCGAATTCAGCACCTGCCCCGAAGACAATTGCAAATACCATATCTCTCACAAAACCCAGCAGTCGGGATATCATTGTCATCCCAGACACAGTGAGAGTAGATTTCAGAAGCTTGCGACTCATGGCGCTAGGATACCGGCGGGCGCTCATAACAGCAAGACTAAAAATATTGACAAACTGTCTAGAAACCGGCATATTGCTGCCCTTAAAACACTATTTCGGAGACATTTGCATGGCCAATTCATCACAGGCTATCAAGCGTATAAGACAAATTAAAAAACGCGAAGAAAAAAATTCGAGTCAACGCTCAGCTTTGCGTACTGCAGTCAAAAAAGCTCTCAAGTTGATTCAAGCCAACGATAGTGATAACGCAAAGTCTGCATTCAAAGTGGCAGTGACTACCATTGATAAGGCTTCAGGTCGTGGTATATTGCACCCTAACAAAGGCGCTCGCATCAAAAGTCGCCTGCATCGTAAGTTGAAAAGTATTTAAAACCAAGCAGTTACGAAAATAACGAAGTTTGGCAACTGCTTCAGTGGCAACAATACGCGCCCCGATAGCACCAGAGTAGTAGAGGCGACAGACTTAAACGTAAGCATTCTCTCTCCTCGTGAATTAACAGCGACTACTACGGCGACTTAGTTTAAACTCCACTAGATTGTAAAAATTCACTGATATCATAACAAAGTTGTTGTACCCCCTGGTGCGTCACAGCGGAAATATAATAAGTTGGACCTCTCCAGGTAACTTTAGAAAGAATTTCCTGGCAATGCAGTTGCACTTCTTCAGGCACTATGGCATCAATTTTATTAAACACCAACCAACGTGGTTTATTAACCAATGATTCACTAAATTGCGCTAACTCGCTAATAATTTTATCAATGGCAACAGCCGGATCAGTATCGTCCAATGGCGCAATATCAACGATGTGTAGCAACAGTTGAGTACGTTCCAAGTGTTTTAAAAATTGAATACCTAGACCCGCACCTGCACTTGCTCCCTCAATTAATCCTGGGATATCAGCAACTACAAAACTACGTGTTGCATCGACGCGGACCACTCCCAAGTTAGGATATAGTGTAGTGAAAGGGTAATCAGCCACTTTTGAAGTAGCGTTAGAAATTGCTGTAATGAAAGTGGATTTACCGGCATTGGGCAAGCCTAATAAACCCACATCAGCTAACAATTTCAGTTCTAACTTTAATTGACGCTTTTCGCCTAGCGAACCGGATGTGGTTTTTCGAGGTGCACGTTGGGTGCTCGTTTTAAAACGGGCATTACCCATGCCGTGATAACCACCTTTGGCAACACACAGTTTTTGGCCATTTTCTAGCAATTCACCAATAGATTCATTGGATTGCGCATCGTAGACACTGGTTCCTATCGGTACGGTTACAATAAGATCTTCGCCTCGCTTACCACTTTTGAGGCTCCCCATACCCGGTTGACCATTCTTAGCACGCAACAGGCGACGGTAACGAAATTCTACTAAGGTGTTAACCGCTTGATCAGCGATGAGATACACATGACCACCATCACCACCATCACCACCATCTGGTCCGCCACGAGGTATGTATTTTTCACGACGAAAGCTCAAGCAACCGGCACCACCATTGCCTGCTTCGACATGAACTAATGCTTCATCTACGAATTTCATGAAATGCAGAATACTAGCTATCTAGCCAGTAGTCACTGGGAAATTTAAGTATCTTGACCTTCAGGCGCTTCAATTGAAACAAAGTTTCGCATTTTTGGACCTGCGCACTTGAATACTACTTTACCGTCAATGAGCGCATACAAAGTATGGTCGCGCCCAATACCCACATTGGGACCTGCATGATAGTGAGTGCCACGTTGACGCACAATAATATTACCAGCGATCACATGTTCACCACCAAAGCGCTTCACTCCAAGCATTTTGGGGTTGGAATCACGACCGTTACGAGTACTACCACCTGCTTTCTTATGTGCCATTTGCTATTGCCTTCCTATCTTTAAGATTTTTGCTGTTCTTCGTTCTCAGCTATAACTTTCTCATTGCCGAGATAAATATCGGTTACTTTGATTGACGTATAGTATTGTCTGTGACCTTGTCGTTTCATATGGTGCTTTCGACGCTTAAATTTGATAATCTCAACTTTCTTAGCGCGTGATTGATCGGTCACTTCCGCAACCACTTTAGCATTTTCGACGAAGGGTGCACCTACGTGTAAGTCTTCACCATCGGAAACCAACAGCACATTGTCAAAGTCGACTTGCGCACCTATTTCAGTTGGCAATTTCTCAATTTTAAGATATTGCCCTTTTGTAACGCGGTATTGCTTACCGCCGGTAGATATAATTGCATACATGGATAATTCCCGCCTTACGGTGAAGAGGATGCATTTTACGGAATCTTGCGCCTGAAAACAAGTCCACTTTGCACGCTTGACAGCGTAAACTTTGATACCTAGCATGAACCCAGCATGAACAACACCACAAAACATGAACTTGAAGCCGTTAGAAGCGTGATTGCAGATGACTGGTGCGCGATAGATCAGCTAATTTGCTCAGAACTTCACTCCACAATTCCACTGATTCAAGAAATTAGTCATTACATCGTCAAAAGCGGCGGCAAACGCTTGCGCCCCCTCGTACTATTATTAACCGCCCGTGCCTTGGGTTATGCTAACGACACTGAAAATCACGAGCTGGCCACAGTGATTGAGTTCATTCATACGGCGACCTTGTTACATGACGACGTCGTAGATAAATCAGAAATCCGCCGTGGCGCCGATAGTGCCAATGCAGTTTGGGGTAATGAGGCGAGTATTCTGGTTGGTGATTTTCTATATTCACGTGCATTTCAGATCTTAGCTAAGCGCAGCAACATTCCTATAATGAAAGTGTTGGCAAACACCACTAATCGTCTGTCTGAAGGGGAAATGTGGCAATTGATGAATCAGCATGATCCTGATATTGACGAACAGACCTACTATTCCGTAATTCAGCGAAAAACCGCAGAGCTTTTCTCTGCTGCAACTGAAATCGCTGCTCGGATTGCCACTGAAGATGAAAAACAAATCACCAATATGGCTAAATTCGGTTTACACCTAGGTATGGCTTATCAAATTGTGGACGACTTACTGGATTACAGCGAAACACCAGAAATACTCGATAAAAACATTGGTGATGACCTTGCTGAGGGCAAGGCAACTTTACCACTGATTTATGCTAAACAACATAGCACGTTTGAAGATGCCGAATTAATCAGGATCGCAATCAAGCAAGGCGGTATTCAAAATTTAGATGCTATGACGCGAATCATCAATGAGACTCAAGCAAGACAATACACACATCAATCTGCGGTACAACAAATTACACAAGCCCAACAATGCCTGGAGCAGTTACCTGCATCGCGCTTTCGAGACAGTTTATTCCAGTTAACCCAACTTACTATCAATCGACATTATTGACAGTTTAAACTACACTGCCTGCAGCAAAATACATTCATGCCTCATTAGAGGGAGATATGACACGGATAACCTTCGGTAATGACAAAAACAATAGTGGGTTTTCACAACAAGATTTGCATAGGGTAATTGATAAATACATTAAGCACATCGGAGTGTAGCTCAGCTTGGTAGAGCACTGCCTTCGGGAGGCAGGGGCCGGAGGTTCAAATCCTCTCACTCCGATCAAATTAACCTTGATAATTGCTAGAATTCGCTCAATAATTTTTCATGCAGCATGATATAAATTATTGAGTTAGATACAAAGGGAGCGTTCAATGAATATATTGATTCATTACATCGCGTATCCATTTCTGATTTTCGCATCAGCTACCATCGTCTTCGACACGATACATTATCTATTACATCGTTGGCACGACAACTCGTTTCGGTTGTTACGGCACTTTAGTAAGATGCATTGGGACCACCATCTATTTTTTAATAATCAGTTAACGATTAACCAGATTTATGAGGGCCAAAACCTGAAGCATCATGTTATTCCAGAATACATCACGCAAGTAGCTATCACTTGGGTCTACTACATCTTATTTCCGTTAGAATCTATTATAATCACGCTAGCATTTGAAACGATCATTTTTGCTACGGTACTATATTTAAGAGGGCAAGATCCCAACCATCGCGATAACACAAAACTCAAAAAATTTAATAATCAACCACTTGTAACTACTTCCTATCACGGTTACCATCACTTATTTCCGAACAATTATTTCAGTTCGTACTTCAAAATTTTCGATTGGGTGAAGGGTTCTGCAATGCAGCTAAATGGGAAACGTATTGTACTCACCGGTGCCGGAGGTGCGTTGGGAGCCGCTTTACTGGAACTACTAAAGGGAGAGCAAGTGGCCTCCATCACAACCTTGAAATACCAAGTAGACTACAGTGAAAACAACTTCGATGCACTAGATGACAAGCTTTGCAACAAAGATATTCTGATTCTCGCACATGGCTCGAAGCAAAATGCGATGTGGGCCAATTGCATTAGCTTCCAGGAAATCATTAAACGCTACTTAGATTTAAACAGCAAGATGCAACATTTACCAGAGGTCTGGGGAGTTGGATCAGAAATAGAGTGTCATCCAGCCATACTACCCTCAGTGTACGAATATAAAAAATCTAAAAGAACTTATGCGAGGTGGGTCAGAAAATTCACAGCACAAAAGCGAGTTATTTATCGTCATATCGTACCTGCAGCGTTTCATTCTGGCATGGGATATGGCTTAATGACTGCCAAGTTTGTGGCGCGAAGCATCATTTTTCTAGCCAAACGCGATTGCCGCTACATCCCCATCACCTATTCCGGTATTGCCTTGCTCAATTACTTTAAATTTAAATTACTGGGTGGATTTATCTCAAAGCCTACTGTATAGTCGCATTTCTATTCAAAAAATAAGCAGTAGCCACTCCATCATGGAAAATGACCAATCGTTTAAACAACTTGGGATACAGCCCGATATTCTGAAGGCACTGGATCAATTGGGTTATGAAACACCCTCACCAGTACAAACTCAAAGCATTCCCCCTCTGTTACGTGGCCAAGATATCATGGCACAAGCACAGACCGGAACAGGCAAAACTGCTGCCTTTGCATTACCGATTCTTAACAATATCAATTTAAAAAACAATACTCCCCAAGCCCTAATCCTTGCACCTACCCGTGAATTGGCTATTCAAGTTGCTGAGGCACTTCAGTCGTATGCAAAATATTTAAGAGGCTTTCATGTGCTACCTATCTATGGTGGGCAGGAATATAGTACCCAATTACGCGCATTGAAGCGTGGCGTACATATCATTGTTGGTACGCCAGGGCGCGTCATGGACCACTTACGCCGCAAAACGCTCAAAACAGAAACGCTCAAAACACTTGTACTAGATGAAGCCGATGAAATGCTACGTATGGGTTTTATTGAAGATGTGCAATGGATTTTAGAACAGATCAAAAACCAGCATCAAACGGCGCTGTTCTCAGCCACAATACCACCCTCTATAAAGAATATTGCTAAGCGATTTTTACATAATCCGGCTAAAATTCATATCAACCCAAAAAAAACTACCGTAAAATCAATTAATCAATTTTATATGTTGGTTAATAAAAATGATAAGCTTGAAGCGCTAACCCGTTACCTCGAAATAGAGCATATTGATTCAGCAATCATTTTCACCGGAACAAAAACGTTTTCTGCAGAAATGGCTGAAAAATTAGGTGCCCGTGGCTATGCTGCTGCTGCATTACACGGTGACATGAGCCAAAATTTGCGAGAAAAAGTGATTGCGCGCCTTAAAAACAGTCAATTGGATATTGTAGTTGCTACCGAAGTCGCAGCACGCGGATTGGATGTCGAGCGTATTAGTCATGTCATTAATTTGGATATTCCTCGTGACGCTGAATCCTATATTCATCGCATCGGACGAACCGGGCGCGCCGGACGCTCAGGCAAAGCTCTACTATTTGTTACACCACGCGAACAGCGGATGTTACGAGAGATAGAATCAGCTGTTGGCAGTGAAATTAAAGTCATAAAACCACCCAGTGCCAAACAAATCAAAAATAAACACAACAAACAATTGCTTGATAATATTCAGGCGACTATTGACAAAAATAACCTTGATTTCTACCGCAATACATTGCAAGAATTTATTGATAAAGAAGATCTTGAATTATTGGATGTCGCCGCCGCTATCGCACACATAAGCCAAATTGATAAAAATTTACCACAGGGAGATATAGCAGAAGTTCAGTTTGAAAAACAAGCCACACGAAGAAAATCATACCGACAAAGAAATCCCAAAAAACGATTTTCAAGAAAACGATCACGTTGAAGGAAATGGCATTTATTTTGCATCATCTGACTAAATCTAAGCTACAGCCTGAGTTTCAAAATATTTCAGCCTACGAGTTGAAATAGATTATCCTAGGAAAAGCAGTTGATGCGGTTAGGTCGTGTAACAGATTGATTGAAATCGCGTAATAAAAATTGTCGACGTCACCTTATGGGTAATGAGAAAAATTTTTATATAGTGAGATGAATCAAGAGACTATGCCAGAAATCGTGATCCAACTGCTTTTTCTAGGATTATCACCCATCACTGACAATAACGACACTTTTTCTAGGTTTGATATAATAACTGGATTGCATCTGGCAATAAGCTTAGTTAAGGTAATACATCAATGAACGATCACAACACACTTATTGACCCCACTGAGCAACAAGACGAACACAGTCTTGAAACTTCCATTCGCCCTAAGTTATTGAAAGACTATATTGGTCAGCAGCAAGTACGTCAGCAAATGTCAATTTTTATTGCAGCAGCATTAGGCCGGCAAGAGGCACTGGATCATGTATTAATTTTTGGCCCACCCGGTTTAGGAAAAACCACGATGGCACATATTATTGCCCAAGAAATGCGTTCAGGAATTAAACAAACTTCAGGTCCAGTATTAGAAAAAGCCGGTGATTTAGCCGCATTGTTGACTAACCTTGAAACTAATGACGTGTTATTCATTGACGAAATTCATCGCTTAAACCCTGCTATTGAAGAAGTTCTTTATCCAGCCCTAGAAGATTTTCAGCTCGATATTATAATCGGCGAAGGACCATCAGCACGATCCATTAAATTAGATTTACCACCATTCACGTTAGTCGGTGCTACCACGCGTGCGGGTTTATTGACTTCTCCGCTGCGTGATCGCTTCGGAATTACACAACGTTTGGAATTTTATCAAACCTCTGAGTTGACCCAAATAGTTAAACGTTCCGCAAATATTTTTAATATTGCTATTGATGAACAAGGCGCCATTGAAATTGCGAAACGCTCTCGCGGTACACCACGAATTGCCAATCGGTTACTACGGCGTGTGCGTGATTATGCGCAAGTCAAAGGAGATGGTGTGATTACGCAGGATATTGCAAAATATGCATTGGATTTATTAAACGTAGATACCCACGGATTCGATTTAATGGATCGTAAATTTTTAGAAACACTGATTCGAAAATTTCAAGGGGGACCAGTGGGCATTGACAACCTTGCTGCAGCGATTGGTGAAGAGCGTGGTACCATCGAAGACGTCATTGAACCGTATTTAATTCAGGAAGGTTTTATACTGCGTAGCCCACGTGGGCGCGTGGCGACAGAAAATGCTTATCGACATCTCGGCCTGCTAAAACCACAGCAAGACCTGCTGTCAAATAGTTAAGCGAATGTCATCAAAAGTGTTAACATAATTGAATACATTGCAAGGATAGCCACCGAATGCGGAAGTATTCCTAAAAGTTTTTTCGCCTATTCTCAGCTTAATCATCCTCACCATTGGCAATGGTTTTATGCTCACGTTTATCAGCGTCCGCCTCAACCTTGCTAACACCCCCGATTGGATTATCGGCTTAATAATCACAAGTTATTATTCTGGATTAGTGATTGGTGCCTTCTACATGGAGCATGTGATTTGTCGCATTGGACATATCCGCACCTACGCTGCTTTTGCCTCCACCGTAGCCACGACTACTCTGTTGCAAGCAATATATATCAGTCCTTGGAGCTGGCTACTACTGCGTTTCGTCAATGGCTTTTCCATGGCGGGATTATTTGTAGCAATTGAATCTTGGCTACTATCAAAAAGCACTCCCAAAACACGCGGCCAAGTATTATCAATACCGCGCACTACATCGGTCGGGGTAGAATTAAATCCGCGTGATAAAAAAAGGCGCCGCAAATCCAAATAAACATTAAACGCCTAAAGTTTTCAAGAGTTGATTATACTACAAAATAATTAATATCCTATTAAGCCTCGCGTTGATAGTTCTCTTTCCGAACCAAACGTATACTATTAGGAAAGAATTTTAAACTAGATATTGTCGACATTTTCCGAGATAACACTATGAGAAAAACGCATACTACTACCCCATCCGAACTTCTTAAAAAGCTACATTTTGAATTACATCAAGTTTATAACGATAGATACGTCATATATTTAACACCAAAATATGAGACATTCCTAACTACTATGAATTCGATTACAAATCCTCTTGAGCTGGATAGAACATTTGCTAAGACTTCAGAACCTACTAGCGCTTTCATAAAAATTTACAAGAAAACGTTACGTGAAGAAGTATCAACGAAACACACTCCTAAAAAAGACGAAAAAGATTCTCAGCCTAAAATAACTCTAGAGAAAGATCCTACTGAAGAAATAATTAAAGCTCTTCCCCAACAACAAAAAAAAGAATTACATCAAAATGTTACACGTTCAATGGAAAGACTCCTCGAAAGAGCTTTGTGTAAAAAGTATGCATTAGAATTAATAACGATGATGCAACGGCATCTTGAAAACGATATACTGTATGCCGCAATGTCTGGGAGGCAACTCATTGGTGAAAAAACTTTTTCTTGTGATAGGCAGCGTGGTGATTTATCGCAAGTTAGAGGTATATCCCGGCAGCATCTGTTAATTTTGACTGTTGGATATAAATATAAGAATACGGAAGGTAAAACCATCACTGTTCCTGTAACGATTATTATCGATTTATCAGGGCTATCAAAACTGACCTACACAACCCTAAACAATGAAAAAAAAGCTGTCAGATCTGGTAGAGAAAACATTTTAGTATTACCGGCTTTAAATATTCGTTTGCAAACACTTGCGTTAAATAATGGATTGAGTCAAACATTTGAAGTTGTTTCCTTAAACGCTTTCTCTGAATATTCACTAGAAACTCCGAATAGCTTGATAATAAAGTCTTATGAAGAATTGTCAGAGACAATGAAAAAAATTTTCGGATACACTCGCAATAGTATGAGAAGTGTCACTGAGATATCAGAAAAACATAAAAAACAAATAGAAAATGTACATAACAGAATCACTGACAATTTCGAACAGAAAATAAAAGCCGCTATAAATGAAGCGAGAACTTTTCAAGAAAGTCTTGCTGAGATACGCAAACAAGATATCAAAACTGTAACAACACGCAGCAAAGCCCCACAGCCTGATAAAAAACAGCATCCCTCTGTCGCTCAGCTAACTGCACAGTTTAGAAATGAACTTACCGTTGCTGCATCCGATACCGACAAAAAGGAAAAAGGCACGTCAATCAACAGAGAGGGATTTGTGGAGATTGGTAAGTGTTCATCTGAAACTGAAGAAAATAAATCAAACAGTGAAGGATTTTTAATTGTTAAGGCTCCTGGCACCTCATAATATTCACGATACATCTCTCGTGACCAATACCATTTTCTGATACACTTCAACAATTGAACAAGGGAGGAACTTATGACCCACGGACCCTCAATATGGTCTTTTATCGCTCACGCAGACATAATCGTTAAAATAGTAATCAGTATATTGCTGTTAGCTTCACTTTTTTCATGGGCTATCATCTTACAACGTCACCAACTATTCAAACACGCGACACAACAAATAAAAAAATTTGAACAGTTTTTTTGGTCAGGCACTAATTTATCGGCACTGGATTCACAGATGAGTGAGAAAGCGGAGCCACAATCAGGAATGGCACTGATTTTTCGCGCTGGCTATGGTGAATACCGACGCTTAAACAAAAATTCAGCCATACAACCTGAAGCTGTGCTCACCGGCACACAACGTGCAATGCGCATTGCAGAGGCACAAGAACAGGATAAATTACAACATCATCTCGGATTTTTAGCGACTGTTGGCTCCACTAGCCCGTTTATAGGACTTTTGGGGACCGTATGGGGAGTGATGAGCGCGTTTCGGGCGCTGGGCGCTGTGCAACAAGCCACTATTTCCATGGTGGCTCCAGGTATATCCGAAGCACTTATTGCAACAGCGATCGGCTTGTTAGCAGCAATACCAGCGGTGATTGGTTACAATCGTCTTTCTACACAAAGCGAGCGCCTTATGCAACGCTATGAAAATTTCTCAGATCAATTAACAAATATCATTCATCGCCAGTTACACCAAACGGAAAAATAGTCATGCGCCCTCGCCGCCCTCGAAAAAAGATTTTAGCAGAGATCAATGTCGTTCCTTACATCGATATTATGCTGGTGCTATTAGTGATTTTTATGATTACTGCACCGCTGCTAAGCCAAGGTATTCATGTTGATTTACCACAAACACATGCTAAAAAAATTGTCTCCAGCAACCAATTACCAATCATTGTTAGCATAGATGATCATGGAAATTATTTTCTAAATATTACCGATAAACCAATGAGCCACTTAAGCGAATCACAATTACTGACTCGCGTCGCTGCTGAATTAGTAATCGCCAAACAGGCACATCAACCGCAACCAATTTACGTCAAAGCCGACCAAGCGGTGAATTACGGCAAAGTGGTCAAACTCATGGCGGTATTACAGCAAGCCGGAGCTGAACATATTGGATTAATAACACAATCACCACTGCAAGCAACCAATTAGAGTCATTGCCACTATGATTTGAAGCGCACAGGTTGCTTGAATACCGGACTTTTTCTTATTGTGCCGACAAGCCGGATAACCAATCAGGTCCAGTAGTGGCGCGATAGTTTATCACGAATGTGTTTGGTATGAACGTGGAATCGGAAATTTTGAGATAACCGTCGGTATTCCAGTATGCTCATTAATCACTGCTATCGCTTTTTGCAGATCCACAAAATTAGAAACCCTTTTATTGATTTCTAACTTAGTTTTGATGAGTTGAGTGAGTACTTTTTGCGTATCGGCAAACTTTCGACGCTGCTCTTTTAATGGGAGATGTGCTTCTAAAATCAAATGCTTATTGTGCCAAACTACAGCATAAGGCTGATTAATAATCAATACATGTGTACCAACTTTCACCATTTGATATAAGGCTACGATATCCTTTGCATATAGATGAATACAGCCAGCACTACTACGCTTACCAACACTATCGGGTTCATTGGTACCGTGAATCAAATAGGTGGGTTGAGATAAACGCAAAGCATAGTAACCCAAAGGATTATCGGGGCCAGATTTTACTGTATGTGGTACAGGATCGCCATGCAACTTGCGAAAATTGTAAATACTATCCGGTACAATCCATACTGGATTTTTTATTTTTTCAATAATGTGAAAATTTCCTAAAGGACTCGACCAATTGAATTTACCAATCCCGACTGGAAAACTGTAAAAATATTTTTTTCCATGGGGAAAATAATACATCCGCATCGTTGCCAAGTTAATCACAATATCTTTATGTGGAATATCAGGCAACACCTGTCTTGATGGTATAATCACCGCTGTATCAACCTGCGGCTTATCTGAATCCACTTGAGGATTGGCAGCTGCGACTTCAAAGTAGCCCATATCGTACCGACGCGCAATGCTTGCAAGCGTATCGTCTTTTTTGACAATAGCAAACTGCATTTTACCGAATAAGCACGCCCCTTGAGGGGGTAGCGAATATTTAGATGCCACGGCAGCATCTGCGATTAAAGAACTTGCACAGACAAGTGAACACACTGTGTATTTCAGGGAGATAAGCCATTTCTTAATTTTCATTGCGCAGTCACTCTAAAACGCTCTGGTAGCCCAACATTCAGGGTATGACTGAAAATCGCACCTACAAGAATAATAGTCCATGATACATATAACCATACTAAAAATACTGGAATTACCGCAAATGCTCCATACAATGCACTGTAAGGGTGGAAATATTGCAAGTAGGCTGTGAATATAAACTTGGCAATTTCAAACATCGTCGTTGTCACCAATCCACCGACTAAGGCATCAATCAATCTAACTTTGCAAGCTGGAAGTACCCAATTGAACACTGTAAAAACCAGAAAGGTTATCACATAAGGAAAGGCGAAAGAAAGCGGCATTCTTAAATGCGGCAAATTTAAAATATTATAAATTACTGGCATATTAATTAGAAAAGCTCCCGCAATAACCGCACCCCCCAACGCGATCGGAGAAGCCAGTAAAAAGACAATATAAATTATAAAACGTATCGAAAAACGATAATGTGGATGAGAATCCCAAATTTTTATAAATGCTTGGCTAATATTAAAAATTAAAATTAAATTAATACCGCCAAAAAAAATCAAATGCAGCAGCGATAAATGATGTAAATTTTTAATAAATTCGTTTAGATACTTTAATAAAACATCGGCTGAGTGTGCAACAAAATTTTCAAAGATGAATGTTTGAATGGCGACTCCGAAATGATGAAATTTTGGAATCAGTGACAATAGACTAAAAGAAATAGAAAGATAAGGGATAAGGGCTAGTAGTGTCACATAAGCAAGTGCTGCAGCACGCTCTGAATGTTTTTCATGAAATAAACGATAGTTTAAATATTTAACAAAATTTAAATATACCAAGAATGATCTCTTAATTGTCAACACGTTCCTTACGCCCTATAATGTTTCAATCTTTGTTAAAAAATACTATCAATTATAATTAAATTGAGAAATCTATGCCATTTATACTCGTTTTGTTTTATACACGCTACGGCGCCACAGGGCAAATGGCGGAATACATCGCTCGCGGCGTCGAGCAGATAGAGGGAGTGAGCGCGCGACTCAGAACCGTACCACCCGTCTCAACAAATTGTGAAGCTACTGCAGATAGCGTCCCATCCGAGGGTGCGATTTATGCGACATTGGAAGACCTGAGAGATTGCGCTGGCTTGGCCCTTGGCAGTCCGACTCGCTTTGGCAACATGGCTGCACCACTGAAATATTTCATTGATGGCACTTCGTCACTGTGGCAATCTGGTGCTCTAATCGGGAAACCTGCTGCATGCTTCACTTCTACTGGCAGCCTTCATGGAGGACAGGAATCAACCCTACTCAGCATGATGCTACCGCTATTACATCATGGTGCGATGATAGTGGGACTTCCCTACAGCGCAGTTGAGCTATCCACCACCCAAACTGGAGGTACGCCCTACGGCCCTAGCCACCTCGCAGGTTCCAAGGGTGATTTGCCGTTGAGTCAAGAAGAAAAATCGCTGTGTATTGTGTTAGGCAAGCGTCTTGCAGAAACGGTTATGCGTCTCAGCTAATGCTATGACTACTCCCACGAATAGCTATTTACATCGTGTAAAAACTGAAGATCTTCGTCAAGATCCGAAACAACTGCGTATTTTACGAGAACTTGATCGCATTTATTCTGAATTGGTAACAACGTACGCGAATCCGAAAAATATTTTTTCTGTACTTTTAAGTTTCTTTACCATTAAAAAAGAAGTAAAAGGCCTATACTTATGGGGTGGTGTTGGCGCAGGTAAAACATTGCTGATGGATATATTTTATGATTGTTTGCCAATAAAAAAACAACGCATTCATTTTCACAAATTCATGCGTGATATTCACAATCAATTGACGCAATTACAGGGAACCCGCAACCCATTACAAGTTATTTCAAAAAATATCGCGCAACAGTACAATGTATTGTGTTTTGATGAATTTATCGTAGATAACGTTGCTGATGCAATGATTTTAAGTCGTTTATTCCGAGCGCTATTCAAGCAAAAAATATGTTTAGTCACTTGCTCTAATCTTCACCCGCAGGATTTATATAAGAACGGTATTTCCAGAGAGCAGTTTGTTCCAACTATAAAATTACTGGAAACACATACTGAAGTATTTAATATCAATTCCATTCACGACTACCGTTTAAACCATTTTAATACCAGTGACGTTTATCACACACCATTAGGAGCCGATGCAGAAGAAAAAATGGATGAGAGTTTCCGAAAGCTGAGTCAACATCACCCTGTTAGCCATGAGCCTATTCAGCTTTTTGGACGAAATATTTATATTTATAAACAATGTGCAGATATCATTTGGTTTGATTTTAATTCTTTATGCGGAGTACCACGGGCAAAAGAAGATTATTTATCCCTTGCAAACAGTTATAAAACGATCATGATCAGCAACATCCCCATTTTCACTGAGCATGACGATAAACCCATCAGCAATTTCATCAAATTGATTGACATTTTATATGACGCACATGTACGGATTATTGTCTCTGCTGCTGCAAAACCTTGTAAGTTATATCCTAAAGGGCGCTTTCAATCTCAGTTTGAACGTACTGAATCTCGACTCATTGAAATGCAATCCGTTGATTACTTCAGTTTAGAACCGTCATATTAAGCTGAGTCAGAACGTTTCACTCGGAGAT
>CAWUIH010000019.1:0-29135 GCA_963922495.1 uncultured Coxiellaceae bacterium | reverse complement strand
GACTATTTGTTGGTGTGCAGCTAATTCCATTTCATTTGCTTTAATCACTTTTAATGACTTGCGTGGTGCGGCGACACGCTTAATTCTCGTTTGCTGTGAGGTGGTGATTTCTAACGGAGCTTCGAACATTTTCACTTGACCACCTGTCATTAACAAGTAAACTTGTGCTAATAATTCAGCATCTAATAGGGCGCCATGATATTGGCGATTAGAATTATCAACCTGATAGCGGCGGCATAATGCGTCGAGACTATTTGGCTGTCCAGGATGTTTATTACGTGCCAACACCAAACTGTCAACAACACTACAAAATTTCTCAATACGAAATTGTTCGATCTCAGCTAATTTAAATTCATGCTCCATGAATGCCACATCAAAAGGGGCATTATGAATAATAAGCTCTGAAGCATTGATAAAATCAATAATGTCTTTTACAACGTCGGCAAACAACGGCTTGTCTTCAAGAAACTCATTAGTTAGGCCATGAACCTCAACGGCTGTTGAGTCGACTGCACGCTCAGGGTTGATATAATAATGTAAATGTTTTCCGGTCAAACGCCGATTAATCATTTCCAAACAACCGATTTCGATAATACGGTGACCTTTTTCAGGAGATAAGCCAGTAGTCTCAGTATCTAACACAATTTGTCGCATTAATTTCTCCTAAATGAGTTCATCTACACCTTGATTGGCTAGCTGATCAGCAATTTCATTTTCAAGGTGGCCACTGTGTCCTTTCACCCATTTCCATGAAACTTGATGCCGCTGCACTTCAGCATCTAAAGTTTGCCATAAATCGATATTTTTGACGGGTTTATTAGTACTCGTTTTCCATCCACGCTTTTTCCACGTTGGCAACCATTCCGTAATACCACGACGCAAGTATTGTGAATCTGTGGTCACAACAACAGTCGAGGCACGTTTAAGCGCTTTTAAGCCTTCAATAGCAGCAACCAATTCCATGCGGTTATTGGTAGTTTGCATTTCACCACCATAGAGTGTTTTCTCACGGCCCTGGTAGTGCAACAGCACGCCCCAGCCTCCAGGACCGGGGTTGCCACGACACGCGCCGTCACAATATAAAAAAACAGTATCATTTTTAAAATTCATCGTGTGGTACTCACCATTCGTCTGAGTGGTCTTTTCCTTTGCCAAATTAATCTTTTTCTAATAGGCGCATAGACTTTTTTTTGGGCTACAATTAAAAAAACGCCGCCACCTGCTGGAATTAATAGCTGACCCAACACCTCATCAAATACCTTCAACTTTCTTGATTGCAATCGATGGCGCAAGAGCCCAAAAGCCATTGTTTTACTGTATTTAATTTTAAAATCATTGTTAACCAACCATCGCAATACATGTGCTCTAGACCAAAAGCGACCACTCCATGGAATATTTTTCTTATCGTTAAACAGTTTCTGTATTCCCAATAAACTACAGGGATTGAAACCCAAAATAAATAATTTTCCCGAGGGCTTGAGTGTATAAAATAATTCGTGCAACACTTTAATTGGATACTTTGTAAATTCAAATACGTGCACTAACACAATGACATCAATACTATTTGGAATCAATGGTAATTCGTGCGCATCAGCAGAAATACTACAAATATTATTTGAATTTAGTTCCGATGATAAAAAGATTTTTTGGGTAATAGCGCTACTTTTACAATGTAATAAATCGGGCGTACCTCCCATCTGCACCAAAAAATCTCCTCGTGTTTTCTGCAATTGAACTGCTAATTGGATACTTTCATGCTCTAATAACCACGCGCCCACCTCCTGCTGATACCATTGCTGCATTGTGTTGATTTTATTAGCCATCTCGTAAATCCCTTGTAAATGATTTATAATGCAAGCTTGCAAAGGAGGAAACTGGTGCTGCAGATTGTTGCAATTCCTGCGCTACATGATAACTATATTTGGGCCATTGTGCATCCTGTAAGCAAACTTGTTGTCGTCGTGGATCCTGGCGAATCACAACTTGTCTCTGCATTCTTAAAAGCTCAAAACTTACAATTGCACGCCATTTTGATCACTCATCACCACTGGGACCACACTAACGGTATCACAGAGTTGGTGACTAAACATCCCGTGTCGGTATATGGTCCCTACGAAGAAATTCCAAACCTGACGCACCCTGTTAGCCATCACGATACGGTTTCATTACAAGAAATGACACTGGAGTTCAAGGTCTTGGAAATACCGGGACACACTCTGGGCCACATTGGCTACTTTGGTCACGGTTGGGTATTTACGGGTGATACCTTATTTGCAGCCGGTTGCGGACGTATCTTCGAGGGAACACCGACGCAATTTTATGACTCTCTGAATACATTAACCAAACTCCCCTCCAGTACTGCCGTCTACTGTGGTCACGAATATACGACAAAAAATCTCGCATTTGCCAAGCTAGTAGAGCCTGAAAATATTATAATTCAACAACGTATTGATGAAGCAGCTTATCATCGCAAACACAATCAACCAACGCTACCCAGCAAATTGCAATTAGAAATGGATTCCAACCCATTTTTACGCTGCCATTTAGATAGCGTCAAACACCGTGTGGAAGCCCATTTTCAGCAACAATACCCTAATCCACTCTCGGTATTTACTGCTCTGCGCCAGTGGAAAGATACCTTTTAACCTAAAAGGACGTTTTGAGCACAATCCCAGGATGCAAGCAAAAATTCATTATCATCCTAGAAAGAGCAGTTGAGCGCGCCATTGATTACAACCACACTCATGATTTACCAACAGACTATTGGTCATTACAGTTGCCAAAAATCACACAACAGTACGTACCAAAACTACTTGCGCTGGCTTATTTGATCAAGAATCATCACAAGTACAATCCTGATGCAACGCCCGTGCGTAATCGTGCGTATTTCACCTCCGTAACCTTCAGCCAAGGTATGAGCATCAATAAGATTGCCCAACTTACTGATACGAATTTATCAGTGATAGCGCAACTCAACGCTGGCTATTGCAACGCCAAACATAAAATTGGTGAAGATCACTCGATACTGATTCCGGTAACAAGCATTGGTGAATTGCAAGACCATTTGACAAAATCAAAGTTCAAGATCAAATCTACGAATAAATTTACTTAAGATCGATGGCACTAATCAATTAATTGCTGCATTGGCTGACGCTTGGACCTTGTCTTTAAATAACGAACTGCCTTGACTGCTTTGCGGACTGTCTCGGCAATCGCACGAACACATTCCTCACGCACACAAGAATTACGGCATAATAATGCCACCTCACGTGATGGAATTGGCTTTGCAAAAGGCTTAATCACCAAATCAGAATCATTAAGTTGATCAACGCATAAAGCTGGTAACAAGGTTATTCCAGTGTCGGCAGCCACTAAATGTCGTAAAGTCTCTAAACTGGTTGCCTGAAATTCATATTCCGCAGGTATTTTTTGTCTTAGGGAGCAAGCCTCTAAAGCCTGATCACGTAAACAGTGCCCCTCTTCCAGTAACAATAAATCTTGAGGCTGGATATCCATAATGGCAATTTCATGATTTTTAACAAGCGGATAGGTCTTTGACATCGCCACATAAAAAGGTTCAATAAATAAATTCTCAATACTCAATCCTTGGGTATCCACTGGCATCGCTAAGATAATCGCATCCAGCTCACCATGGCGTAGTTGTTGCAAAATGATATGGGTTTTGTTTTCCATAACCGTGAGGCGCAGTTGTGGATAGGCCCTTTTCAAGGGCAATAATATTTTAGGTAACAGATAAGGGCCCAAAGTGGGAATAATACCCAATCGAAAAACGTCCAAAAATGGATCTACCGCAGAAGATGCAATCTGTTGTATCATCTCAATTTCGCGGATTATAACACGCGCTTGAGTAACAATTTTTTCGCCGATTGGAGTAATAATCAGTTGCCTACCGTTCCACTCGAACAACTTGACACCTAGCTGATCACTGAGTTTTTTAAGCTGAGCACTCAAAGTTGGCTGTGATACGAAGCACTTTTCTGCTGCTCTGCCAAAATGACGTAGATCCGCCACCGCCAGCAAATATTTAAAATCTCTGATATTCATAAACTTTTATCATAGTTTAAAACTATTTAAATAATAACATCAATCTATTTCATAAATCAAAGCAGATTTGATTTAATATTCATGAGCTTCATGCCAATGCATGAATCCGAAACCAAAAATAGCTTTTTTCAATAACAGTAGAGGCATAAAAAAATGATAAATATTGGCGATAAATTTCCACAATTTAAATTAAATAGCGTTGTTAATAACAACATTAAAACAGCGTTCCAAGAAATTAGCAATGACACCTACCAAGGCAAATGGTTGGTAGTATTTTTCTGGCCAAAAGACTTTACCTTTGTTTGCCCCACCGAAATTGCTGAATTCGGTAAACTGAATCAAGATTTTATCGATCGCGACGCGCAAATCCTCGGTGCCAGCGTAGATTCTGAGTTCGTTCATCTCGCCTGGCGTAAAGATAAAGAAGAATTGCGCGATCTTCCATTCCCAATGATGTCTGATATCCGTCGTGAACTCTCCCACGAATTAGGTATTTTAAATCATGCCGAAGGTGTTTCTGAACGTGCAACATTCATCATTGATCCTGATGGCATCGTTCGCTTTGTGATGGTCACTGACTTGAATGTCGGGCGCAATCCTACTGAAGTATTGCGAGTACTCGATGCGTTGCAAACCGATGAATTATGCCCTTGCAACTGGGAAAAAGGCGAAGACACAATCACGGTTGCCTAAACTGCGCCGGAGGTGACAATCGATACTGTCACCTCTTTTACAACTATTCCAATGAAAGAGTATTATCATGCAAGATTACAAAAACACAATTCCTGACTATGCGAAAGACTTGAAATTAAATTTAGCTGTGTTGCAACAAACACCTGGTAGTGATCTAACTCAATCACAAATTGCTGCAATTGCTCTGGCCGTAGCCTATGCGACAAAAAGCGCACCGCTTATCAACGCGATCAAAAATTTCGCTGCCGAATTGCTTTCTGATGCAGAAACTAAAGCAGCTAAGGCTGCTGCTGCAATTATGGGAATGAATAATATTTACTATCGCTTCATTCATCTCGTGAGCAATAAAGCATTCCAAAAACTTCCCGCAGGCTTAAGAATGAATATTATCGGCAATCCTGGCATTGAAAAATCTGATTTTGAGTTGATGTCCTTGGCTGTATCAGCGATTAATGGCTGCGGACTATGCATTGACTCTCACGTTAAAGTTATTGAGAAGTCCAATGTAAGTCAAGCTGCTATTCAACACGCTATAAAGATTGCTGCAGTGTTAAATGGTCTCGCACAAGTGGACAGTATTGAAGACGTTTAGCACTTTGCTAATTAATAGGATTTTAACGTTCAACCCTCCCTGACCTCATCTGAAAAGGTGGGGTCTTTTTTAGGTCCAAATCGCAACAACTGCCATAATAGCAAAACCCACAATCACAAAATAATATTTTTTCAGTTCACAACACTGTTTGACCATTACTGATGTCTCAAGCCCGTGCAAAGTTCCTAAATACAAAAAAGTTCCCGCGGCGATAGAGGAAAAAATAGGTTCAATCAATGGGCTAGTTTTAGTCATCACCGTCGCTAATGAACCAAAAATAATGCCCAGTGGAACCATAGTGCTAAAAATGATGAACAATAAGATACCAACCGATATTGTCAAGCGACTCTTGTTGATTTGCACTGCCAACGCAAAACTTGCAGCCCACTTATGAGCTAAGATCGCTAATAAAATGATAATTTGCACCGAAGTAGAGGTACTTAATCCCAAAGCAGCACCAACAAAAAAGCTATGAACTGAAAGCATCACCGTCGCAAGAATAGCAAAAGTGTTGGAATCCCCACGACCATGTTGGTACATCTCTCTGCCGATGTGATCAAGTAGCAAGAACAACAAGAATACCACTCCAGCAATTAAGAATGGCCAAGGATAATCATAATGAAGGTCGTTAAAACCTTGAGCCGAATCACCCAACATATGCATCAAACCCGCACCGAGGAAGACACCACAAGCAATCGCCTCACCAATTGGAAACTGTGAACCACTCTTGGTTTGCATTTTCCTAAAAAAGGGATAAAAGCCCGCAACCAGCGTAACTGCTAGCACCACAAATAACGAAATTAACTTAATTGAGGACATGCCATATACCTTGAAATATTTTGGTCCATATCATACTCTTTTTGATCAATTTTTGAAAGACTTTCTGAAAATTGCCGCTGCAACACAATCTCGTGATGGTAAAAATCCTGATTCATTTGCAGTTGCAATAGCGTCGTATTGAGTTCAGTGGTTAAACAGTCGGAAAGTACGGACACAAAAATTAGTATAGTCAATAAAATCAATTACTAAACCCTCATTCTGTTGCAATATTTTACGTGGCGTGACAAGCGATCACTGCATATTTTAAAGTGGATGCAAACGGCTTGAACCTGTGACCAATCGTGCACACGGTCAGCGCTGCATTGCCGATGATTAGGTAGTATATAATCGACTTGCATCTCGCCAACATCAGCCACAATCTCCTGACGATGGCCAACAGCTACTTTTTCGTAAAATGAAAATATTTGACGACCAGAGTGACCCAAACGATGTGAATTGGCGACAAAAAAATGAGTTTTAACATACTGATAGTGACTGTGGTAATATGTGCAACGACCTAATATTAACTCTTTGGGATTTTCAGGGGGATATAACCTGAGACCCGGGAGATTTGCTGACTGAGGACATCGACTGGGCTCAAGCCGGAACACTCGCGTCCAATAAAGTTGTAAATAGCGCAGCTTTTCTGTGATGTCATCCAACGCTTGCTTATAAGCGATATTTGCAAACACGGCAGTCACTACTTTAACCAAAGACGTTAGCAATAGCGCACCGATCAACAAAGCAAGCAGAGTTTCGGTTAGCAAATAACCTCGCTGAGCCTTAAATTTTACCATCTAAATCCAACCGTCCAAGCTTTGAGTCTTGCCACAGCACTGCAGCATGACAGTAACGCATTTTACAGTTGACATCACCACTGGCATTGCTGATCACCGCGCTAAGTTGCCGTCGCCACTTAAGAATTACTGCACTCTGTTCAGTAGCTGTAGCACACAAGCGCAATTGCACGAACACTTGGTGCAACTCGACGACTGCCATGGCGTAATGGTAATTATGTTGTGATAATTTCAATTCTTTAATTGAAAGCAACAGCATACTCAATAAGAAGCAGCTGAGTACAAACCAAGCGATAAGCGCTTCAAACAACAGCCACCCTGACACAGTTTTTTTCATGCGCTCAGCATAAAATACTATGCAGAAATTTAAAATACCGTAGTTGTGGATTAAGCACCTTAATAGAACAGCGCATTCACGCATAATGACGTATTATCACGCCAAATCAGTTCTTAACCGAGAACATCTGTCGCCATTGTACGCAATTGAAGCTGAAAATCACATCGCGCTCATTTGTTGCAAAATGGCGATTAACAATGCGATCGAGAAATAGCACGTACATTACCAAATCGAAGCAGTGCACGACTGAAGTCTCTCGATACGATCAAATCATTTAGAGTTGTTGCGTAATCGCTGCACTTGTTCATCAGTCCAAAGTCAGCAAAGCAGGTGGCTATTACATTTCCAATAGCCATTTATAATTTCTTAGTTCTCAAGCGAGTTTCATTAAGAATGATATCGATTCTAATTATTAAGTGCAGCGTGCAATTTATGAATTTTACGCGCTTGAAGAGCGAGGACGCGAACCGATTACATCATCTTCACCATCAATCTTAGGATTCAAAAGGTTCATTGATCCAGTGGAACTTTTCCTCGATAAAGGGACTGATCGAAAGAAACAAAGGCGCCTAAGGCATTTAGAAAGGCAACTGGGAAAGGAGGATTTACCTTGCTCATTTTCATCATCACTTGAAACAGATAAATTGTCTTCTGGCATACCATTCATTGGGTCACCCTGTTTTTTTCCGTCGCCTACTTTATTATATTCTCCACTCATTTCTATATCCTCAAGAATTATTGAATTTGAAATTAAAGTAGCACGAAATCAGGGAGAGATTAATAAAAAATCACTTAACAGTAGATTAATTCAGTAAGGAACTGCCTCCATATCCATAAAATAGTTTCACCACCATATTGATCGATTTATTAGAGCGCGCTGCCAATAGCGAATTTTTTTGACCAAAAAAACTTAAGCCGGGTATTTAGCTGCTTATAAGAGGCGCCAAATAGTGCCTTGTGGCGAGTCTTCGATAGCAACGCCAATATCTAACAGTTGTTGGCGAATGCGGTCAGCAGCAATCCAATCCCGCTGTTGGCGTGCTTTATTCCGCGCTTCAATCAAACCTTCAATATGCTGACTATCAGCGCTATTACCGTGCAAGAATGCTTCGGGTTGCCGCTGTAGTAATCCAAATACACCCGCCAGTTGCTGCAATTCTGCTGCTAACAGTGCGGCAGACTGTAGTTGCTGCTCAGCACGCGACCGATTAATTTCTCTTGCCATATCGAATAGAATCGCGAAAGCTAGCGGCGTATTAAAGTCATCATCCATAGCAGCATAAAAATCGCGGGTAAAGTCGCTGGCTTGAACCGGCATGGCTGGTAAATCGCGTAATGCGCCATACAAACGCGACAACGCAGCACGGGCATTTTCTAGTGTGTGTTGCGAATAATTCAAAGGACTACGATAATGTCCTGATAATAAAAAATAGCGCACCACTTCAGCATCATCTTTTTCGAGTGCCGCTTTAATCGTAATAAAATTACCTAGCGACTTTGACATTTTCTCTTTGTTAATTTGCAATAGTCCTGTGTGCATCCAGATATTAGCAAAGGCTTTTTGGCATTTTGCCTCCGACTGAGCAATTTCGTTTTCATGATGCGGAAACTTTAAGTCCAAACCACCACCGTGTATGTCAAATGGTTGCCCTAAAATTTCTGTCGACATGACAGAACACTCGATATGCCAGCCTGGACGTCCTTTACCCCAAGGAGAATCCCACTGCGGTTCATCCGGCTTTGCCAGTTTCCACAATACAAAATCTAAAGGGTCTTTTTTGCTATCACTGATTCCAATGCGCGCACCTGAGCGGAGTTGATCTACGTTACGATTGGATAGCTTACCGTAGGGTTTATACTGCCTAACGCTAAAATATACATCACCGTTTTCACCGATGTAGGCGACTTTTTTTTCCAATAAAACGGTAATAAATGCGATGATCTCTGCTATGTATGCCGTAGCACGTGGCTCATAATCTGGCGGTAATAAATTCAATGCTTTTTCATCTTGATGTAAAAAATCAATAAATCGCTGAGTTAATTCCTCAAACGGCTGTTGATTTTCACGTGCACGCTGTATGATTTTATCGTCAATATCCGTAATATTTCTAACAAAAGTCACCTCAAAACCACGGGCTCTGAAATAACGATTCACCATATCAAACGTCACTAACGAGCGCGCATGACCAATATGACTATAATCATAAACAGTCATGCCGCAGACATACATTTTTACTTTACCGGGTTCCAGCGGCTGGAAGATTTGCTTTTTTTTGGTGAGACTATTAAAGATTTTCATCGTTGCGCTTCTTTCAAACGCTGTTGGATCAGCTCGTCACTCATCAAATCAATCAAAGGTGACAACTCTGGACCATGCAATTGCCCAGTCAATGCCATGCGCAGCGGTTGAAATAAATTTTTTCCTTTGATTTGAAGTCGCTGTTTCAAATGAGCGATCACGGCTTCTAAGTCTTTACCACACTCTTTAAATGCAGTCATTGCCTCATCGAAATATGATGTCCCCGCAGCCTGCAGTAATTGCTTGCCCGCTTCACTAAAATCAAGCGCTGCTCCAAAACAGCGATTGATCCAAAGCTTCACATCGTCCCATAAAACCACATTGGGTTTTATAGTTTTCAAAAATAGGCTTAATTTGCCATCAGGTATAATCGCTAACGTGTTCTCATCAACCCACAATTGAAATTCAGTCAGTGACATTTTTTCCAACACTTTTCGCTGCCAATAATTCAACTGTTGTAAGTCAAACTTGGCAGGTGATTTGCTTAATGATTCCAACTTAAAATTTTCTGCCAATTGTGTTGCTGTCATCAATTGGTCATCTTCGTAGTGATGCCCTAATCGCGCCAAATAGTTGTTAATGGCATCCGGCAAATAACCTTGTTTGCGAATATCTTGAATGCTTTGACTGCCATTGCGCTTAGACAACGGCGTATTGTCAGTACCAGTGATCAATGAAATGTGTGCATATTGCGGCGGTAACAGCGAAAGCGCGTTGAGTATCATCATCTGACGCGGTGTGTTAGTCAGGTGGTCTTCACCACGCAGTACATGCGTCACTCCCATCAATGCATCGTCAATCGCATTACAAAATAAAAATGGTGAAGTGCCATTCGCTCGACGAATGATAAAATCTCCAATATCACTACCGTAAAACGTCTGCTCGCCACGAACCAAATCAGTAAAAACTATTTTACTATCAGGCTCCACCAAAAATCGCAGTGTTGGTTTCAAGCCCTGGTCACGCTTTTGTTTCACCGCTTCAGCGCTTAAATGGCGACAAGTTCCTGCATAACGTGGTGGTTTTCCTGAAGAACGTTGTATTTTACGCGACAGCACCAACTCGCGTTCACTACAAAAGCAAGGATAAGCTTGACCAGCAGCAAGTAACCGATTGTAATAATCGCTATAAATAGACTGCCGCTTTGATTGATGGTATGGGCCATTATCTTCTTGCTGAGAAACCTCTGGACCTTCAGTCCATACCCAACCTAACCATTTTAAATCGTGCTGTACGGCGGTTGTATACCCTGGTTTAGAGCGTTCCACATCGGTGTCTTCAATACGGAGCAGAAAAGTTCCATGTTTCTTTTTTGCAAACAAATAATTAAACAATGCCGTACGGGCATTGCCAAGGTGGATGAGGCCGGTAGGGCTTGGACAAAATCGACTCTTAATCATTGGACTCACTGTTTAAAACACAATATTATGACAACTTTTATCCGGCTTTCCAACGCTTAAACGATGGACGATTTTGTTTATTTTATTTCAGATATTCACTTGGATGAAAACTGTCCCGATATCACTGCGCGCTTTAAGCATTTTATGCGCCACCTTGCACCGCAGGCCAAACAAATTTACATTCTTGGAGATTTATTTGAAGCATGGATTGGCGATGACGATTTATCACCATTCAACTTGGAAATTATCAATGAAATCAGAAAGCTGACTAAATCTGGGTTATCTATTTATTTCATCCGCGGCAATCGAGATTACGTGATTGGAAAGCGCTTCAGCCAGCTTACTGGCGCAAAGCTTTTGCCAGACGGTACGCTGATCGATTTATTTGGACAACGTGTATTAATCATGCACGGCGACAGCTTATGCACTCTGGATACTAGACATCAGCGCTTCCGCCGAATCATGCTAAGTCGTTTTGCACAAGCTGCAGTATGTTATCTCCCATTGTGGTTGCGGCGACGCTTAGCACGCCTACTACGCAAAAAGAGCCGCCAACACCAAACCCATTTACCAAACCATATCATGGACGTCACCCCTAGCGAGGTCAAAAAGGTAATGCAAGCTATGTCCGTGAAATTATTGATACATGGCCATACACACCGTCCTCAAGTGCATTCCATCACATTGGGCAATCAAACAGTTACACGCATTGTATTGAATGCCTGGCATGAGCACGGCGGTATGTTACGCTACAATGCTGACGGTTCGTATCAGTTGGAAATTTTTACCGTTCCTGAAGCCCTCTGAGATCATTAAATCGGTTGTTGTTTCGACTGATTTAACTTAGGCCATAGTAGACAATTAACACATAAGGCTATAACGACACCGAGCAATACCCCCGAGGCCCTAGAAACTGCTTGTGAAATGTCCGAAGTCAGCATGTTGTGGACCGGTAAAATAGTGATCAGGAACGCTACGATTGCCTGCAGTTTGGCATAGTTATAGGCACGATGAGAGAAATGCAGTACACTATAAATCAAAGTTGCAAAAAACAACAGCAGCAGGATGGCATCGAAACTATGAAAGTAAACAACGATAGTCAACAATCCAACGACCACACCAACCACACTACCGATTAAACGCTCTACCCCTTTTGAAACAATATTTTTATATGTTTGTTGCGAAGATACGATAAAGGCACTCGTCACCCCAACAATCCCTGCATACCAATGACTTTCTACTAAGATAATACTGGTAATGAGACACGCAACACTAGTTTTAATCGAACGTTCCCAGACAATATTGTCAAATTCAGGGCGTGTAAATTTGAACCACAGTTTCTGCGGTGCCAGTAAACTATGACCTGCCATAACCAACACCCCCAAAATAATTTCAATACTACGCCACATAGCAGCGTGAACCGCATAAGTAGGTCCTGCAAAACTTGATAAAATCACCATAAATGCCGTTAATGTCCAAAAAATCCAGGCATAACTAAAACGGCTAATTTGATTAAACAGTGTACCGATTGTGGTAACCATGAAAATAGACATCAAGCGTAAGAAGCTATCATCGCTGAAAAAACTGCAAATAACTAACCCAACCAATGCGCCAACCACGGTGCCAACAACACGCATAAAAGCTTTTTGCAGTGGATGAATGGCCTTTTCAGTGTATAACACTACAACGGTAATGATCGACCAAAATGGATCCTGAAAACTTAAACCGATGGCCAGTAGCGCTGTAAAAATACATAACAACGGTAAAATCAAAATGTCGGTTTTGGTTTGCATCAATTGCGCTATTTATTATCTTGATTTAAACATAAAAACCCGAGCAGTTTCTCCAACACGTAAATGAAGTCCATGAGGGAGCGTTTCAAATGAAATTTCGACCGGAAAACGTTGTGCCAACTGTATCCAATCGACCTGTCGCGGCACATAAGGCAGCGGTGAGTTCACCACATTGTGCGACGCTTCAAGGCGATTTACTCCCCAAGAAATACCAATAATACGGCCCCTTAACCATCGCGTAGTACTGCCTGACACTCGCAACCATACCGGGTCTCCAGGTGCTATAGTGCGTAAATTAGTCTCTTTTATATACGATAGGACATACCAAGAATCATCTTCGATGATGGCAAACGGCGATTGCTTAACAGTTACAACGTCGCCTTTTTGCCAATGAAACGCAGTGACATAACCGTTCACTGGCGATACCATTGTCATATTGCGTAACGCCAATATTGCTATTCGCCACTCAGATTGTGCTATTTTGTAAGGGGCGTAATCACCTAAGTTCCGCCCCAGAATACTTTTTAAATTATTAATACGTGCACGCAAGGAATTTAACGTGATCAGCGTGTCATGATCTTGTGACAGCAGCGCCTTCGAAATATTTTTCGCATGGCGAGTTGACAGCGTTTTTTGAGACGATAATCGGGGATTTTGTTTATTCTGTATCACTATTTGGAGGTGACGCAATGCATAAATGGCTTGCAAGTATTGCAAGCGCAACGAGTTGTAGTTTTGTTCAGTCGATTGAAGCTTTGCTACCGCAAGTGACAGTCGCTGTTGATACTGCCGGTTCGAAATTTTTAATAGAATCTGGCCTTTTCTAACGTATTGATTGTTCTTAATATAAACAGCGGAAATTTTGCCGGCAACCTGGGGTGAAAGACTAACAACGTTAGCTTCCACAAAGGCATGGTTTGTATATAAACAAAAATATCTGAACAAAAAATAGACAATTATAGCGACAGCAACTATCAGACTCGTGAAAAAAAATGCTTTGTTTTTCCGAATAAATGCAAACATAATATACGATCATAGCATAATTATTTTTTGTCAACCGAATTTCGAAACTAGCAGTAGGAAATTGTCATGAATCAAGCAGTTGATTATCAACTACCACAAAAGGCGAATCCCATGAACAACTTCACGAATGCCACGAGGCGAGCGAGTTTAATTTGACCTAGAGAAAGCAGATAAGTCAATGTAATTTAGTTCATCACTATCAACGCAGCGTACAATTTAGAGATATTGCACATCAAGGATTTCGTATTCCACAATACCCTGTGGCGTCTCAACTTCAATGATATCATCTACAAACTTGCCGATTAACGCACGAGCAATTGGCGAAGAAATAGAGATCTTATTCTCTTTTAAATTAGCTTCGTCAATTCCAACAATCTGATAAGTCACTTCCTGGTTGGTATCCACATTAATCAAAGTTACAGTTGCACCAAAGATAACCTTACCGTCGTTCGTAATTTTTGAAACATCAATGACTTGACAGTTGGCGAGTTTACTTTCTATTTCCTGAATTCGGCCTTCAATAAAGCCTTGCTGCTCACGTGCCGCATGATATTCAGCATTTTCTTTTAAATCACCATGCGCTCTGGCTTCAGCGATAGCCTCAATAACGCGGGGACGTTCTACTTTTTTCAAATGTCCTAATTCGCTACGCAGTTTCTCTACACCACGCAATGTAATAGGTATGGCAGTTTGCATAATCAAATCTCAACGTGTTTGACAAAGTTTATGTAGGTCTTGAAGTCGGTTTACTTCGTATAGACTTTCTGATTGCAGTGCTAATACAGCCGCTTCGCCTCCCGCCAAGGTTGTAGTGTAACAAACCCGATGTTGAATAGCACTGGTACGGATGGATACCGAATCTCGTGTTGCCTGTTCACCCTCTACCGTATTAATGATAAAAGATATTTGATTATTTTTTATCATATCCACAATATGGAGCCGGCCTTCGTTCACTTTATTAACAACTTCACAGTCAATACCTGCCCGAACGAGCGCTTTTGCAGTACCTTTAGTGGACAAAATAGTAAATCCCAATTGTTGCAAATCTTTAGCCACTTTAACGACACGATTTTTGTCCGCATCGCGTACACTGATGAACACTCGACCCCCTGTGGGGGTAACGTCATTTCCCGCCAATTGACCTTTAGCAAATGCCTGCCCAAAATCGGCAGCGATCCCCATTGCCTCACCTGTGGAGCGCATTTCTGGACCTAAAATCGGATCGACTCCCGGAAACTTGTTAAATGGAAACACCGGTTTTTTAACTGCGAAATAAGAGGGTATGCGCTCTTTTGTCATGCCCTGCTGCTGCAGCGAGATACCTACCATGCATTTGGCAGCGATTTTTGCCAGCGGTAGTCCGGTTGCTTTCGCGTCAAAGGGAACTGTGCGTGAAGCACGCGGGTTGACTTCTAACACAAAAATTTCATTATCTTGTATTGCGAACTGTGCATTCACCAGACCGACCACGCCGAGTTCTTTAGCCATCATACGAATCTGTTCACGCAACTGAGCTTGTATCTCTGAGCTAAGGCTATGTGCTGGAAAGGCGCACGAGGAGTCACCGGAATGTACACCAGCCTGCTCAATATGCTCTAAAATTCCACCGATTAGTACATCTTTACCGTCACAAACAGCATCGACATCAACTTCAATTGCATTATCCAGAAAATGGTCGAGTAGTAACGGTTCTTCAGCAGAAAAAATTACTTCTGTCATCATATATTGCTGCAATTCTTTTTCAGAGTAAACTACTTTCATGGCACGCCCTCCAAGCACAAACGACGGGCGCACCACCAATGGATAAGCGAAAACCCGCGCTAGGCGTAAACCCTCTTCAACTGTGCGTACAGTACCATTCGGGGGCTGTCGTAAATTCAGGCGTTGTAATAACGATTGAAACTGTTCTCTGTCTTCAGCTCGATCAATCGCTTCTGGTGTAGTACCAATAATATTAACACCGGCTTGCTCCAGGCGACGTGCAAGTTTAAGCGGTGTTTGACCACCGTATTGCACAATCACTCCTTTAGGTTTTTCAATAGCAACAATTTCAAGCACGTCTTCTAATGTCAAAGGCTCAAAATACAAGCGATCAGAAATATCGAAATCCGTAGACACGGTTTCAGGATTGCAATTAACCATGATGGTTTCATAGCCTACCTCACGCATTGCCATAGCAGCATGTACGCAACAATAATCGAATTCCAACCCCTGCCCAATTCGATTGGGTCCACCACCCAACACCATGATTTTTTCTTTATTGTCCGGAAAACATTCGTTTTCCTGATCGTAGCTTGAATATAAATAGGCTGTTTCTGTAGAAAATTCCGCACCACAGGTATCAACACGTTTGTAAACCGGGTAAATGTTTAATTCATGGCGTCTCTGTCGCACTGCTTCCTCAGAGGTCGTGAGTAATTGTGCGATGCGCAAATCAGAAAAACCTTTTTGTTTGACGAAAAATAAATCTTCAAAGCTCAATTCATGAAGTTGCCGCTGCTGTAACGCTTTTTCAATTTTAACCAATTGTTCAATTTGCACCAAAAACCACGGATCAATTTGACAATATTTAAAAATTTCATCGCATGATAAACCTAATCGAAACGCATCAGCTAAATACCAAAGCCGATAAGGCCCAGGAAAACGCAATTCTTTTGTAATTTTTTTTATAATTTCAGCATCAATTTCTGTATCTGTTTTATAATCAATGATAGGATTCAATCCGCACACACCACGTTCTAATCCACGCAAGGCTTTTTGCAGTGATTCCTGAAAAGTGCGACCAATCGCCATTACTTCTCCCACTGATTTCATTTGCGTAGTGAGCTGTGCATCCGCTTGTGGGAATTTTTCAAAATTAAAACGCGGTATTTTTGTAACCACATAATCTAGGGTAGGTTCAAAGGAGGCAGGAGTTTTTCCGTTGGTTATTTCATTCTCCAATTCATCCAAAGTATAACCTATTGCCAATTTTGCTGCGACTTTGGCAATGGGAAAACCTGTCGCTTTTGAAGCGAGTGCGGACGAGCGCGATACACGAGGATTCATTTCAATAACAATCATGTCACCATTGACAGGATTGATTGCAAATTGCACATTAGAACCTCCTGTTTCCACCCCAATTTCACGCAAAATAGCAATCGCTGCGTTACGCATTCGCTGATACTCTTTGTCAGTGAGCGTTTGCGCCGGAGCGACAGTAATTGAATCTCCGGTGTGAATGCCCATGGGGTCAAGGTTCTCAATACTACAAATAATAATACAATTATCATTCTTATCACGAACTACTTCGAGTTCATACTCTTTCCAACCAACAATCGATTCATCAATCAGGATTTCAGTGGTAGGCGACAATTCCAAACCGCGCAGACAAATTTCTTTGAACTCATCACGATTATAAGCAATACCGCCGCCCGAACCGCCCATGGTAAATGAGGGGCGAATAATCGTTGGGAAACCAACACGATCCAAAATTTCCCAAGCTTCGGTCATTGAATGGGCTAGGCCTGATTTCGGTGGTTTTAATCCGAGGGCATCCCTCGCTTGTTGAAACAAGTGCCGATCTTCTGCTTTGTCAATAGCGTGACTTGAGGCTCCAATTAATTCTACGCCATATTTTTCAAGCACACCGTTGCTTGCTAAATCCAACGCACAATTTAGCGCCGTCTGACCACCCATCGTTGGCAACAGTGCATCGGGTTGTTCTCTAATAATTATTTTTTCTAACACCTGCCAGGTAATGGGTTCGATGTAGGTCACATCCGCCATATCAGGATCAGTCATAATAGTCGCGGGATTAGAATTAACTAAAACCACACGATAACCTTCCTGACGCAACGCTTGACAGGCCTGAGTGCCGGAATAATCAAATTCACAGGCCTGACCAATCACGATAGGGCCCGCACCGATGATCAGGATGGTTTTAATATCTGTTCTTTTCGGCATGATTGCCTCATTAAGCCAGTAAATTGTTTGAAAATTTCTCGCGCATCATGGGGACCTGGACTCGACTCAGGATGCCCTTGAAATCCTAGCGCTGGTTTTGATTGGTGGGCCAAACCTTGTAGCGTTCCATCGAAGAGAGAGCGATGAGTCACAGCTAATTCAGGCGGCAATGAATCCTCATCGACGGCAAAACTATGGTTTTGACTGGTAATCATTACTTCCGATTTGATAAGATTTTTAACAGGGTGATTGGCACCATGATGACCGAACTTCATTTTAAACGTTCGCGCACCACACGCTAATGCTAGTAATTGAAAACCGAGACAAATTCCCAAAATTGGCACTCGATACTCTAAAAGTTGCTGAGTTGTTTTAATGGCCTTATCACAAGCAGCCGGATCACCTGGACCATTTGACAATAACACACCATCTGGCTTCAAAGCCATCACATCCTGAATAGACATTTTTGCGGGAACAAGTGTTACACGACAATTATGGTCAATCAATAATCTTAAAATTTGCCGCTTGACACCAAAATCGTAAACCACAACGTGATATTCTGCTGATTGTGATGGTTTCATATCATCGACTGTGAGTGTCCCTTCGGTCCAGTTGCATTGCTCGATCACAGAAACACGCGCCGTCAAATCTTTACCTTCCAGGCCATCATACTCTCGTGCAGCAGCAAGTGACGCGTCAACATCGACAGTATCTGTAGTGATACAACCGGATAATGTACCCTTATTACGCAATAATCGAGTCAAACGTCGTGTGTCGATTCCGGCAATCGCAACAATGTTTTGTGCGCGCAAAAATTCTGGCAATGAATACACAGCGCGATAATTACTGGGTATCAGAGAACTTTCTTTAATAATTAAACCAGAGGCCCAGGCTCGATCAGACTCCATATCCTCGGGATTTACCCCTACATTACCAATGTGTGGGTAAGTTAAGGTAACTATTTGCTCAGCGTAAGATGGATCGGTAAGAACTTCTTGATAACCAGTCATAGCGGTATTGAAAACCACCTCACCAACAGTTGAACCTGACGCACCAATAGAATACCCTGAAAAAATACTACCATCGGCTAAAGCTAAAACCGCAGGCTGGTATTGATCAATAGTACGTAACAGATTCATTTAACAGCATGATCCGATAGGTTGATTACAAATATTCAAGCGACCTATCATCGCCCAAAAAATTGCACATAGCATACGTCAATCATATCGCAATGGGAAGAGATTGCGATGATTTCTTAATTTCTTGGTATGAGGAAAACGGCTTCGCCGAGGTAATTGTGACAAAAACTGTTGACAGCAGAATCTTTAAATCGATATGATCAAATCATGTCAATGTTCATCAATATGTATCAGCAGTTTATTCTCTTACCCCAAGGCCATTCTCATCATATTTAGCCTGCGTTCAAGTATTACCTTGTAGCGTCAGGCCACTGCTCTCGAATATTTTTTACAGCTCCTTACGGTGACAATTTCATGAATAAAAAAACATTAACAGCTTTTAATTTAGCAATGATTAACGTCATAGCGGTAGACAGCCTGCGAAACTTGCCTACCAATGCAGGCGTTGGTTTAGCATTGCCGCTGTTCTACCTCGTAGCAACACTAATTTTTCTAATCCCTTGTGTATTAATTACTGCCGAGCTGGCAACTCGCTGGCCGCATACAGGTGGCGCATACGTGTGGATTCGTGAGGCATTTGGCACCCAGTTGGGCTTTTTAAGTGTGTGGCTACAATGGATTTATAATGTTTTTTGGTATCCCACTATTTTATCTTTTATTGCTGCAAACATCGCCTATTTATTCGATCCATCGCTCGCCAACAATAAATTTTTCATGCTTCCAGTAATTTTAGCGATGTTTAGTCTCTCGACAATAGTGAACTGGTTTGGAATGCGGTTATCTAGTTTGATTTCAACCATTAGCGCGGTTGTTGGCACCATCATACCGATGTTATTCATTATTTTTCTCGGCATACTTTGGATCGCCAACGGCAACCCACTGGCTATTTCGCCAACGACCAGTCACTTTGTACCAAGTGTAAAATCAATCAACAATATTGCATTCTTGGTGGTTATTTTTTTTAGTTTGATGGGTATGGAAATGTCTTCGGTCCATGCTGCCGATGTGAAAAATCCTCGTAAAGATTATCCACGCGCACTATTTTATTCAACTATCATTATCGTTTTAACAATAACATTATCTTCAACCGCCATTGCTTTAGTTATTCCACCGCACAGTTTAAATATTGTCAGTGGCTTAGACCAAGCGCTTACATTATTTTTAACCGTATTCCACCTACAATGGCTGCTACCAATTACTGTGATCATCATTATTCTTGGCGCATTTGGTAGCATGTCAGCTTGGGTTATTGGACCTACGAAAGGAATGATGGTGGCTGCGGTGGATGGGCAAGCACCAGTGTGGCTGCAGAATCGCAATAAACATGGCGCACCTAAGAATGTATTAATTGCTCAATTTGTTTTAGTGATCTTATTGTGTAATCTATTCCTTTTTATTAAATCATTTAATACTTCTTATTGGATTTTAAGCGCTCTAACAGCACAAATGGCACTGATATACTATATTTTACTATTTTGCTGCGCACTTAAACTTCGAAATAAGCCATCACTACAGAAAAACTATTTTCAGATACCTGGTGGCAAAATCATCTTGTGGATCGTTGGCCTCGTTGGAATTTTTGGAAGTATTGGGGCCATTTTAATTGGGTTTATTCCACCTAGAGATATCGTAATTAATACAAAAACCTATGAAATTCTATTGTTAACAGGATTAATTATATTTCTTACGCTGCCATTTTTATTACGACGCAAAAATAACTAAAATCTATAAAAATTCGGGTGAAATTGATGGGGCTCTTTTTCGATAAGGATTTTACTAACGTTCATATAGATAAAAAAATATTCGACAACTTTACAGGCACCATAAGGTTTTCGGCGTTAACGCCCAAAAAACTCCTTGACTTTGTTAAACCATGAGCGGGTATTTGGACTGTGATCTTTGCCATCTTGTTTCAGCAACTCTTCAAATTGTCGCAAATATTGTTTTTGCTCAACACTAAGCCTAACTGGTGTTTCAACGATGACATGACAAATTAAATCTCCGACTGAACCACTACGCAATGCTTTTACACCCTTGCCGCGCAGTCGAAACGATTTACCAGATTGAGTTTCGATTGGGATAGTAAGTTTTACTGTCCCACCTAACGTCGGTATTTCAACTTCACCACCCAGCGTGGCGGTAACGAAATCAATGGGGATTTCGGAATGTAAATCATTACCCTCACGCTCAAACACTTCATGCTTTTTAACACGGATCTGCACATATAAATCACCGGAGGACGCGCCAAATGGGCCTGCTTCTCCTTCGCCAGCCAGGCGGATACGATCTCCGGTGTCAATACCCGCTGGAACTTTTACTGATAATGTTTTAGTCTGTTGTTTGCGACCTTGACCGCGACAATCGGGACAAGGATCTTTTATTACTTTTCCGGTGCCGCGACAGACAGAGCATGGCTGCTGAACCTGCAAAAATCCATGCTGCATCCGCATTTGACCAGAACCATTACAATGGCGACACGTTTCTGGCCGAGTGCCTTTTTTAGCGCCAGTGCCGGAACAAGAATGGCAATGTACCCATGTCGGCACTCGAATATCCTTAACAACGCCACGCACTGCATCTTCAAGTGGCAACACTAAATCATAAGCAAGATCTGCACCACGCTGTTCACCTGAAGCGCCACCGCGGCCACCAAAGATGTCGCCAAACATATCACCAAAAACAGAGTTTAAGTCTTCAAAGCCAAAACCTTGTGCACCACCAGGGCCACCAGCACCAAAACCTCCTTCAAAACCAGCATGTCCCATTTGATCGTAACGCGCTCGTTTATCGGCATCAGATAACACCTCATAGGCTTCACGTGCTTCTTTAAAATGATGTTCTGCCTCTTTGTTACCCGCATTACGGTCGGGATGATATTTCATCGCCAAACGACGAAACGATTTTTTGATTTCAGCATCACTGGCATTACGGCCGACGCCTAGAACTTGGTAGTAATCACGTTTTGACATGCAAAGATTCCGTTGAAATATGGGCAGAAAACACCGTAGCCCGCTGGTAAATTGTTATTTGTCGTCTGCTTTTTTGTCGTCTTTAACTTCTTCAAATTCAGCATCAACAACATCATCTTTCGCACTGTCCGACTTGCTGGCTTTAGACTCTTCTGTTGTTCCCGTGGCTGTACCATCGGCACTACTTTTCGCGGCATAAGCACGTTCGGCCAACTTAGAAGAGTGTTCTGTCAATACTTTAGTCTTAGCATCAATCGCTTCTTTGTCATCACCTTTCATGACTTCTTTAAGTTCGTTGATGACAATTTCAATTGCTGATTTCTCATCAGCACTTACTTGATCACCCAACTCCTTGATCGATTTTTCTGTTGCATGAATGGTCGAATCCGCCTGGTTGCGCGCATCCGCTAATTCGTGGAATTTACGGTCTGCGTCTTTGTTGGCCTCTGCGTCTTTAACCATTTTTTCAATTTCTGCGTCGGATAATCCACTGGATGCTTTAATGGTAATAGACTGCTCTTTATTCGTGGCCTTATCTTTAGCAGAGACATGCAGAATACCATTCGCATCGATATCAAATGTTACTTCAATTTGTGGAGTGCCACGCGGTGCAGCACGAATATCACCTAAATCAAAACGACCCAGCGATTTATTGGCGGAAGCCATTTCGCGTTCACCTTGTAATACGTGTACAGTCACTGCAGTTTGATTATCTTCAGCAGTTGAAAATACTTGGTTCGCCTTGGTTGGGATCGTAGTGTTTTTGTCAATTAATTTTGTCATCACACCACCCATGGTTTCAATACCCAGAGATAGCGGCGTCACGTCCAATAGCAACACATCTTTGACATCACCTGACAATACTGCAGCTTGAATAGCAGCACCAATTGCCACCGCTTCATCGGGATTGACATCACGACGAGCTTCTTTACCAAAAAATTGTTTAACTGCCTCTTGCGCCTTCGGCATGCGAGTCTGGCCACCAACCAAAATTACGTCGTCAATATCCGAAACACTTAACCCAGCATCCTTAATCGCAGTTTCGCACGGTTTAATCGTACGTTCGATAAGATCTTCCACCAGCGATTCTAGCTTAGCACGCGTAACACGAATATTGAGATGCTTAGGACCACTAGCATCGGCGGTGATGTAAGGCAAGTTCACATCAGTTTGTTGTGAAGAAGATAACTCAATCTTGGCTTTTTCCGCTGCTTCCTTCAAACGCTGTAGCGCTAATGGATCACTGTGTAAATCAACACCGGACTCTCTCTTAAATTCGTCAACGAGGTAATCAATCAAACGCAGGTCGAAATCTTCACCACCCAAAAAGGTATCGCCATTGGTTGCTAACACCTCAAATTGATGCTCACCATCGACTTCGGCAATCTCGATAATTGAAATATCAAAAGTACCACCACCCAGATCATAAACAGCAATCTTACTATCACCTTTCTTCTTATCCATACCGTAAGCCAATGCTGCCGCAGTTGGCTCGTTAATAATGCGCTTCACTTCAAGGCCAGCAATCTTTCCAGCATCTTTAGTCGCTTGACGTTGCGAATCGTTAAAATATGCGGGTACGGTAATCACTGCTTCGGTAACTTCGTGACCGAGATAATCTTCTGCAGTTTTCTTCATTTTCATGAGAATTTCAGCAGATACTTGTTGCGGTGCTAACTTCTTAGACCCTAATACTTCGACCCAGGCATCACCATTATCAGCCTTAACAACCTTATAGGGCACCATTTTAATATCTTTTTGTACAGCACGATCGCCAAAACGACGTCCAATCAACCGTTTGATTGCATACAAAGTACTATCAGGATTCGTCACTGCCTGACGCTTTGCAGGAACACCAACTAAAATATCATCATCTTTATAAGCGACAATTGAAGGTGTGGTACGAGAACCTTCTGAGTTTTCAATAACTCGTACTTTTTTACCTGCCTCTGTCACCGCCACGCAAGAGTTGGTGGTCCCAAGGTCGATACCGATAATTGCTTTAGCCATGCTATTTCCTCTTAATATCAAAATAAATGGGTGATACGTCTAAGAACTAAATGGGGATGAGCATTGTAATTTCAAGAGTGAAAATCGGTGAAGCTTAGCTTTTTTTTGTACGCAAATGCAAAAAATAAAAGCTCATATGAGAATTGACTATCGGCATAAAGTCGGGGAGCTCATCGGACGTGATTCTAGAGCATGGCTCAATTCATTCTGAATACGCTCCTTAAAAGGTAATTTAGCTTGCAATTGATCTTGCTTCCCGCCGGAATCCAATCGCTTCATTTCATGTTGTATGCCTGCAATTGCTTGGGCATCGGCATGCATACTGTTGCTAGCACCGAGTGCGAAGTCAGTGACGGAGGGTCGCACTAAGTTCCAGTAACCAATGATCAAATTATTAAAGCCAGTCTTAAGACGAAAGTCTGACTCAATGGCAATGCCAAAGTGTTGCAAGTTACGTAACTGATTCATATCTCTTAGAAAAGCATAAAAACCAGGCAAGGTCAGTTGTTGACCAATACAATGCATTTTCACTTGAGAAGTGACTTCACGATATGCCCTCGAGAAACCTTGAATCGGCTGTTTCGTGACACGATTGTGGGTAAACGACAAAATTGTAGCGCCGGTGTTACTTGCTGCATTTCGGGGCGTATTTTGTACTAAGTTCCAATCCTTATCAATTTCTGGGGATGAAGAATTGACCAAAATAATTTTAAGCCAAGTACGCACGAAATCAGGCGTATTGCCACCCACAAAACTCTCTGAATTATTCGGCTTTACGCCGCTTAAATCAGGAGTTTTTTCAGTTAAAATAGACCCACTCACCGAGATGTTCTCCGTAAAATAAGCTTTTGTATAGGTATTGTAACGGTAAAATATTAAATTAGCATTAAAAATATCGCCATCCCGCTCATAATACATTGAACCATTTGACTCAATGACATAATGACCGCAAAATGATGTTGGAAATCTGCAGTGTGTGATGCCATCCAATGTAGCATCTCCAAAAAATTATTAAGGAGAATATAATGACACAAACTACATTGATTGCCGGACTATTAGTGTTGACAACCACTGTTTTTGCCGCGAGCGGCACCACATACTGCCCAAAAGCGAGTGATTTTCATATTGATAATGCACAACAACAATTGGTTGCGCCTGGAGGATGGCGACTGCCGCTGCAAAATACTTCCCAAATGCATTTTTACAGCGTAATTGCCGTTCAGAACCTTCATGACACGAACTCATTTGTTATTTCACACTGCGTCTACAATTCTAAATACAATATGTCACTTGTTACTGCGTCTTCCAATAAAACTTATGTAGTCGATGAAAGCAATAATCATTACTGGCGTCCTACTAGCGCTCACGAAAAAATCTGTTACGATCAGGATCCTCAGCAATGTACCTTTCATCGCCAATAGGGAATCACGATCTCAGCTTTGCTTTGGCCAACAAATACAAAGGATTACTAATGAAGCATCATCCGATTTTCATTAGCCCGAAAAAAGTCTTTTTTGCAAATATCAATGCAATAAAAGATTATTTTTCAAAAATGATGGCATTTGCTTGATATTCAGAATGTGATTTTACAAACAAGATGCCCAACAAGCTCAGCAAACCGCAAATGATACTAAGCAACGCAAAACCTATTTTCACAGAGAATTGCATAATCAATAATTCAGCTGTTATTGGAGCTAAATCACCGACTCAATGCAAAAGAGAGATTATAAGGCAATGCCACCACCGATAAGCGTACTCCAGTATGAAGAGACTCACACAAATTCGCATCCCCCCCCCCGATTACGATCGAGGAAGGCAATGCCACCTAGACTAGCGAGAAAGGAAATTTTGAGCGAGTTAACCTTACTAATTGCTTTACTCCCTAAAAAGAAAAGTTTATTTTCCAAACAACTCAAAATAATTTTGGGTCGTTTGCTGAGCGACCTGTTCAATCGATATATTTTTTATTTCAGCAATTTTTGCGGCCACGTATGGCACATATTTTGGTTCATTTTTTTTACCACGAAAGGGCTCTGGCGCCAGGTAGGGAGCATCCGTTTCAATTAATATTTTCTCTAGTGGAACTCTTTGAGCGACTTCAGCAACATTTTTAGCGTTTTTAAAAGTGATGATACCAGAAAAAGAAATATAAAAATCTAATTCCAATGCCTTTTCAGCCATTTCCCAACTTTCGGTAAAGCAATGCATCACACCACGAATTTCATTAGCTTTTTGTTGTCGCATAATGGTTATGGTATCTTGTTGAGCATTTCGAGAATGAATAATCAACGGCTTTTTAAGCTGTTTTGCAGCTTGAATATGTAGGCAAAAACGCTCTCGCATCACTTCAAATCCACTATCATTGTAATAGTAATCTAAGCCTGTCTCACCAATAGCCACCACTTGTGATTGTTGTGCCAATGCTATCAATTGTTCTATTGTTACGTCATTAACCATTTTTTCACTAGGATGGATACCAACACTCGCAGCAACACATGAGTACTGCTGTGCGATATCAATGACATTTTGTGCGTGTACCAAATCCACCCCAACACACAACATTCGCTCTACCCCAACGTCATTAGCGGCTTTGATCAAAGCGCTTAAATCACCGTCGTAGGGCGAGAGATCCAGCATATTTAGGTGGCAATGGGAATCAACGAACATTGTAACAATAGACCTTCTAGTAATAGTTGTACATTAATGGATGAAGATTGGTTAATAAGGCGCTGTGCCTGAATAATTTCTTCAAGCAATTGTAACACTTGTGTCTTAGGCATCAAACGTTGCAATTGCTCTAAGGCAACGACGCAATCTTGATTACTGATATGCGTAAATGCACCACAATGTAAACGCAACACATCAGTAACGATGGCAGTTAGTGCAATAACCACCTGTTCTAACGACCATTTCATCAATATTTCTGCAACGCGAATAGCACTATCTTGCTGGCGCAAAATATTCAATACTGCTTGTAGGACAGTATTACGCAGTGATAGGAAATCATTTTCATGAAACTTCACAGCTAATAACGGCGCATGATTCGCCAACGTTAACAACAATGTCGCTTCACGCTCGTTAATGTTTAATCGTTGTTGCAACCAAACGACACCCGACGGATCGCTACACGCATTGAAAAATAAATGGTGACAACGACTGACAATAGTAGCCGGCAAATCTGCTGTTTGATTACAAATAAGCATAAATACCACTTGGCCCACTGGCTCTTCCAACGTTTTTAGCAGTGAATTAGCAGCAGCACGATTCATACGCTCTGCAGGATCAATAATCACAACTTGATAGCCACTGCGATATGAAGTCTGTCCCAATTGTGCGACTAAATCACGAATTTGATCGACTTTGATTATTTTACTTTTTTCGGCTAAGCCAATAATGAATAAATCAGGATGATTGGCCACAGCACATAATTGACAATCACGGCAACTCCTACACGGTTCATTCTGATAATGTACACAAAGCAAACTACTGGCTACATAGCGTGCGAACTCCTGCTTGCCTAACCCTTTATTTCCATGCAACAACAACGCTTGTGGCAAACGCCGCTGCTGACGATAATTATGAATTTCTTGTAAAGCGGATTGATGCCATGGATAAATCATAGTGGTTTTAAAAAATTTCTTATTGTTGTTAAAATATTTTCTTTGACATTTTCCAGCGATTGACTCGCATTAATGACTGTAAAGCGCTGTGGTTCTGATTTCGCCAACAACAGATAGGCGCGACGCACACGTTTAAAGAATTCAATATCTTCTATTTCAATACGATCTTGAAAGCCGCGGCTTTTCATGCGCTCTAAACCCACTTCTACTGGAACGTCTAGTAAAAAAGTCATATCCGGCTTCAAATCACCTTGAACCCAGTTCGCCAAAGCTTGAATATGCTGAGCAGACACACCACGACCACCCCCTTGATAGGCAAAACTGGCATCAGTAAAACGATCAGAAACCACCCAACAGCCGCGATTCAGAGCGGGTTCAATGACCTGCTTGATATTCTGGGCGCGACCAGCAAACATTAGTAACAGCTCAGTGTCTGAACTCATTTTTTCATCATAGTGCGCCAATAAAATTTCCCGAATAGCTTCTGCCAGAGGAGTACCACCTGGCTCTCTGGTCAACACAAAACCCACTTTTTGCCGCTTTAATTCCTCGCAAACGTATTGAATTGCTGTACTCTTACCAACGCCTTCAACACCCTCAAAAGAAATAAATATACCGCGCTTATTTGCCATGATGTTTTTTATGAGTAACTATGCTTACATGTGATGCCTGACTCAATGATGCCAAACTTTTTTTGGGTTGTGAACAAAACTTTTAGAGGCATTATGCAAAATATATTTATGCAACGCATGCCGGTGCTGCACGTAAGTATTTGAAAATATATGTGTGCCATTTCCTTTTGAAAGATAATACAGTGATTTTCCTATTGTAGGATGTAAAGCAGCATGAATAGAGGCGCGAGAGGGTATAGCGATTGGTGAAGGCGGTAAACCATAGTAAACATAAGTATTGTAAGGTGTACGTCTTAGCAAGTCTTGATGAGTCAACGGCTGGTGCGAAAGATAATGTAATCCGTAAGCTACTGTGGGATCCACTTGCAACCGCATTCGCCTGTGTAGTCGGCGCAATATCACTCCTGCAATTTGGCTGCGCTCACGCGGCACAGCGGTTTCTTTTTCCACTAGTGAAGCGATAATCAAAGCTTGATACCAGTTTTTGTAATGCAAATGGGAAGCACGATTGCGCCATTCGTATTGCATAATGCGCTGCATTTTTTTATACGCCTGGCACAAAATCACCCTATCCGCTATGCCCGCTGCAAACTGATAAGTATCTGGAAAAAATAATCCTTCGAAATAATGCTTCTTAAGTCCCAGCGAATGCATGAATCGCGGGATATTTTTTTGATTCAAAGTGTGCCGAATATATTTATTTTCCATTAACGCGCGCCGCACCTTCGCGAATGTCCAGCCTTCAATGAACGTGATCGTATGTTGTATCACCTTACCATCCACTACATTATTGATAAATTCAACCGGCGTCATTTTATTTGTTAGTAAGTATTCCCCTGCTTGCAAACGTCGAGTATCACCTCTTATGTAAATAAATACCGTCAATAACCAAGGATTTTTTAAAACACCATGTGCTACTAACAAATCCGCTATTTGATGGGCACCAACCACGGCGTTTTCATGAACAAATGTTGAGCGATTTGTTGTAAAATAGGCTTCTTC
>CAWUIH010000018.1:0-29267 GCA_963922495.1 uncultured Coxiellaceae bacterium | reverse complement strand
TCGATTAAATGTAGGGTTATGAAAAACTGGTGACACAGTTTAATGAAGACTCTCTGATTTTACTAATACCTCAATTGCATTATGTAATATATTAAGATCACATCAGTTAATTTTCTTCGATATAGCCTGCGGGTTTCTGGCTGCCTGAGCCGAACAAGAAATTTTGCATTTCTTTTTCCAGGAACTCGCGCGCTTTAGGGTCTATAACACTTAAGCGATACTCGTTAATCAGCATAGTCTGATGATTGATCCAGGATTGCCAAGCTTGTTTTGAAATGGAGTTATATATTTTTTTTCCTATTTCTCCAGGGTAGGGAATTTGATCAAGCCCTTCGGCTATCTTGCCTAGTTTTTGACAATGTACTTGTCGTTCCATAATTACTACCTAACCACTTTGTCAGTAAACGCATAATTGGGGCAGGGACCCCGCCATCAAGGGAAGATCTATCTTTATACCAGATTTGCTGTTGATTATCCATTACTTGTTGATGTGTTTTAATAAGTTCTAGATATACTGGCTTGATTTTTAGTATAAAGTGGGAAAATTGGTGTGTTATTTCTTCATACTCTGCATTCACTTTGATACTTAAACCAAGGTTATTGAGGCACCACAGTGTGATATCTTGTGAAATATCACACTGTGGAAAGCTCCAAAGGCCACCCCAGATACCCATCGGTGGTCGTTGTTGGAGTAATAATTCTCCTTGTCGATTATGAATCATTAAAAAAAATACGGATCTTATGGGACGTTTGCTTGATGTTTTTTGCTTGATAGGGAGTAGTGATTGTTGGTCAGTGCTATAAGCTTTGCAATGTTTGTTTAATGGACAGTTGCCACACTTAGGTTTGCTGCGTGTGCAAATCATTGCCCCTAAATCCATCATTGCTTGGTTATAGTGCCAGTGACGCGTATTAGGCGTATAGTGATCTGCAAGTTGCCAAAGTTTGTTGATGGTAGTAGAGAGGTTAATTGGACTATCAATACCGTGATAGCGGGCGAGAACCCGCTTAACATTACCATCAAGGATAACGCCACGAATTTTCATGCCAAGAGACAACACTGCACCGGCAGTCGAACGCCCGATACCTTTGAGTCGGCACAATTGTTCTAAATCATTTGGAAATTGGCCCCCATAATCTTTCTGAATTGTTTGGGCACAATGATGTAGATTTCTTGCTCTAGCGTAGTATCCAAGTCCAGACCATTGAGCTAATACTTCGTCAACATTAGCATTTGCCAGTGTTTTGATATTTGGAAATTGGCTCATAAATCGCTGGAAATAGGGTATTACAGTTGCAACTTGGGTTTGTTGCAGCATGATTTCAGAAATCCAAACACGATACGGAGTTTGTTGTTTTTGCCAGGGTAAGTCGTGTCTACCGAAATGATCATACCAAGTTAAAACTATTTGCAAAAAATCGTTGGTATCCATTTTTAAATAATTAGTGAAAAAGGTTATCCCAGTTTATTTTTTTACCAATTTGTTTCGTGATGGTATTGGTTCTCTTGCGTAATTCTTTTGATAAAATTTGTTGACCAATAATTGAGAAATCAGGTGTGTAGCTCAGATTGTTAAAGCTTCCACGAATAATAATGGGTAATTTGAATGGAGCTGCTTCTGAGCCTTTTCTCAGATATGTTGCAGTAAGTACGTAGTCTACATGATTTTTTGGTAGGTTAACGCTGCCTTTTCCGATTGCATCGAACTCACCAGCTTCCAATTTTAAATTATTGTTGACTAAGATTCCTTTTGTAATCATATAGGTGCCAGACAATTTGCTAAATGTAGTTATACTTTTTGGCTTATAAGGCTTGGGGGTGAGTTTCAACAAAGCAGCTGCTTGGCCAAGCATGTATGTCAAATCTACTCCATTTATTATGCCGTCTGAAATATTCAGCTTTCCTGAGCCACTTAGATTCTCTAAATATTCTTGTTGACTATTGCCTGTTGTCTGAAAATTTCCGGAAAAGGAGAGTGTGCCTGAAAAAGGACTTTTACCTAATAAATTAGTGAGAAACTGATGTAGATCAGTAGACTTAGAATACACATTTAATGTTATATCAGGTATCTGGTTAAAGTGATTTATAATAATATTGGCCTTTATTGCGAGGTTGGCTACTTGGATATTGATAGGGGAGAGTTTAAGCTGATTTTGTTTTAAGTTGACTAGTGCGGAGCCATTAACAGTAAGTGGAATAGTCGGTAAGCTGGGTCGTAAGGTTATAATATTCAATCGAATTTTTGGCATAGTCAGTACTTGCTTGTTCTGGTCGTAGTGGCCTTGAGACGTCATCGACACTTTCGTAATATTTTTGGACTGTTTTGAGTGCACGTTAAAATTCGTTGTAATTTTAACTGGTTGTTGAGGTTGTATTCCATTAGCGCTGAGATTAAAGTTCGTAATATCAGTTTTGGTGTTATTTTGTTCATTGATGATCTGAGCTGCTGAGTCTTTAATTTGGAGATTTCGAATACTGATGTTAAGTGAGCTTTTCGGCTGTTTTATCACGGATTTTGTTGATGGTGAAATTGTTTTGGTGGTTTTTATCGCAGTGTTTGTTGCTGAGGAGGGGATTGCTGTCCAACCTTGTAAGTTATTACGGCCTTGTTTGTTGGTAATTAGCAAAAATTTTGCATGTTTAATGATGATATTTTTGAAATCAATATGACCTGTAAATAATGGCCATAATTTGAGAGTAATACGTGCCTCATTAATATCAGCAAATTGTTTGTAATTGAATGATTTTTGGTTGCTCAACGATAATTGATTAACACTGATTCCTAATGGGAAGAGTGACCATTTGATGTCACCTTTGATTTTCAATTGGCGACCTGTTTCGTTATAAACTGTATTTTCAATGCGGTTTTTGTAATTGTTTGGATTAACGATGCTTAATGTCACGATAATAGCAATGATAAATAGTACAATGAGGGAAACAACGGTAATTAAAGTGATTTTTACAGCTCTGTTCATTATTTCACCTCGGAATGGTCACTGGATTAGACATTTTGAGTAATTTTGTATAGCATCCTACCTAAATTCATTCGTATAATCCACTCCATGAGCGCTGACGATAAATATTCAAGAATAAAAAGCTTTGTTCGTCGGAATGGTCGCCTAAGTTATAACCAAAAGTTTGCGCTTGCTAACTATTGGGCAAAGTATGGTCTCAAGGTTGCGGGTGCCGAATTCAATTTTTCCGATATATTTGGTCCTAATATTCCTGTTATATTAGAGATTGGATTTGGCAATGGTGATGCATTGATCGAATCAGCAAAATCCAAACCAGATACTGGATTTATTGGTATAGAAGTATATCGTCCTGGTATAGCAGCGGTGATGATTCAAGCAGACGAGCAAGGTTTAAATAATATTAGGTTGTTTAATGCGGACGCTGTCGTGGTGCTATCAAATTGCATTCCAGATTGTTCATTAAACGGTGTAAAAATATTTTTTCCTGATCCGTGGCATAAAATTCGCCATAAAAAACGTCGTCTAATTCAGTCTGATTTTATTAAGTTATTGGCTAAGAAAATGAGTATAGGGGGTTCGCTGCGTTTGGCTACCGATTGGGAAGATTATGCTTTGCAAATGTTACGTATTATTAATGAGTCAAAATTATTTATTAATCAGTCTAGTAGTCAAGGTTTTTTAAGTCAAATATTGGATAGGCCTAAAACCAAATTTGAGTCCAGAGGCGAAAAGCTTGGGCATAGAGTGTGGGATTTAGGTTTCACTAAACGGTAGCAAAATAGAGATATATGTTAGTACACACGGCCTGAAAAAAACAGGCCGTGTGAGAAAAACCAATCTAAAAGTATAAATCAAATGCAACGCTGAAAAGGTTTTCTTGTTTACCAAGGTTTTCGTCGTAATCAGCAATCGTAGAATTATTGTTCAGAATACTACTGCTAGTGGTTTGGTCAGATTCAGGATAGTAACTGTTATGACGATACTCAGCGCCTAAGTTAGTATTTCTCCAAATATTTATGTTGTAGAAGACACTGTAGCTATTTTGTGGTAGGCCGACATTCACGGATTCCCAGGTTTGACCGTAGCCAATCCCGACAGAACTTGGTTTGGAAGCTGTTTCAAATGCATAATTTAACTCAGTGTGGAAAGCAGCTGGCTTTGCACCTTCATTTCGGTAGGCAACGAAACTACTCCAATAGCGGTTAGTGGCTTGAACGAGCTCGGCAGTCCATGTAATTGGATTTACTGAAAAACTAGCGTACACGTTAAATGCTGGCGCTTGATTAGATTCGCCATCAACAGAATCAGGGAATGCAGAGTCCAGCATCCCTTGTGAATTAGATAAATCAGAAATATATCCACCACCCACTTCGCCACTGAATTTGCTGGTAGAAAAGTTGTAACCGATATCAGCGCCAAATTTGTTATTGTCACGAGTATTTGATGTATTATTGACGATACCTTGATATCCATAAATCTCAGCATGAGCGGCATTTTTACCAACGCCTTGATAACCGAGCGTGATTGCCCTGGCGCGTGTTCGACCTAAAACCTTGGTAACGGGTGAAGTCACCATAGAGGTTGAATACCTACCAAAAGCGGTGTAAATTTGGCCGATAGTGGTGTAGATTGGAAATTTGCTTAAGTTACCGATAGTGACAAAACCACGGTTAATAAATACGGTTGAGCCATTGCGTGCCGCACTGTCATCGTAGTCAATAGCCATGTAACCGTAAACCCAAGAACTTGCTTGAGCGTAGATGTCAAGCTCTGCCGTACTTAAATCCAAAGAGGTTTCTCTGGTGCCACTGAGACTCCCAATTTGTGCTAAACCTTGAATATCTCCACTGAAGACTAATCGTGGGTAAATTGGTGAGGGAACACCCAATCTTTTTGCTTCTTGATCAATTTGATATTGACGCTGCAACAATCGAGCGTCTTCACGGACAGTGGAAGTGTTTGTTACAAGCTCTGAACCATCAAAGGCCCAGTCTTTGTTGATATATGGTCCGATAGAGATTCTAGATGGGTTATAAAGGCACTCGCCGTTTCGATCTTTCTTACAATAATTGTTCTCACCAGCATTCTTCATATTTTCTTTAAGAGATGCTTGTTTTGCTTGTTGTTGAGAAGCTTTAAGCTGGTCGAGCTCACGTTGAAGTTTATTAATTTTCTTTTCCATAGCGGACTGGTTCATATTTGCTGCGAAAGCACTACAGCTTAGCGTGCTACAAACGCTTAGGCTAATCGCAGATAAAATTAACTTGTTCATCATCGGCTTGATCTCCCCTTTAAATCATATAAAACTACGCTATCTTTCATTAAGGTACTGAAAAAAATCGAAACTCCGTTGTATCGAATTCTTATTCAATGTAACAAAGAATGTGACAGTTCAAATATATATCACAATAATTATCTGTATAACAACCCTAGTATCTGAAAATCCCAATTATTTTTGAAGTTATTGTTAAATTCACTTATGAATCACAACGAACTGTAGATTTAGATAAAACAACAAAGAGTTCCTATCAATGGTTTCTTTACAATTACGATAGTGTCTTTTAAAATATTTCTGGATGTAGGAATTCTTATTAATTTTCAATTAATAGAACGGTAGGGAGCCATGACCACAAACATTATTATCATTTCACTTTTCGCGTGCCTCGGAGTTGCTTCACTAATCCTTGCGCTAGCAATATTAAGTCGTTTTAAGCCGCGACAGCATAGTCAGCACGCTTCTTATACTAATGAACAAATTTATGTTGGTAATCTTTCTTATTTTTTAAAAGAGTCTGATTTACAAAAATATTTTTCCCGGTTTGGAATAATTAAAAGCATAAAAATAGTTAGAAACTTCAAAACGGGCCGCTCTAGAGGCTATGCATTTGTGACTTACCAGACTATACAGCAAGCTCAGGACGCATTAGCTGCACATGGTGAAGAATTTGAGGGACGTTCCATGGTAGTGCGTATCGCTAAGCCGCGTCAGCAGCACGCCTATATTTAACAAAATGTTTTATCTTTGATGGCTTTCGTTTAGACTGGCATTCTATTTAGTAAGAGACAATTTTGTGAACAGCACAGCGTTAGAGATAAAAAATCTTGAAAAAACATATAATAACGGTGTTAAGGCGCTAAAAGGAGTTAGTTTTTCTGTTGAAGAAAGTGATTTTTTTGCGCTATTAGGGCCAAATGGAGCAGGTAAATCAACCACTATAGGTATCATCACTTCACTAGTTAGAAAAACTGGTGGCACAGTGAACATCTGCGGCCATGATATTGATCAAGACTTTTCTGCTGCAAAAGCTTGTGTTGGTATTGTCCCTCAAGAATTTAACTTCGGTATATTCAACAAGGTTATCGATATTGTCTTAACTCAAGCAGGCTACTATGGTTTGCCATATAAGATTGCTTATCCACGTGCTCAAAAGTACTTAAAACAGCTTGGTTTATGGGACAAGCGCAACCTTTCGGCGAGAACTCTATCCGGGGGATTTAAGCGTCGGTTAATGATTGCACGAGCATTGGTTCATAATCCTCGTGTGCTTATTCTTGATGAGCCAACAGCGGGTGTAGATATTGAAATACGTCGTTCTATGTGGAATTTCTTGACTGAAATTAATCAGCAAGGTACTACGATAATCCTCACTACTCATTATCTTGAAGAGGCGGAGCAACTGTGTCGTAATATTGCAATCATCGATCATGGGGAAATCATTGAGAATACCACCATGATGAGTATGCTGCGTAAGTTACGAAAAGAAGTGTTTATTCTCGACTTGCAAAATCCCGTTGACCAAGAGCCGTTGCTCAACGGATTCAAAGTAAAACTCGTGAATCAGGTAACCTTAGAGGTTGAAATACCAGACCAAAGAGATATTACCGATCTCTTCAAACAACTCAATAGTTTTGGTATCATCGTGTCCAGTATGCGTAATCGATCCAATCGACTTGAGGAATTGTTTATTCAATTGACCTCGGAACATCATGATGAATCTTAAACAGCAATTTGTCGCTTATCATACCATCGTCAAAAATGAAGCAAGGCGTACCTTGCGAATTTGGAGCCAGACTCTATTACCTCCTGCGATTACTTCAATACTTTATTTCCTCATTTTTGGTCATGTGATTGGTAATCGCATCGGCTCATTTGGTGGCTATCCATATATCCAATTCATCGCCCCGGGTTTGATCATGATGAATATTATTACTAGTTCTTATTCTAGCGCAGTATCGGTGGTTTTTAGTTCAAAGTTTCAGCGAAGTATAGAGGAAATGCTGGTATCACCGATGTCCAATTTAACAATGTTATTAGGATTTATTACTGCTGGAATTTGCCGAGGTTTAGTCGTTGGGGTGATTGTTGCGGCTTTGTCGATGGCCTTTACGCATCTTCAAATTTATTCTATGAGTGCTATCGTGATTGCAGCTATCCTATCCTCATGTATTTTTTCATTGGCAGGTGTAATCAATGGACTGTTTGCGCGCAACTTTGATCAAATATCTATCATACCCACATTTGTGCTTACACCGTTAACTTATTTGGGAGGTGTATTCTATTCAATCAGTTTGTTACCTAAAGTTTGGCAATATCTATCCTTGGTAAATCCAATCGTATATATCGTAGAAAATTTCAGATACGGCTTTTTGGGTATCAGTCATTCCCATATCATGGTTTCTTATGTCGTTATGATTATTTTCACTTTATTATTGTTTTCAGTAACATACTATATTATTTTAAGCGGTAAAGGCTTAAGAGAATAATGTCAAAAATGAATTGTTAGTGCGAGCCTATTTGAATTCGGGCACAAATTTGAAACTCTTGCTATATTAATAATATAACTGTTCTGAAAGGAGTATCCTGAGTTATAATAAAAAACCTTGGAAAATGTCACGCTGGCGTTGTGAGCAAGTCTGAAAATACAGAAAGCCTAATATGTCACTGAAATTTGCCACTTTGATTCAAACAACTTAGGCCATACTGCTTTTTGAACAGTCTTTTATTGATTGAAAATAAAACTAGCCAATCAATAGATCTAATTTGGAACCTTTTGACGGATTTTTGATCCACATGTGTTCTTGAAGCCCATTTCGAAGTAATGAACCATTCTGACTTGCAAATTCCGGCATTGCTTTTTTGATTGAGCGCAAGGGGTGTCTTGGGCAAGATGTAGTTTCATATGAGGTATCCCATACTTCTAACTCTCGGGAACTAACGATCCTAAAGCCGCAGGGAGTAGCAGGCATTTGTGATTTATCACGCATGAAGAAATAGAATAAAGCGTCTTTGCTGGTATATGCATTGAGGTAGTTTAAAAACTCACTTATATCATCAGTGGTAAAAAAATTTAATATATCCCAACAAAAAACAACATTGTATTTCTGATCTTGTGGTAAATCGTTAAACTCAAGCTGCGGGTTGCGATTTAGGCTCAGAAAGTCTGATTTACAGTTCGCGTTGGACAAGAATTGGATTTGAGAATTGCAAGGTGAAGACAAATCTAATACGAAACTACGTGGTATATGTTGCAAATAAGGTTGTATTTTTTGCAAACAACGCGAGTTAAATTTTATGGTATTGAGTCGCGGTGTATCCATTTTAAGCCAGATAAAAAGCTGCTCCTCTCATCTGGAGCAGCATCGATTTTTAGTAAAATCAGTTTGTTCTACTGTCCTCAGCACCTTCAACTGACATTGGAGATATTACTTTTGGTATTCTATCGAATGTTGATGTAGATTGTTCTTTTTTATTTCCAAGTTTTTCTTCGATTGATTTTACTCCCATGTCAATGCTGCCTTTAAATTTCGCACCATCTTCAATGTTAATCCGAGGTGAATTGATATTGCCCTCACAACTACCTTCTTTGAGTACTGCTACTTGGTGAGCATACACATCACCGACCAACTTGCCCTCAATTTTTACATTTGAGGCCACGAGGTTTGCGTGTATTGTGCCTGATGGACCGACAATAATTTTATTATTTTTTGAGATAATTTCACCTTTGACTTTGCCTAAGATTAAAATATCTTCTTGTGATTTAATCACACCATCAAAACAAATACTTTTACCGATAGTGGAAACATTATCCGAGATAGAGGAATAACAATCGTTGGTGTTGTTTATATCAATTTTACCGTTGGTATTAAAGATATCGGGGTTTGTATCGTTAGAATTTAGGTTGGAGCTGTCATCAGTATCCAGTGATTTATGATCATTTTTTTCTCCCCACATGGTTTTCCCTCCTTAGATTTGGTAATGATTGGTTCTCATTCAAATTATAGTATGAAATCTCAATTCCTCGTTTCGGTAATGAAAATCGTCATCTTATACAGTACGAGTGGAAGAGCTTATCAATAGTATTGTATGGTATCCTAGATTCAATGATATGATATTGCTTTATTCATTAGAGAGAGTGTTATGTAATGTCTGATTGTAATTTGTTGGCTGATCCCATTGAACAATTTAAACTTTGGCTGGAGCAAGAATTAGGACATGACCATTATGATCCAATGGCAATGAGTCTTGCAACGATTGGTAGTCAAAATAAACCTTCTTGTCGCATTGTATTACTAAAAAAGGTAGATAATAAGGGATTTACGTTTTACACTAATTATCACAGCCATAAAGGTCGAGATATCGCTGTAAATCCTAGTGTAGCACTGACGTTTTATTGGCCTGTTTACTATCGACAAATTCGTATTGAAGGTGATGTTGAAAAGCTCTGCCGTGAAGAAAGTATTAGATACTTTGACTCAAGAGATGGTGGCAGCCAAATTGCTGCATGGGTATCTGAACAGAGTCAAGTCATTCCCGACAGAAATTATCTATTAGAGCGTTATAATAAATACAGACAGCAAATGAGTGATGAGGTCCGTTGCCCAGAATTTTGGGGGGGGTATTTGGTTAAACCCACAAAAATTGAATTTTGGTTGGGTAAAGATCATCGACTACATGATAGATTTTGCTACATTAAAGAAAATCAGCAATGGAAAATATTGCGACTTGCTCCATGATTGATTATTTAAGGGATTAATAGCAATGAAAAAAAAGTTTTTCATACTTTGGTTCATAGGATTTGCGGTAACATTTATGTTGATGTTTGAAAATTCTCCATCATATAGTGCATCATTCAATACAGATACAGTGCAATTTACATGTCTACAGATACCACTTTTTTAACACCCGAACTACATCAATATTTGCTAAATGTATCGGCAACAGAACCAGAGGTTATGCAACATTTGCGTCGTGACACACAAAATATATTTAAGAGCCATAAAAAGCAAACGCCTCCTGAGCAAGCACGATTAATTTATTTACTAGTTAAAATTCTGAATGCCCAATTCACTTTGGATGTCGGGACATTTACTGGTGTGAGTGCGTTAACGGCAGCGATGGCTTTACCGCTTAATGGTAAAGTAGTTGCTTGTGAAATTGACCCAAAACCATTAGAACTTGCGACCAAGTATTGGGAAAAAGCCAATGTTGCAACAAAGATTGAACTTAGATTAGGGGCGGCCAGAGATACCTTAAATAACTTATTAACTGAACAAAGTGGTAAGTTTGATTTTGCGTATATCGATGCTGATAAGGGCGCTATTGGTGAGTATTATGAAATGTGTTTGCAGCTGATACGTTCTGGGGGCTTAGTTGCAATTGATAATGTGTTATGGCATGGTCGTGTTATAGATCACACGAATACATCTAAAAGCACCGAATCAATACGGAAATTTAATCAAATGCTTTGCAGAGATAAGCGCATCGATATGAGTTTAATTCCCATTGGTGATGGGATGAGCATAGCTAGGAAAAAGTGATGGAAATAGTCACGCAATTGGCCTCAAAAATCAAATTAACTTTCGCAGATGTGATAATTTATACTGCTGAAAAGTGTGATGCTGTATTACTGAGTAATATCACATAGCGCTCAAAGGGATACTGGGGTTACGATGAAGAATTTTTACGCGATTGCAGGGAAATATTAAAACATCCTTTATCGAGTTCTCAGTGGTTTATGTCGCTAAATATAATGACAAACCAGTGGGTTTTTATGCGTTGAATGTTAAGACAGATGAACCCCAATTAGAATATATGCAGATTGAGCCTGAATTTATAGGTCACGGTCTGGTTCGTATTGTATGGAACCATGTGTTATACCAACTCCGCCAATGAGGTTGGAATTCAGTTAAAATTCATTCCAATCCTCATGCTGAATCATTCTTTCAGCATATGGGTGCATTCAATATTGGTGAAAGGCTATCCAGGATACGCTCAAATCGGGTTATACCTATTCTAAGGTATCAATTGGGATAATTTCTACGGTATGTCAACTTTTAAGCTTGCCAGTGCTCGATAATAGTATGGCAATGGTGCGTGTGCTTTCAAACTTAGAAAAAATAATGTTGAGAGTGACCATAATAGGTACGCATAGTAACATGCCGAGAATTCCCCAGAGTGTGCCCCAAAAAGCGATTGATAATAAAATAATCAATGGGCTTAAGTTGAGGCGTTTCCCCATCCACTTCGGTTCAATAAATTGTCCAATGATGCCGGCTATGAAGCTTAATAATAGTAAAAGTAGAATGAACAATATCCAGTTGGTAACTTGCACAGACACGGCAACTAAAATCAGAATGATAATTAAAATTGGACCTACATAGGGAACAAAATGAAATAAAAAAATTAACACTCCCCAAAAAGCTGAAAATTTGACATGAAATCCCAGCAACACAAAATAACTTAATATAGCAGCAATCAAATTCATCAGTGTTTTGATTTTTAAATAGTTCGCTAAGTCATCGAATATCCGTTTGATGATGTTTTGGATATATACTAATTGATCTCTTGTTTTGCATAGAGCTTCTATTTTCATACGAAAGGATCGAGTTTCTAATATCATAAATACCAGGTAAACAATGATGAGTGATACATTGGCTGCTATATCGGAAACAATTAACGCTAAAGAAGAAAATATTTTCTGAAAATTAAGTTTTGTCAACTCTGCATTCAGATTAAGATGTCCGTTTGAAATATGATTTACCCAGCTAAATAATTCTTTTAGTTTTTCTTGATAAGCGGTTGTTTGTGATATAATTTTAGATATCGAGTCACTTAGAAGCATAAAAAATCCAGTCAGTAATGCGCCTGAAATTAAAATGGCAGAAAATATTGCAATCTCGTAAGGTATTTTTAAATTCCCTAAATGGATCTTTTCGATTAGCGCGGCAAATCGAGCAATAATAAAGTTGAGAAATGCGGCAATTACCAATGGTAACAGTAATTCTCTGCCAATATGCAGTATGTAAACCAACAATATGGTAAATATTAATGATATGGCAAAACTGTAATATCGTGAGTTCATTTCGCGAGATCTCAATTAGGATATTTCACAAAAATTATAGCATTAGTAGTTATTTTGATCTTGATAATTTTTCTTTGAGCATAGCAATAAATATTTTAGAGGACTTTTCCGCGGCAAGGGGAAGTAGTTCTTCAAACGCAGTAATTAACCTAAAAGGATTTTGATGATAGCTATTCAGTAAATTAGTGGCGTCATCTTCCTCAAATGTAGCAAATAATTTTTGATTTTTTACTGAGTGAGCAAAGATTATTGCTGCATCCTCTGAGTTAAGTCCTGCTAGCAGATTGGCAAGAAATCGAGACGTTTGAAAATGCTGATAATCGCACGGAACGTGCCATGCGCCACCCCAAATTGTGAACCCATGTTCAACAAATACATTTGATAATTCATCAATCATACCTCGTTTGAGAGGTTGACGTTGCGTATATTTCTTACCAGAGGTCGGTAAAATAACCGGTGGTCTGTCTTTTTGATTGATATAAGGATTTTGAATGGGATTGATGTCAATAGCTAAGCCATAAGCATGTAAGGAAAATTTACCTGCAGTGTCTGTACCAGTTATTTTGCGATAATTATAGGCTGAAGTGTTATTGTCAGCCATGGATAGTTTGTCATTACCACCATATGTGCTGATGGGAGTAATTTTGGAAATAGGAAATTTTTTTTCATACAGTAAATTGAAGATTGACTCGGTTGCCTTTGCAACAGCGTCAAGCACGATAATATGACCATTGTGATAGGTGTTTCCGGCAAAATCGTAATAACTGACCATAACGTTCCTTAGTCGAGATAATTTTATCGGCGAGTTTGACTGCCATTGAAGGGATTGTATCAGCTGCTGCTGATAAGAGGATGATAGGGCGGTGATCACGAGCAGCTCCTATAAGCTTTACTTTACACTCTTTGTGGCCATTTAATAATTTTTGCTTGCGTCATAATTAGGGTCAATTTGGTGTATAGCATCTAAAATTTGCTGTAAGATATTATTTGTTCCATCGGACATGTTTTCTTCTTCTGCAATGAGACATTGACGTGCATCGTAAGCCCATTGATGTAGTATCTCTAATTTTTGTTGCTTCGTAAGCTGATTGTCATCAAGCACGTTTCTCGGAAGATGAAACATCCCAGAAGGATCAGTTCGACATTTATCAAAATGATTTTTTGCTTTTGGCATAGTGGCATCCTGTGGCAGTTTCAAGAAGTTTCATATGCAAAGATTATAGCCATATCTGTATAAAATAAAAATTAGCTTGATGAGAACAAAAGGCAACTGAAACTTTAAAGTACTTATTAGCACCAAAGTAGCCTACTAAAATCTGTTGTGTATCTGATACTGCTTCTAACTTTCAGTGGAAGTCCTTGATGGGCTAGTATAGATTATTATCATATTCAAATGAGTCAAATAAAAGTTTGTGTAATTATTACACACGTTGCATACATTATATTTTTGAAAGGTAGGTTTTGTTGCTATTATTAAATCACATGACAGCAGAACTTCTGCAAATTTCACTGTTTTTTTTGCTGTGAATATAGACTATATTTATATTAGAGCAGCTTAAGTTATAAGTCTGTAAATTTCTTGTCGGAGAAAAAACATGGATATTGTTAAGAAAATTTTGGCGTTGAGTGCTCTAGCAGCCACTGCCTTAAGTGCGATGGCCGGTGAGCCCGATATTCCAATGAAAGATCATGGTGGAATGTCTATCGGTGCTGGTATTGGCTACGGTTCAATGTCAATCAGTAAAATGGATAACACAGTAATTTCGAACGTTACAGGTATTGATCCATCCAGTCCTGGAGATATTACAGGGATTTCGTACAGTAACAAAATTGGTGGTTTGTCTTGGCGTTCACAATTAGGATATTTGTTTGGAATAGGTGACTTTGCTGTCGGTTTGATGGTTGGTTTTGGTGCTAATCAATCTAGTTTGTCAGTGGCTACTTACTCTAGAGGGAAGACACATTTTTACTTTGGCTTTCAGGATCGTCAAAGTAATTACTATGATTTTCTAGCTATTGGGAAATATTATTTCCCAAATAATTTTAATATTTATTTCAAGTTAGGGCCTGCAGTAGTTCACCAAAAGTATCAATTTCTAGAACTTCAAAATGGCGTTGATAACATTTTATGGCAAACAACACGCTATCAAACCTTGCTGGAGGTTGCGTTGGGATTTGGTTATGAATTTGGTTCTGGGTTAAATGTAGGTGTGACAGGAAGCTATATAGCGGGTGCTCAAGTTCGATTGGCAGGAATTGCGAATCAGATTGCGCCATTTGCTAGGGCAGGTGATACTGCAACTGCTTCTGCGTTGTTTAACCAGACTCCGGCTGCAGCAATCTATACAATTTTGATGGATGTAAGTTATAAATTAAATTTCTAAGTATTTGTTGTTAAAGGAGACGGCTGCAACAGCAGCCGTTTACGGTCTAAAATCAATAGCTGATTAGAGGTTAAACTTATAAGTTATACCTGCAAGAATAGTATTGATAGAGGCAACCTTTTGACCAGGTTGTAATGGATTGGAATCAATGTTATCGGTTTTTGGTGTTTTGCCGAATACATGACTATAAGTCACATCAACACCCAACATTTGAGTCACATCATAACCCACGCCAACCGCAAGCTCTGGGAGTACTTTAGTGGTTTTAGTGGACACAGGCCCATACGGTTCGTCACCATCTTGATTAAAATCCAATTTTTGTGAGACGATAGCCGCACCTACTTTGCCAATCATGTTGAACTTAGTTCCAGCAAAATAGTATTTACCAACGCCAAGCATATCAATGGTATGACCTTTGTATTTATAACGATCGTTGTAAACATCCGGATCTTTGAAGGAGTAAGTGGTTTTATTATTGGCATAATCCATGTAACCGACTTCAGGACCAACTAAGAATTGGGGTAATACTGGAAATAAGTAGCCAGCATCGACACGATAGGTGAAACCACCTCGATTGTTTTTAAGTGCAATCAGGTTGGTTGCATCTTTAATGTTGTCAAACTTAGGGGTATACATACCACCGTAACCCAAACTTCCACCAATGTACATACCACCAGTAAGTGATTGATCATTTGTAGAATTCATAGAAGTATCAGCCAAAGCGATTGAAGAACTACAAGCAGTTAAACCAATAATACTCAGTGCTAAAAGATTTTTCATGGAAACTTCCTCATGATATTTAACTTATTTTTAAAATTCCGTGTACTTAGGATTTCCATTTTCTAGGCTAAAGAGCCCAGAAAAAAACGTTGTCCATTAGGTTAGGAGTCAATTCCAGGTAACAGAGTCCATTTAGCTCAATCCGTAAAACAGCGTTCACCATTGATCAATAGTACACCATATATCGATTACTCTCAATATGCAGAGGCGAAATTTATAATATAACGAAGTGTTCGATGGAATAAAATCTAGAAGGCACTGCAAACAGTGCCTTCTAAATCATATACTTACATCAAAAGTTGTATGATGCGCCTAACAATACTGTGTTGATGGAACCAACGTTACTATCTGTTGGAGCGACAATATCGTTACTTACTGAAATATTTGGATTTTTTCCAAATACGTGGTTGTAAGTTACATTCATGTTAACAGCGCGGGTTAAGTTGTACCCAATACCAACTGCCAGTTCAGGTAGCACTTTGGTAGTTTTGTAAGATTTATAGTTCTTAGCGACGCCACTGGTTGCGCCATACACAGTGTATTGGGATCTTTGGTGTGTCGCTGCAATACCGAATTTACCGATTAGGTTAACTTTATTGGTAAAATAATATTGCATAGTAGCCAGTAAATCTACGGTATTACCAGAGATTTTCACAATATTGTCTCTAATATATCCTGAACGACTGTAGTGATTACTTGGATAACCGGTAAAGCCTGCTTCGGTACCAATTAATACGTTGTTGGCTGCCAGAAAATTGTAGCCAATATTTGCTCGCATAGCGACACCTTTACCAATATCTCTAGAAAAGCCTGTCACTTTTTCAGATTGAATTGCCCCCCAACCGGCAGCAGCACCAACATAGAGGCCGTTCTTAATTGGATTTTGTGAGGGAGCCACAGTTTGGTGATCTGCAGCGAATGCACAAGACACAGCGCCTAAAGAAACGAGTGCACTAAGAGTTATCAATTTTTTCATGAAGTATACTCCACATCATTGTTATAGTTGAAATCCTATCCTTGATATAAAAGCGCTTCCGTTGCGCGCTTGAAAACAAGCAATAAATAATGATGCTGAGAGTCCGTTAGTTGAGAATAATTCAAATGAATGTACCCTGAACTCAAACCCGTACTTTAAAATCTCAACGATCACTTATTACAGCAAAGACTAACGTAATGAATTATTAAATACAAGCGTATTAAAGTGTTTTTTGTAACTATAATGTAATAAAATCAATTCCTTTCATTAAGGTAAAATTAAATGAAATTAATTGATATGAAATTAATAAAGATGACTTAAAGAGTGCTCATTATTTGTACTGTCCTGAAGTTCGTGTTTACTTTCCTGTATATTTATTGGGATATTGAGTAATTCAATCTAGAAAAAGCAGTTGAGTTCGATTAAATCGGTTAACGGGTTTATTGAGATCACGTAATAAAAATTGTCGCAGACTTCTGGTGATGAGAGGAATTTTTATACGGCGAGATGAATTAAGCTGATGCGCCAGAAATCCTGGTCCAACTGCTTTTTCTATCCGCACGACTCAAAGTCGTTATTGGTATCCTACACGAATATGCTCACAGATATGTTGACATAACCACAAAAGCTAATTGGCAATTCTATTACTTATGTATCACAAGTCTGATAAATAGCGAACAATTTGAAACACAACCTTTAAGCGCCTTGTTCTAAGACACCGTTACTGCGAGCTAATTGTCCCCAAACGGATAAAAAGGCTCTCAGTTCCCGCTTAGTTTGCCTAAGTTTGCGCTTAGTTTCTGTGATACGCGAACGATATTCTTTGAGTCGGGATTTTTTTAATGATATTAAGCTTTTTTCTAACTCTTCGTAATAGGAAAGCAGTTGATGAATACGTTCAGAAAGTGGTTTTACTATCTCATCAGCAGAAAAATTAGCACGTTTAGTTTCATTTTGGATGCGATATTTGACAATTTGGTGTTGTCGTACACGCCGTAAATCGGACGCAAGACCCATACAAGATAATGTAAATATTAGCCACTTTGTAGGGTCAAAGTGATAAAGTTTAACTCCATTGCGATAGTCAATAGGAAATTGATGATGAAAGTTATGATAGCCTTCGCCAAACGTGAATAACGCTGTAAACCAGTTATCGCGGGCTGTAGAGCTTTTATAGGTTTGATCACCAAACATATGACAGATTGAGTTGATAAAAAATGTCATTTGATAAACAATTGAAATGCGTAATGCTGCAGCGACAACTAATCCACCCAGTGCGTTTCCCCACAGAGCAGCAATGCCAGTAGGGAGTAAGATGCCCATGATAACGCCAATCATCGGAAAAAATTTGTGTTGAAAATGGTAAATAGGATCTTGTAGCAAATCAGCTACGTTACTAAAATCCCTCTTACTCTTATCCAGTGTAAATAACCAGCCGATATGCGCGTGCCAAAATCCTTTCTTAATATTATAAGGGTCGTTGTCGGTATCTGTAAAACGATGATGCTTGCGATGATCGCTGCTCCATTCAATTACGCTACCTTGAAATGCTGCTGCTGCAAATAAGGCAAATAACAACCGTATGGGCCAGGGGGCTTTATAGCTTTTATGTGCGCATAATCGGTGATATCCACCCGTAATTCCCAGCCCAGAGAGGATGCCCATAATACTAGCCAATAACCAAGTAGCCCAAGAAACATGTAGAAAAATCAAAAGCAAAGGAGTGCCGACGAAACCAATCGAGGTGATGAGTATGATGAAAATAGTATTGATCCAATTAATTTTTGCAGTTCTTTCCCTTTTGACCATGTTATGTCCTCGTAAGATTAATTTAGTAAGATGCAATTCTAACACATAGTTTTGTTGGGGATAAGACCAAGAATCGTAAAGAGGGTGCCTGATACAAGGTTTCTCCATGGGCAGTGAAATTCATGTTTGTAAATCGCATAATGCTTTGTAATTACAGCGTTTTTTATTATTTTTGGCCGTTGATTATGGTTCGCACTCCTTCTGCATACGTAGGATCTACTTGCTCGAATAGTTTAAGCTGCCGCTCAATAATTTCTGATGGTACCCTATGCATGGCATTGGCGATGTTTTGAAATAGACGTGATTTTTGCTGGTTGTCAAATAAATTATATAGATTCCGTGGTTGAGCGAAATCATCTATTTTACTACGGTTTGTAAAACGATCTGCAGTGCCTGAAATCTTCAAAGGGGGTTCGACATATTGGTTATTTTCCATAGCACCTCCCATCGAATTAGGTTGATAATAAGCATCGATGACTCCTGATTTGGAGCCGCAAAAGCGCATGGGTCCATCTTTATGATAATGATGGACCGGACATTTGGGAGCATTGACTGGCAGTGACTCGTAATGAGTACCAAGTCGGTAACGGTGTGCATCAGCATAGGCAAAAATTCGTGCTTGAAGCATCTTGTCTGGTGAGAATCCAATACCTGGCACGATGTTTGAGGGAGAAAAAGCGACTTGCTCGATATCAGTAAAGTAGTTTTCTGGGTTGCGGTTTAGTTCCAAAATACCAACCTCAAGTAGCGGAAAATCTTTGTGTGGCCATACTTTTGTTAAATCAAAAGGATTATATTTGGTTTTGTTGGCTTCGTTTTCCTTCATAATTTGGATATAGAACTTCCATTTTGGATAATCACCTTTTTCAATTGAACTGAATAAGTCTTCTTGGGTGGATTCGCGCGTTTTCCCAATAATTTTTTCAGCTTCCTCATTGGTCCAATGTTTATGTCCTTGCATGGTTTTGAAATGAAATTTTACCCAAAAACGCTCATCTTTTTTACTAATAAAACTAAATGTATGCGATCCATAGCCATTCATATGGCGTACCGTTTGTGGCAAACCTCGATCTGAAAACAATATAGTTATTTGGTGCAAGCTCTCAGGTAGTAATGACCAAAAGTCCCACATTGCTGTTGCAGAACGCAAATTTGTTTTTGGATGGCGTTTCTGAGTATGAATGAAATCGGGAAATTTGTAAGGATCACGGATAAAGAAAACGGGCGTATTGTTTCCAACCATATCCCAGTTGCCTTCTTCAGTATAGAATTTGATTGCAAAACCACGAACATCACGTTCAGCATCTGCTGCGCCCAATTCACCAGCAACTGTTGAAAATCGGGCAATAAGAGGAGTTTTTTTTCCGATGTTTTCAAAAATTTTTGCCTTGGAATATTTTGTTATGTCTTGTGTAATTGTTAAATGTCCGTAAGCTCCCCAGCCTTTGGCATGTACTGTTCTCTCAGGAATACGTTCACGATTTTGATGAGCCAACTTTTCGATCAACTGATAGTCTTGCAGTAATAACGGTCCTCGTTCACCAGCTGTTATACTATTTTGATTATCAGCGATAGGGTTGCCAGCGGATGTGGTCAATATTTTTTTTGTCATGTCAGCCAACCTTTTTTAAATTCCTAGAATTATACAAGTAAGATTAACACAATGTATAAATCAAACCAAATAGAACCGTTTACTCTTCATCTATACTAATTTTTAATATTTTTTTTCTAGCGCTAGTGTGTCTTTCTCGTCTTTCGATGTCGATGTATTTATCTGTGATCGCCCCCGAACCATGACCTGCATCATCACGGACATGTTCACGAGGTCTGACTTTGACATCATCTGAGATACCTGTGTGCCGTAGCCAGTGAACTGTTGCCTCACCGAGAATTGCCGCATCTTCGTTAAGACCATCTAATTTAAGACGCTCCATGCTGGCGTCAAAATAAAACTGTACAATTTTTCGGATAAACGAAGTGTTGGCGATACCTCCAAATCCTTTGCGCTTAGGTAATAAGGGTGTTTTATCAGCAGGCGAGGGTAGCGGAGAAAGTTTTAAAAAGCAGCGCCATCTTTTAAGTGCGTCAAGCATACTGTCACTCACAGCGATATCCCGCTCTTTGTTTCCCTTACCTAAAACAGTGAACCACCACAGGCCATCGTAATCACAACTAAAATCATTCATGGTGGGTGTCCATGAGTCTCTTGCTGCCAACTCGGAAATTCGCAAATACATTAAATATAATGCAGATAAAATAAACAACCCTCTTTCATGCTTTTCGGGATATTGGTTGGCAAGCTGTTCGGTGGTTTCTATTACATACTGCCATTGTAATTCTGACAAGCGGCGTATCTTAGATTTCCCATGTCGTTTTTTAAAATACTTGCTTTTTTGTCGAATTTGAGCGATCGGATTAATTTCTGTGATGTCTTCTTGAATTAAGAAGTTGTAGTAACTACTTAAAATAGCAAAAATATCTTTCATTGCACTTTCAGACAGTTGATAATTTTTTATCGATGGTTCCATTCCTTGTCGAATTTCCATTTTTGTCAATCTCACAACAAATGGACGCCAACGAGAATTAGGAATACGTTGTGCATTCTTGAGGATAAAACGCGGTGTTTTTTGCAAGCCAATCCACGATTCCGGTGGTTTTTGGCAAAATTCGAGATATGACTCAATATCCGTTCGTCGCAATGTAGTGACCGATTTTTGTGCGATATGCCAGGACCATTGTAATAATCGTTCTATCTCACGTCGATAAGTATTGTAAGTCGCACTACTCCCTTTGTAGCTTAGCAAAAAACTTCGAGACCACTTGAAATTATGTTCATAGTAATCTGGATTATCAGCAAATTCCCATTGAGATTGATGCTCTAAATTTTCAATAGTGTCGAACAAGGGCAGTGGTGTTTTGAATTCTACCAATTGTTTCTCCTCAAAATATAATTCACAACTCTTTCCGGAATAGGAAAACTATTCAATGATACACTCTAACATAAGATGGAAAAGAAAAAGGCTAAACATCATGAAGATGAAGTGTGTGCGAATATCTCGGTTTGGGAAAAGTGATGTTCTCAAGCTTGAAAAAATAGACAGGCCACAACCAAAAGCCCAAAAAGCTCATCACCGTTACAAACTCATGACTGTTCACACCAGCACAAAGCAACTGCAACAAATTGCAGCTTTGATCGAAGCAGGTAAATTATTGGTGAAAATGGATCGCACTTATCCGTTGGAGGAGGCGAGTGACGCCCATAATTATTTATCTCAAAGTCATGCTTTAGGAAAAGTTGTGCTGACCGTCAAACAATGATTAACGTTTATTCATATTTATTCATATTGGCCCAAATCGGTCTTAATAGCTTGCGTTGGGGGTGAGGAATGGCCTACTTTTAGCATCATCATCGCTATTCGTTGGTAGGTAGTGCTTGCTAGATACCTTCTCATCGTCGTAGAAAACTTTGATATGCTACAGCAAATCTTTGCATACTTTCGAGTCGGCAATTTTCATGGGGGTTTGCAAACAAAGTACGTTCCATCATAACATGCGAGCGTTTGACGCTATGTACAGCTCCACCACAAAAACCAAAACCAGTAAAGCTAAGCACAAAGTAAGGGAGAACTTTGGCAGCAAAGAGAGCACCACAAACGCTGCCAACAGGGCCGGCAACGACAGATCCGAGTAATGCCGCAGCAAGTAGTAGAAGGGCACAAACAAATCCCGTAGTAATTACACCTAATGCGCTATAACCCACGAGACGCATCGTTGATCCCAAAAGGCTCATCGTAACATCACAACGACTTAATGTCCGAATACGTTTATAGTAACTTGGAAAAAATGCTGCTCCTGAAATAACCTGCAGATTCTCTTCATTTTTTGGAAAAACCTTATTTAAATTTTCAGTATATTGCTCTAACATTGGGATAAGTTCTACGGTCATCGTGGTAATGTCTTGTTGAGCTTGTTTTCTCAAAGCAGTATGCAACTCTTTGCTTGTTGCTTCTATTATCTCCTTAAGGTATTTTTTTGGCTTATTTTCTATGTTATTTTTTTGGCAAATTCGCTGATATATCTCCTTAAGCTCACATAGGAGTTGAAGAGCACGCAGAGCGGTCTCTAACACTTGTATTTTTTTGCGTTGTGCTTCAGCGTCATTACTGTTTAGAAGATTATCACGCAATTCATCGAAATACCTTGAAATCTGGAAAAAGTTTTTAGGGTCGATCTCGTAATGTTGCGAACGAAGGGTGAAATAGTTTTTGACCAGAGATTCATTAGCGTTCTCTACTTTGCTGGTTCTAATATTACTGAGTATATTTGAAGCTTGATTCTCTTCGTCTTTAATCGCTGCGAGTTTAGACTTAGGATCACTTTTTTGAATGACCTCAGCAGCTTCCCTACAGACAGCACTCAACTGTGGACAATGACTTCCCAATTTATCTAATTTTTGTAAATCTTCTGTTTCATTAAAAAGTTCGATCGGATTTACAAAATATGGGAGGAAATCATGTATTATCTGCATGAAATGCAATTTACGAACTCTATTATTTTCAGCGTTATCATCGCCAAAGTTCATCATGGCTTTGACTGCTTTGCGTATTTCAAAATCCGCACGTATTTCAAGATCTACCTGCTTCTTAGAAATATTTTCTAAGTTAACGATAGGGCGGTACATATGCTCGGCAATAGTTTTTAGCGCAGTAACTTGTTTGTGCCAAGCTTGATGCTCATCTCCCTGCTTAATATATGCTTCGAATCTTAAAATACGAATAAGAAAATCTTTAAAAAAATCATCGATACTTCGTTTATTGAGGCGCTTTGATTCGACCGAGTAATTTCCCAAACTCAGAAATTGGCCATAGAATTGACGATAGGTTGTCTCAAAATGCTTGAGACGAATTCTGGCAAAACGCTCATAAGCGAGGCGTGCTCTTATTGTTTTTTCTGCCAATATGGGGTCTACTCTTTTTTGAGAATCACGATCTTTCTGATCAACATCATTTTTAAGCTGTTGGTTTTCTTCTTTCGAAAGTGACCAATTTTCGAGGTTGCTAATTACAGCATCAAGATTAAGCTCGAAATTCAAATTAGGCATATCATAGAGGAATAAGTCGTCATGGTTGTCTTCGTCTTCATTACTTGAATATCTTTTCTCGTCTCCACTTACAGTGACTGCGCTCTCATTAAATTTTGAGATGCTTAAGCTCTGAACTTTATTTTGCCGTTTTGTTTCGTCTTTACCAGAAGTATGTTTCAAGAACAATGTCTCAAACTGGTTATCGTCATGTTCTTGAACGTGCTGATATTGTTCCACTTGATCAGAATCGGGAAGAAAGGAATTTTCAACAGCCTTCTTAATTGCAGGATATTTCGCCATAAAGCCTTCTCGGAACAGATGGAAGGCAATTTCAAAAGATTTTTCCGGAGGCTGGCTCCTCTTAAGAGCTTCTCGCAACAAAGGCATCTTTTCAAAACTTAATTCATTGAGTATTTTCTCAAGTGCTTGAAGTAGTGGTGAGTGGGGATTGTTTCTCATAATTTTTGTTCCTCCCTGTTCGGCATAGTACCGTTTTTTTATTAACTTAGACTTAAATACAATATCTGAGTACATTAAATGAAAATTATCTGTGTTATTTAATCTTTGGTTAATATTTTTGGGCTATGCTTGTCTGGATGATCATGTTAAATACACTGTTAAATATCATTTTATTTAACAACAAAGAGGAAATATCGTGTCAATAAGTAAAAATCTGAAACAGTTGATGTCTAAAGAGAAAATTAATTGTACGGATCTGTCCAGGCGTACTGGTATCGCACAACCGATTATTCATCGGTTGTCGCATGGTCAAAATATAAATCCTAAGATTAATACTTTAAAACCCATCGCCAGGTACTTCAAAGTCCGTATTGATGATTTGATTGAGGAACAATCAGCAGCCGTGGAATAATCCTCGGTACATACATAAGCTACCGTGGCAATTTACGGCACGGTAGCGCTCTTAATTGCCTCAAGGTCTTGTTGTAATCTTCATTTAAGTTGTATTGACACTGCAACTTAATCATCTAATTTTTCTTTAAACCAAGAAAATAAAACATTTTATAAAAATACTTCGTTGGGATATCCTTGATATTTAAAAAAAGTGATTAAATCAAAGCTGAGTCGAGATTGATTAACATAAACTTTTATTAATCGTGGTTGAACAATCTAAGTGCGTTAGTGTGGTTTCAACGATGATATTATTATTGCATTACGATTACTTTTTTAACACAGTAGTGTCGCCTGATGAGCAATAATGAATTTGATTATTGCTGGTTCGTATCACCAGACAACCATTATGATCAATACCTTCACAAACTCCATGATATTGATGATTGCCTGATGCAACCGTAATCAAACGTCCCATTAGTGCATCATGTTGTTTCCAATTGTTTATAAAGGGATCTAATCCCAAAATGGAAAATTTTTCTAAAAAGTCAATTAAGGTGTTCATAAGTGCGGATACAATTGCATTGCGATCCACATCACAGTGAGTTAATTTTTTTAGCGAGGTCCAAGGTTGTGTGATCGTATCCTGACTTGTGGTCATATTCACATTGATGCCAATTCCCACAACAGCGTGGATTCTATCATTGTTTTCAATTTTGACATCTACTAAAATTCCAGATAATTTCCTCTGATCAATAATAATATCATTAGGCCATTTAATTTTTAAAGTTTGTTTTGGCTTAATTGTATTTTTAATGGCAGTGCAAGTTGCTAATGCTGCTACTAAACTTAAGCCACTTAGCTTGCTAATATTTGTTTTAAATGTATATCGCATTGAAAAATAAATGTTTTTCCCGAAAGGGGAGTGCCATTGACGTCCACGACGACCTTTACCCTGGGTTTGGGTTTCAGCTAAACAAATGGCCATAGGGTACTTTTTTGATAAATGTTTCAATAGATAATCATTGGTTGAAGGGATTGTTTCAAAAATCTTGATGTCGATCGCCTCAGAAGTTTGTACTTTTGCTAAGATTTCTTGCTCGCTTAGCCAAACTAAATTATCCAGAGCACGATAACCTCGACTATCATCGCCCTCGATTTGGATATTGTATGCTTGTAATTTATTTATATATCTTGATAAGGACTGTGGGGTTAAATTCAGATGCTTTGCGAGTATATCCAGTTTTGTAAGGTATCGATGGTTGATAGCAGTATGTAATCTTTTCAAGATAACGAGATCAGGGTCGATAAAAGAGCTATGAGGTGGCATAGTTCAATATCACATCTTATGCGGTAGCTATGATCTGATAGTTATGCACATTTTTTACAACACCGTCATCCCAACCACCTTTGACAAGAAGTTTAGATTGAGCTTTTAACATAGCAGCAACTTGACCTGCGAAATGTGCTTCTCGACCGTATTGATCACTGAAAATATCGAAAATACCAAACGTGTAATTGTCTAATTTGAGTCCTAACCAAAGTAGGGTATTTGGCTCAGTTTGCGCTATCAAATTCGCTGCAGAGGTTAGCAGTGCCGCTAACTGATTTTCGAGACCCTCATTGGCATTTAGCTTAATAAATGTCGCCTCAGTGGCTCGTTCAATGTTGATCGGTAAACGCGCAGACAACACTTCAAAGTTTTGAAGGTTACTCAGAACACCATTTTCCCAACCATCTCTAACTAAAGTTGTGGAATTTTTACGTAGTCTATGTGCAACTTGACCTGCAAAATGATCTTCACGACTTTTTTGATCAGCAAATACGTCGAAAATTCCAAAATTCTGACTATCTTTTTGCAGCGCAAGCCATAACTTAGTATTTGCTTCGGTTTGTCTCACTAGAAGAGCGGCACTTTTCAAAAAATCAGCCAAATTTGATTCGTGATTGGGTGCTGCCTTGATATCAATCAGCGTGGCCAATTTTACATCGACTGGGCTAAGCATTTTTGAGATCCTCGTGATATTTAATGTTTTAAAGATGAACTGTAGCATTCTGTAAAAAAACAAACAAGCTAACCCAGGCTAATGTGTAATTTCACTCATCGAAGGTCATTATTCAAAGTGTGCTTTTTCTAGGTTAAATATCGAGTATTATCCGTCGTATCTTAATAAACACGGATTTATTTCTTGCGTGCTGGACAGACTGGACAAGCGTCGGTATATTTCTCAAACAATAGCCAGATAGGGATGCGACTTACTGAATGATGCCTCATATGACAAAAAATGATAAATCTGAAGTAGCAGTTAAAGGAATAGTATCATGACACAATCCACAGCAGCTCTCCGGGCTGTGCGACTCAAGGCTGATTTTATGCCCATCACTGTGCTGCAGGTATTTGATGCACACACGCAGAATATTCATCACCAGCTTAAAACTATCGTGAAACAAGCGCCACGTTATTTTTCAGGGGCATCCGTGATCATTGATGTTCAATCTTTACCGGATTATAAGGCGCTTAATTTACATGCACTGTGTCAGTTATTAAAACAATATGGAATGATTCCAGTTGGTATTCGTGGTCTTGCTGAAGAAGGGCACACCTTGGCACAGGACCAAGGGCTAGCCGTCCTATCAAAGTCTGCGTCATCGTTAAAAACTAAACCTTCTCCAAAGGCTAAAGTCATCACTAAGCCGGTTCGCGCTGGAATGCAGATTTATGCTAAAGAAACTGACTTGGTGATATTAGCATCGGTCAATGCTGGCGCAGAATGTATTGCTGATGGTAACATTCATGTTTACGGACCCTTGCGAGGACGCGCGCTCGCGGGTGCGTCGGGCAATGAAAAAGCTCACATTTTTTGTCAGCGTTTGGATGCTGAGCTCATTGCAATTGCAGGTTGTTACTTGGTGAGGGAAAATATTGTACTGCCATCGATCAAAAAGACACATTATCATATCTATCTTAATGCTAACCAATTGACCGTTGAGGGATTATAAATGAGTGAAGTAATCGTTGTAACATCTGGGAAAGGTGGCGTTGGAAAAACAACTACCAGTGCTTCTTTCGCGATGGGTTTGGCACAACAAGGACATGCCACCGTCGTTATTGATTTCGATATTGGCCTACGTAATTTAGACTTGATTATGGGTTGCGAACGTCGCGTGGTTTACGACATTGCCCATGTTATTCAGGGTGATGCAAAGTTACATCAGGCATTGATTAAAGACAAACGCTGCGACACCTTATCCATTTTAGCGGCATCACAAACGCGTGATAAAGAAATTTTAACACCAAAATCTGTAGGTATCATTTTACAGGAGTTACGGCAATCGTTTGATTATATCATTTGTGATTCGCCGGCAGGCATTGAAACGGGGGCGCAAATGGCAATGTATTACGCTGACACGGCGTTTATTGTCACTAATCCCGAAGTGTCTTCCGTGCGTGACGCTGATCGCATCATCGGATTGATTCAAAGTAATACACAACACGCCAAAGACAACGTTTCCATTAAAGAACATTTAGTGATTACACGTACAGATAAAAAACGCATAGAGTCGGGTGATATGTTAAGTCTCACAGATATTAAGGAGCTGTTGGGCATCGAACCATTAGGTATCATCCCAGAATCAAAAACGGTGTTAGCAGCTTCGAATTCCGGGAAGCCAGTTATCTTAGATATTGGTAGTGAAGCCGGTGTCGCCTATCATGAACTGGTGCTGAGATTTTTAGGAAAATTACCACCACTCAGTGAAATGCAAAAGAAACCCAAATGGTGGCGGCGTTTATGGCGCACATCACAGGAGGTATCCGCATGAAATTTATGAAATATCTCGGATTTAAAGATAAATCAGCAAAGATAGCTAAAAATCGGTTGCAGATTATAATAGCTCAACAACGTTTGGGAGAAGACAGCCCTGATTATCTACCGCTGTTGCGAAAAGAAATCATCGAAGTGATTACCAAATATACTCATGTTAGTGAAAATGACATCAAATTAGATTGGCAATCTGCGGATGATCATGCTGTTTTGGAGCTCAATGTTACTTTACCTCAAGAATAGTGATTAGAGAAATCGGGGCTTGCTATGCGTTCGAACGATCATTTATCAACTACCCAAATAGAGCAACTTTTCAAAAAGCATCTTCAAGCAAAAGAACAATTCGAATCACTCAATAAAGAAGAACCCAAGGAGTATAGCAAATCATGGTTACAGTCTACGATCATATTCAATAGTTATCATATTGAAAAAGCTGCAAGCGTATTAAAAGAGAACCATAGGTTATACTTTCTCGAAAAATTTCAAAAATTGTACAAAGCTGAACCCGCTGAATATAGTGTAAGTTGGTTACAGGATAGGATCCGCCATGATAAAAAATTTCAATTAACAGTGCGACAGCATTGTAATAAGTATTTTTCTCAGGAGTTCCAGGCGTTACGAAAAGCTGAACCTGAATTTTATAATGCAGCTTGGTTAAAAGATAGAATGTATTTTGAGAGAAAGATGATAAAAACGCTGTTAGCACAGTACCATAAGCTCTATTTTTCCCCAAATTTTCAAGAATTAAATAAATTTGAACCGGATGTCTATAATGGAGAATGGTTACAAGAACTGGTGCAGAAAAAGCATAATACCGATATAGAGAGCTTTATTTCATCTGAGTTTATGGAACATAGGATAAAGCTAATTTCAAAAGCTCTCATCAGAGAATGCACCAATAATACTTCTGGAGTTAGGTGCATCTTTGCACCACCTGTTTGTAGTATCATTCTCAACGCATTAGGAGCCACACAGCAAGACATTACCAAATATGAAGCATCTCTTAGTGCTACAAAGGTACCAGGATTTTTTGAAAAATTATCCGATGAATCAGTTATCCAAAAACGAGCCGAAGCCGAAGTAGAAATACCTCCGTCAAATACAATATAATTGGATTGATAATGAGAATTATCAATCCCAGCCATAGTGAACAAAAAGAAGACAGCCCCCCTCAATGCGATACGTGGGCAATCAACGTCATGATCCCCGATAACGCCGCCACCG
>CAWUIH010000017.1:0-29924 GCA_963922495.1 uncultured Coxiellaceae bacterium | reverse complement strand
ACTTCTATTTTTATAGCATTAACTGAAGAATTATGGTTCATGAAAATGCCGTGGTACACCGTCACGCTGTGGTTCAGTTTTAAACGAAGGGATATTCAAGATAGTCCAAGAAATTTCATTTTCGTCAGCATTTAGATTTTTTATAAATAAATGATTAGCGAATAAATTATGCCAGGCCGTTTCTGTGTACACTTTGAGTGCTAAATGATGCGCTGAATCCGCACCAACTTGCAACTGTGAAAAATACAATCTTTTATCAACCACATGCTGCAGTGATTTCTTCCAAAGTGCCTCGAATAATGGTGAATCAATTGGTTGGTTCGCCGATCCCCAATGAACGTCAGTAGCGGTAATATTGTCTCTGACAATAAAGCGATCTTTAGGTGAACGACCCGTACGCTCACCGGTGGTGACTACTAAGGCACCCGTTTGACTCAAAGTGCCCTCTTTTTGCCTCAGCGCGTGTTGAAGTAATTCTTCGGGAGTTAAATCAGCAATGATATTGCGGCAGGTAATCGATGTCATAAGGCGACCTTTTTATGTTAACGATTATATGAAAATCCATCTAATACCTATTATTACAAATTTTCGTAGGGCTTTCACTATCTAGCAATCTGCTGCATACTATTAGCCAATGAACCAAGCAAACGAATTATCTAATCATTTTCTCATCGCTATGCCTGCGCTGAAAGATTTCAACTTCAGTAAAACGGTAGTGTACATCCATGAGCATGATGAAGATGGCGCCTTAGGTGTTATTATTAATAAACCAACCCCTTTCAATCTCGGCAAAGTTCTCGATCATCTCAGTATTAAATATCAACAGGATCAATTTGATGGCATACCGGTACTTTTGGGTGGCCCAGTAGGTCAAGAGCATGGGTTCATTGTTCATGAAACGGCCACAGCTGTATCTGTCAGCGCATCAAAAGACTTGCTTTGCTCTATCGCCAAAGGACAAGGTCCCAATAATTATATGGTGACGCTGGGCTATTCGGGTTGGGCGGCCGGTCAAATAGAGGAAGAAATTGCACGTAACGATTGGCTCATTGCACCCTTCAGCCGAGAAATTTTGTTTGACGTTCCCATCGAACGACGCTGGGAGTCCTGTGCTGATTTAATTGGCATTAATATCAACATGTTATCTAATCAAGTTGGACATGCCTGAGCAATTATCTTCGCCTCACATCATGCTCGGCTTTGATTTTGGCATGAAACGCATTGGAGTAGCTGTGGGGCAAACCATCACCCGCTCCGCCCAGCCATTGACTATTCTATCAGCACAAGACGGCATTCCAGATTGGGATCAGATAGGGAGATTAATTGATGGGTGGGATGCAAATGCTTTAGTTGTTGGCATCCCGTTAAATATGGATGGTAGCAAACAAAACACCACATTTGCCGCACAGAAATTTGCAAACCGACTGCAAGATCGCTTCCAACTCCCGACTTACACCGCTGATGAGCGCTTAACCAGTATTGCAGCACAAGAAATTATTAATCGAAATCGCCCTCAAAAAATACCGCGATACGATGCGGTGGCTGCAAAAATTATTCTTGAACAATGGTTACAAGGGTCCTAAATCGTGCTAACAAAGAAGCGACTGCCGCAAAACTTACTATCGACAAAGCAATTAACACAGCAACATATTGAAAATATCTTTCAAATTGCTGAGGATTTTTTAAAGCACGGCCTCTTTAGCAATAAAGAATATACCGCTTTAAAAGGACATGTCGTAACCCATTTATTTTTTGAGCCAAGCACACGCACATTACACTCCTTTGAAATTGCCGCTAAGCGACTTGGAGCAATTACGATTACGCCGCACTTGCCGTCTTCGTCTCTCGTCAAAGGGGAAACGCTGCTGGATACCATTCATACCTTTCAAGCAATGGGAACTCATCAATTTATCATAAGGCACTCAAAAAATCGTATTGTTGAAGAATGCGCCAAACACTTTCCCAATAGCGTATTTATTAATGCTGGCGATGGCAATAATCAACACCCCACACAATCACTAATTGATTTATTTACTATTTCACAACATCAAGCCAACTGGCCTCAGAATCGCATTTCCATCATTGGAGATATTTTACACTCTCGGGTTGCCAACTCATTGATACACGGTTTAATAAGCTTAGATGTTGCTGCAATAAACCTTATAGGCCCCCAAGTATTATTGCCATCTAAAAAACTGCACCCAAAAATTACACAATTTACCGATTTGAAATCTGGAATTAAAGATAGCAACATTATTTACTGCTTGAGGATTCAAAAAGAACGCCTGGCGAAACATATAACACTTGACGATAAAGAATATCATCGCTGCTACGGTCTCACTCCCACTGTATTAAGACACGCAAAACCCGGGGCGATTATAATGCACCCAGGGCCTATTAATCGTGGCATCGAAGTTAATAGCGAAATAGTAGACAGCAAACAATCAGTCATTGCAGAGCAAGTCAAAAATAGCGTCGCCATACGGATGGCGATACTCAATTTATTTTCCAAAAACTATAAAGATTAAAAAAACATTAACTTATTATCGGGGCATTTCGGGACAAACCCATTCTTGTTAATATTTGACGTTGCCAACGTATTATTCCTTTAAATGATTAACGAATTGGATGGTGACAGCTTACCTTCTCCAATTAAAAAAAATTCTACTATAGTATTTATTGGTGTAATTTCACACAGGATAACAAATTTTTTTTGATGTTGTGATTCAATAAAATTAAATTTGTCGGCTACTGGCCCCACTAGGAGATTTTCATGAGCGTTAATACCCGCCTCTCTTTATATGCACACAGAGGAAATACAACCGTCACACTCCAAGGTATGTTGATCTCAAACATCTCCTCGGATGGTAATTCTTCTTATACATCACATCATACGTGGTCACCCAAACAAGAACCCTTCTCTTATACGGCGGGGAAACTTATCAAGAACACTACGGTTGTCAAAGCTTTCCGATATCTCGTTGGCGGTATCGGTAATCTAACCTCTACATTAGTGGCAGGAAGTACGAATAGCACGCATCGCCATAATGTCAACCTACAAAAGAGACCCACGCAATTTCCAACTCCCAAACCCTCTTTTAGAGTACCAACACCATCGCCCAGCACAAACCAACCAACCTCGAGCCCCACTCAGCCGCCAAGTGGAACCAACGCGCCTTCGATGGGCCCTGCAAACATCCCTTCGGCAAGCCCAATCACTACAAGTCCCACTACCCCTCAACCCGTTACGACGCCGACCGAACAACCCAGCACTAACAGCCCCTCCTCACTGCAGCCCAGTCAATCACCACTGACGCCAAACCCAACATCGTCACCCACTGAGCTGACCCATAATCCGACCGCACAACCCAGCACCCAAAACCCTCATACTCAGAACCCCATTACCCCAAGTCCTAGCCATCAAGGTGAAACCAACACCCCTTCGATGAGCCCTTCAAACATCCCTTCGACAAGTCCAACAAATAGCTCTTCGATTGATCAACAAGGAGGAAACCACGTTGAAGGAAGTTCAGCTCTAATAGCAGCCATTGTTGGTGGAACCGTTGGCGGAGCTGCGGTATTGGCAACGATTTTATACTGTCTCTGTAAGAGAAGTCACCGTTATTCACAGGTTAGTGCTCAGTTGGGAGGAGATAGTCTACTCACAGCAGGAGGTGGTGATGGTGGTGATGGTGGTGATTTTGCACTCGACCCGATTGGAATAGATGGAAATATTCAAACACCTACAGCGACTGCTACTGGAAAAGCAGGCAGTGAATTGTCTATCGGTGGCGATTATCAACCGGTGCCCAAACCACCCGATGAGCAGCCTCCAGTAAACCCAGAGGATTTTAAAAGCACGCGGGCAGCAGCAACAAGCCAACAGCGAAATGATGACGGTAAGGGAGGATCAAAAAGAGATTCAAGCGTGACCCAAGCTGTTAGTCCGTTTTCAACATTAAGGAAACATCCAGTAGAAATAGATTCTCCCGAAAATAAAAACTCTGAGGATGATCCTAATGGTCCGAACAAAACTGATGAAACTGGCAATCGAGATTCACGACTATCTAATGTTCCTGCTGCTGGCACACCTAGAAGACTGCTAGCAGGAACATTCGTTACAAGTGTTAGTGATACCCCAACCGTCCATTTAGCAGATGATGGTCAGCCACTACCGAAGGGTGGTATGGGTGCTAGTGTTGATACCAACATTATTCCAGCTAAGTTGCCGCGATTCCCCAATCCATCTAGTTTGTTTGGTAGCACAAATCGAAGCTCTGTTGGATGTAATGCTCTTGAGGTTAATCTGAGTGGTGATTCCAACTTTTTTCCAGATGGTTCTCCAAAAGCAACTAACGGGAGACAAAAAAGAAACACTGGTAATCCGATACTTGATCCTTTTCGGGTATCTGTAGCGACAGCTAATACCGAAGCTAAAGTAAACCAAGCATTGCAAAATATAGCTGAAGATATCACAAGCGATTCCAAGTCTAATGATGAGGAAGCGGGTGAAGAAAACGCAGAAGGAAAAACACCCTCTAACATGTCCCCACGAAAGTGAACATTTAACAACCAGGCTGCGATTGAAAATCGTAGTTATTGCCGTGAAATATTTTATTTCACGGCAATAGCTTACAAAAACAATTCTAAATTATTCACCACTGGGGCTAGATAAGTTATCCACAGCGCGTTAGAATATTTCATTCTAAAGAATTCAAATTGCATTTGTCGTGTAATGAATTTATGATTTCCGTCTTTTCTATTCTACCGGTTAAATGAGGGCTGATTTTGTTATGAATATGCCAGTGCCATCCTCTTTGTGGGATCAATGCCTCGATTCGTTGCGAGAAGAAATCTCCCCACAACAGTATAATCAATGGATACGTCCATTACATGCAGTCGAGTCTGAAAAAAACCGTTTGCTACTGTTGGCACCCAACCGTTTTGTGCGTGACTGGATCAATGAACAATTTCTAAACAGGATTAAGGAGCTGTTAAATCAACTCTCGGGTGAACCCACACAGCTTATATTAGATATTGGTAATACCAATGAAGTAGTCGAGCAGCCGGTCACACAATCTACCCTCAATAGACCCAAACCCAAGAAAGTTGACATTCATTTTGGTGCAAGTGCGACTCACGGCAACAGCAACACTAATTTGAAATTTACCTTCGGTAGTTTTGTCGAAGGCAAATCTAATCAATTAGCACTCGCAGCAGCCAGCCAGGTGGCGGAAAATCCTGGTGAAGCATACAATCCATTATTTTTGTATGGAGGTGTAGGCCTGGGTAAAACACATTTAATGCACGCTATTGGTAATCAAATTCTCGCTCACAACCCGGAAGCAAAAGTATTATATCTGCATTCAGAGCGTTTCGTAGCAGACATGATCAAAGCACTGCAACGCAATGCAATGAATGAATTTAAACGATTTTATCGTTCGGTTAACGCATTACTGATTGACGATATTCAGTTTTTCGCCGGAAAAGATCGCTCTCAAGAAGAATTCTTTCATACATTCAATGCCTTACTCGATGGACAACATCAAATTGTATTAACTTGTGACCGTTATCCAAAAGAAATCAACGGCTTAGAAGAACGATTGCAATCACGTTTTGGATGGGGTCTCACTGTGGCCGTTGAACCCCCGGAGCTTGAAACTCGCGTCGCTATTTTAATGAAGAAAGCAGAACAGCTGAAAATGCATATTCCGCACGAGGTGGCGTTCTTCATTGCTAAACATATTCAATCGAACGTGCGCGAACTGGAAGGTGCGTTGAAACGTGTGATCGCGAATGCCCACTTCACCGGACAACCAATAACCGTCGATTTCACGCGTGACGCGTTGAAAGATCTACTGACATTACAAGCCAAATTGATCACTATCGCAAATATTCAAAAAACTACTGCTGAATACTACAAAATCAAAGTTTCCGATTTACTCTCTAAGCGCCGCAGTCGCTCTATTGCGCGTCCTCGTCAAATTGCAATGGCATTATCGAAAGAATTAACTAATCATAGTCTTCCAGAGATTGGGGAGGCATTTGGTGGCCGTGACCATACTACTGTATTACATGCTTGTCGAAAAATTAAGGAATTACTCTCCAACACCCCGGATTTGTTGGAAGATTATAAAAATTTATTACGCATATTATCCGGATAAGAGTTATGTGAGGAGTACGCGATGAAATTGACTGTGTTGCGTGAAACGCTGCTAAAACCATTACAGATGGTCATTGGAGTGGTTGAACGCAAACAAACTTTGCCCATATTATCTAATGTTTTACTATCAGCAAAGGATAATTCCTTATCCATTACTGGAACTGACCTGGAAGTTGAACTGATCGGTCAGAGCCAACTATCTGGCAGTCACGCTGAACCGTATCACTGGACTGTACCTGGTCGAAAATTAATGGATATCTGCCGCGCATTACCTGAAAACGCACCGATTGAATTTCAGTATGAAAAAAATCGTATCGTATTACGTTCAGGCCGTAGTCGTTTCACACTATCCACACTCCCGGTGACAGAATTCCCTAATCTTGAAGAATACGACGGCAATGTGGAACTGATGCTCGAGCAAGCAACGCTGTTGCGTCTATTACAACGCACATATTTTTCGATGGCACAGCAAGATGTGCGCTATTATTTAAATGGTTTGCTACTCGAAGTGCATCCTAATAAATTATCTGCGGTAGCAACCGATGGGCACCGTCTCGCACTCAATACACTACTGATTCAGACTCATGTGTCTCATCGTCTTCAAGTGATCATTCCTCGAAAAGGCGTGGTTGAATTACTACGGTTGCTCAACGACAGCGATGACCAAGCTAAAATGACAATTGGTAATAATCATATTCGCATCGCTACCAATAGTTTCATTTTCACCTCTAAGCTGATTGAGGGTCGTTTTCCTGACTACGATCGTGTTATCCCTAAAACAGGTGATAAAAAACTAGTTATTGATCGTGATATTCTAAAGAAAGCGCTACAGCGTAGTGCCATCTTATGTAATGAAAAATTTAAAGGCGTACGTTTGGAGTTACGTCATAATTTACTACGACTCTTATCAAATAATCCAGAACAAGAGGCTGCGGAAGAAGAAATAGCAACTCATTATGAACAAGATGATTTAGATATTGGGTTCAATGTCAGTTATTTGATTGATATTTTAAACACGATTAATTCTGGGGATACTGAGCTCATTTTTTCAGATTCCAATAGTAGTGTGCTTATTCGTGAAGTAAGCTCAGATCTTGATAGTGTATTTGTGGTGATGCCAATGCGGCTTTGACGGGCATGTCACATCTGACGTCGTTAACAATTCAGCACTTTCGTAATCTAAAAAATGTTGATATTACACTACAACCAGAACTGAACGTTTTTTATGGTAACAATGGTGCCGGTAAAACCAGCTTCCTTGAAGCTATTCATTATTTAGCTGTGGGTAAATCATTTCGTACACACGTAACACCACGGTTAATTCAGGATGATAAACAACATTTTTCTATTTTCAGCCGCATTCAAGATGATGAATCCAATTTTTTCCCTCTCGGCGTTGAAAGATTTAAATCGGGTCAACGTCATTTAAAATATAATGGTGATATAATCACTAGACTCTCCACTATAGCTCGTAAACTTCCTACCCGAGTAATTAGTGCCATGAGTCATCGTTTTTTACACGATGGGCCTAAAACACGCCGCCAGTTTCTAGACTGGTTACTATTTCATGGAGATCATAACAGCTATATTCCTTGGCAAAATATACAACGCTGCTTAAAGCAACGTAATGCAGCACTTAAACAACACCTGCCTATCAAGCAGGTGGTTTTTTGGGATAACGTTTTGGTTACAGATACGTTACGAGTTCATCAAAGTCGAATTGATATCATTGAACGCTTTCGGAAACTATTCAACCAGCTTTGCAAAGTGTTTTTACCAAATTATCCGATTCAAATAGAATATTATTGTGGTTGGGACTCAACACAGTGTTATAGTGAGCAACTAAAAACTAATTTTTCACGTGATAGCGTGTTGGGATATACCACTGCAGGACCACATCGCGCAGATTTAAAGCTATTGATTGAGGGCATTCCCGCACACGATATTCTGTCACAAGGCCAACAAAAACTACTTACTTATGCACTTTATCTCTCCCAAGGCTTATTGTTACAACAGCAAACTCAAAATCGTACTATTTACTTAATAGACGACTTACCTGCTGAATTAGATAGTCAAAAACAACAAGCTGTGTTAGAAATATTAACTAACATCAAGGCACAAGTGCTTATAACCTGTATCGATATCCAAGAAATGCAACCCATTTTCGCCCAACATCCAATGGATTCCTCAGTGTTTCACGTGAAACAAGGTCAAATCCTCACAGAATCCACCAAGTGACCATTACCATAGAAAAAGCAGTTAAGCGCGATTAATGTTCCATGTGAAACAACGACTACAATCTCAAGTTATGAGAAAATCAACAGGGCTCGGGTTTATAATCATCAACTTTCAATTTTTAAGTTGTTTCACGTGGAACCAGAGTTTGCAGATAGTTAGATTGATGTTCCAGGTGAAACAAAATGTGATCGTATGAAACTTATTGCTATCATTCACCAAACCATAGCAAGAATAGAAGCCAAATCCAAACTACTCGGGTTAGCAAATATAATAGTTAAATCAAACGATTACGCAGCACCTCGCTGACCCAGAGAATTCGCTAACAATAACAAATAATGGTATAATTTGATGCTTTTCCGGTCAATACGACTTGTGCCCTAACCACGGAGCTAGAATGAGTGTGAATGTGCCACAAAAATACGATTCTTCTGCAATTAAAATTCTGAAAGGCCTTGACGCTGTTCGCAAGCGTCCGGGAATGTACATTGGTGACACTGATGATGGCTCTGGTCTTCATCATATGGTATTCGAAGTCGTTGATAACTCTATTGATGAGGCACTTGCCGGTCATTGTAGTCATATCTGGGTTATTTTACACACCGATGGCTCGGTGACTGTTCGTGATAATGGGCGTGGTATACCCACCGACATCCATCCAGAAGAAGGGAGATCGGCTGCAGAAGTAATCATGACGGTATTACACGCTGGAGGTAAATTTGACAAAAATTCCTATAAGGTTTCCGGTGGATTGCATGGCGTTGGGGTTTCAGTGGTCAACGCACTTTCAGAAAAATTGGAGTTAACCATTCGCCAAGATGGACACAAACATACCCAGAGTTACAAAATGGGAGTTCCACAAGCACCACTGCAAAAAACCGAACCAACTGATAAAACGGGTACAGAAATTCGCTTTTTACCCAGCTCTGAAATATTTAGTGATATTACCTTTCACTACGATATTCTTGCTAAGCGTCTCCGAGAACTGTCTTTTCTCAATTCAGGGGTGCGTATTGAATTAATCGATGAACGAAAAGGTAAAGATGATATTTTTGAATATGAGGGCGGTATCAAAGCATTCGTAGAACATTTGAATAAACATAAAAACCCTATTCATAATGATGTTTTTAACTTTTCTATTGAAAAAGATGACATTACTGTGGAATTAGCACTACAGTGGAACGATGGGTTTCAAGAAACTATTTTCTGTTTCACTAATAACATTCCTCAAAGCGACGGTGGCAGCCATTTATCAGGTTTTAGAGCGGCATTAACCCGAACTCTCAATGGATATATAGAGAGAGAAGCCCTCAGTAAGAAAAATAAAATCTCGACTTCAGGAGATGACACGCGTGAAGGCATCACCGCGGTACTCTCGGTAAAAGTACCTGACCCAAAGTTTTCATCACAAACTAAAGCAAAGCTAGTATCTTCTGAAGTAAAGCCTGTCGTCGAAACAGCCGTATCAACACACTTAAAGGATTATTTGCAAGAAAATCCCAAGCAAGCACGCATTATTTCCATGAAAATTATTGACGCTGCACGTGCCCGCGAAGCAGCCCGCAAAGCTCGGGAAATGACACGAAGAAAAAATGTGCTCGATATTGGCAACTTGCCAGGAAAATTAGCAGATTGCCAAGAAAAAGATCCGGCACTATGTGAATTATTTTTAGTTGAGGGTGACTCGGCTGGTGGTTCCGCCAAACAAGCACGTGATCGTCGCTTTCAAGCTATTTTACCTCTAAAGGGTAAGATATTAAACGTTGAAAAGGCACGTTTTGATAAGATGCTTGCTTCTCAAGAAGTGGGTACGTTGATTACGGCACTTGGCTGTGGCATTGGACGCGAAGAATACAATCCTGACAAGTTGCGCTATCACCGCATCATCATCATGACTGATGCCGATGTTGATGGCTCACATATTCGCACATTACTGCTGACATTTTTCTATCGTCAGATGCCAGAACTCATTGAGCGTGGCCATATTTATATTGCTCAACCACCGCTTTATAAGATTAGGAAAGGTAAGCAAGAACAATATGTGAAAGACGACGCAGCATTGGATACGTTACTGCTACGCCTAGCGATTGAAGAAGCACAATTATTTACCGGAAATGCAACACCTGCTATTAATGGTAACGCGCTAGAAAAATTGGCGTTACAACAACGCATCGCTGATCGCAGTATGATGCGACTTGCAAAACGTTACCCAATAGAAATCCTTGAACAATTACTGCATATTGCACCACTGACAACCGATGATCTGAGTAACCTGCCAAAAGTAAAAATATGGATCAGTCAGCTTGACGAAGCTTTACAACAAACAAGTAGTAATTATGGCGTAAAATTTAGAATTAATATCACTGAAAATAAAGAAAGGGAGCTCTATTTACCGCTTATTACTATCATCAATCATGGGATAGAACAAGATCGTGTTCTCAACCGAGAGTTTTTTGGTTGTACCGACTACCAACATATTGTAACGCTTTATAACAGCTTGTCGGAACTACTCGAAAAAGATGCTTACGTCATTCGTGGTGATAAAAAACATTATGTCAATAGCTTCGGTGAAGCACTAAAGTGGCTCATCGACGAAGGCAAAAAAGGCTTAAATATTCAACGCTACAAAGGTCTGGGTGAAATGAACCCCGATCAATTGTGGGAAACTACAATGGATAGTGATGCTCGTCGCATGCTGTCGGTTAGCATTGAGGATGCTATTGCCGCAGATGAAATATTTACTACCTTGATGGGTGATCAAGTTGAACCGCGCCGTAACTTTATCGAGAAAAACGCTTTGGCAGTTGAAAATCTTGATGTTTAAGTGGCGCGGTGAATTTAATACTGCTGCATACACTTCTATAGCTACAGCACCCGCAAAGCTATTTTGTTGTCAGCACAAGATTGAACAAAATTATTACTTCCAGCGTCACTATCAATTAGCCTAGAAAAAATGGTTGCGCGCGATTAAATCGTGTAACCGATTGATTGAGATCGCGTAATAAGTAATAAAAATTATCGAAGTCACCTCATTGGTAATGAGAAGCATTTTTATATAGCGAGACGAATCAAGAAGGTATACCAGAAATCGTGATCCAACTGTTTTTTCTAAGTTAAAGTTAAATTACTTAAAACGTAGTAAAAAATAATGGAAATTCGAGGTATCACATTGTTTTACGACTTCAAAATTATCAATTGTTTCAAATAAAAGATTTGTTTCCATCTCAATATATACAAGTGCGTTTTTATCAAGCAAGTTATTTTTTATAAGATAATCTATGGCGGGAATTACGAAATTTTTACGAAAAGGCGGATCTAAAAAAACGATATTAAACTTTTGGTCACGAGTAAAATTAATTTTCAAAAAATCACTTTTTACAATTTTACAATTATTAATTTGTAGAACATCAGAGTTTTCCTTTAGAGCAGATATCACTGCTGCAGAGGAATCTACAAAAGTCACATGTTTCGCTCCACGCGATAACGCCTCAAATCCCAATGCACCACTACCAGCAAACAAATCTAAACACACTGCACCACCAATATCATTCATTAACCAATTAAAAAGTGTTTCACGAATACGATCTGCCGTGGGACGTAAGCCCACAAGGGATGGGAAAGTAATTTTTCTACCACGCCATTTACCGGCAATAATACGAACTTTGTTTTCGAACATGAGAGCAACTATTTTTGAGCAAACCACAACGATGAAAAACGGATTGGAATGAATAACTTCTTTAAAGGCATTATTAGCAGAAAAAGAATTTAACTGATCAATATTGTGAACGGAATTATCTGAATAATCCAGTGGTTTTTTTTGTTCGCCACCAATATTACTTGATTATCTAATTTTGCTGAATACTTTATTGTATCTCGAAACATCATCCTAGAAAAAGCAGTTGAACGCGATTAAATGGTATAACCGATTGATTGAGATCGTGTAATAAAAATTGTCGGCGTCACCTCATTGGTGATGAGAAAAATTTTTATATGGCGAGATGAATCAAGAGGCTATGCCAGAAATCGTGATCCAACTGCTTTTTCTAGGATCATATATTCTAGTACGTGCAACATGCCTATGATACTATCATATTTGTAATTTCTGCCTACTTTGTACATAGATAAAGAAGAAAACAGGGGGCGCGATAAGCTGTCTTAACGAAGACCTTAAGCCATTGTTGCGGGTATAGTGATAAATTTACCCAGCGTTTGCTAGGCCAAGAGTGCAAAATAATAAAGAACGAGACTTGCTAATCCATTGTCGCATTATATCCTCAACGTGCGATAAGATAGAGCCAGTATAATCTGCTTACTTAGGAAAGATATTATGTTTGGTTTTTCAAAATCCAAAAAAAAGACTTCATCTGCTGAGGAAAAACAACATCCAAAAAAATCTTGGCTGAGTCGTTTGAATCATGGTTTAAAACGGACTCGTGAGCGCCTTGGTAGCGGTGTCGCGAATCTATTCTTAGGAAAGAAAAAAATCGATGACGATTTGTTGAAACAATTGGAGACCTATTTGCTTGCTGCTGATGTTGGTGTAGAAGCTACAGAAGAAGTCTTAAAGAACTTAACACAGCAAATCAAGCGAAAAACACTTTCTGATCCACAATTGCTATTGGACGCACTGAAGCAACAGTTATTACAACTATTGCTACCTTGCGAAAAACCATTGGAAATCAACCAATCTCCTTTCGTCATTCTAGCCGTTGGCATTAATGGTGCTGGCAAAACTACCACTATTGCGAAACTCGCCCATTTTTACAAATCTCAAGGTAAAAAAATCATTTTAGCCGCAGGTGATACATTTCGCGCTGCAGCAATCGAACAATTACAAACTTGGGGAGAGCATAATCAAGTCCCTGTTATTGCACAACAATCAGGGGCAGATAGCGCATCTGTAGTATTTGATGCATTAGATGCTGCCAAAGCCCGTCAAGCCCATCTACTCATTGCCGATACTGCCGGAAGACTACACACGCAATCTCATCTAATGGATGAGTTAGAAAAAATAAAACGAGTACTTAGCAAAAATAGCGAGAATGCTCCACAGGAAACCCTACTCGTTATCGACGCTGGTAACGGACAAAATGCCCTAAATCAAGCCTTAGAATTTCATGAAACCATTGGCCTAACAGGTATCGTAATAACCAAATTGGATGGAACTGCTAAAGGAGGCATCATTTTTGCGATTGCCAAAAGACTGCAATTACCCATTCGCTTCATTGGCGTTGGTGAAAGCATGGAAGATTTGAAGCCTTTCGTAGCTAAAGAATTTATAGAGGCTATATTTACCGATTAACGGATGTTAATAGGGAAGATTAATGATCCATTTGAGCCATGTCACTAAAACCTATTCAGGTCATATTCTGGCATTGGCTGATGTCAGCTTGCAAATACAAACCGGAGAAATGGCTTTTCTAACGGGACACTCTGGAGCCGGGAAGTCAACCTTACTCAAGCTCTTAATGATGACCGAAACAGTCACTGAAGGAAAAATTATTGTTAATAGCACTCATCTATCTCGTATCAATCCACAACAAGTATCACAATTACGCCGTCATATCGGCTTGATAACTCAAAATACTAAATTAATTAAGGGCTACAGTGTTTTTGAGAATGTAGCGCTACCGCTATTAATTCGTGGGTACCGATCTCGTGAAATTAAAAAGCGAGTAAATGCAGCGCTTCACAAAGTTGAACTGATTTACAAACACAAATTTTATCCCGATGAGCTGTCCTGTGGTGAGTGGCAACGGGTCGCTATCGCACGGGCCGTCGTTAATAAGCCATTAATGCTAATAGCTGACGAACCCACTGCAAGCTTAGATCCTGAGTTGACGAAGAAGATAATCACACTGTTTGAGGCATTTAATCGTATCGGAGTGACCGTCTTAATTGCCACACACAACCGTTCATTAATTAACGATACCAAATATCGGGTATTTGAACTGAAAACTGGGGTATTACAGCAGGAACTATCCGATGACTGATGAATTACCACCACATCTATCACAGTGGACGTTAACACACTGGCGAACTCTCTCTCGCGTGATAAAAGAGATGCTCCATCAACCGATTACAAACTTGATGACAATTTTAGTTATCAGTATTGTGATTGCGCTTCCAACAGGATTATATGTTTTTTTGAACAATTCACATGGCTTGTACCAAAAATTGTCAGAACAAGCTGTATTTTCCATTTTTTTAGCTCCAAACACACCACCGCCTTATATAGTTCAGATTATTACTGATCTAAAACAGCGTTCGGCTATAAAACGAGTCGCCTATATTTCACCGCAACAAGGATTCAGCGAACTACAACATTCGCCAGATTTTAAAATGCATCTGGATACTGTTGATATTGGCGTTATTCCTCCGGTTATTATTGTGACGCCCCAACAGAATATACCTCTTAGCAGATTACATCAAATCAACGATTTTTTCCAAAAATTACCTCATGTCGATTCAGTCAAAATTAGCTGGTTATGGGTAAAGCGACTGGCGTTTATCAGCACTTTTGGCAAGCGCATTGTCTATAGCATTACTGCATTATCTTGTTTGGGGTTAATCTTGATCATCAGTAACACAATTCAACTTAGCATCATGGCATACCTCGACGAAATGACTACCATGAAAATGCTAGGGGCTTCTCATGGTTTCCTGCGTCGTCCCTTTCTATATCGTGGTTTCCTTTTCGGGCTGTTTGGTGGCTCAATAGCCTATCTGATAGTGTGCACGTTACTATCTTGGCTTACTATTCCATTGGAAAATCTAGCGCAAACATATGATTTTTTATATAAAAATCAAACAGTTAATAAAAATATTTTTCTATTCGTGACTGTCACTGCCATCATCATCAGCATGGTAGGCTCTAGTTTTGCCATTCGACGTCACCTCAAACCTTGAAAATAGCTGCGATCTACCTCATTTAATGATAACATTGAATTTTAAAAGTTAATTCATTCTCATTTTATACAGAATTTAATGCATGAACAAACACGTTTCTTGTCTCGAAAGTCGCGCCCTCTCTGTAGGTAGCCTCAGTAATTATATTAGCTGGGTAAACAGCATACCCATGCTTACTGAACAGGAAGAACAAGACCTCTCTAACCAGCTAGTTAATACTGGCAATTTAGAGGCCGCACGAAAAATGGTCATGTCCCACTTACGCTTTGTCGTTCGTATCGCACGTGGTTACTCCGGTTATGGCCTACCACAAGCAGATTTGATCCAAGAAGGTAACATTGGTTTGATGAAAGCAGTGAAGCGTTTCAATCCTAAAGTGGGAGTTCGTCTCGTCTCTTTTGCGGTTCATTGGATTCGTGCTGAAATTCATGAATATGTTCTCAAAAACTGGCGCATTGTAAAAATTGCTACAACAAAGGCGCAACGTAAGTTATTTTTTAATCTTCGTAAATACTCCAAGAAACGCGGTTGGTTTAGCGAATCTGAATTACAGGCCGTTGCAGCTGAACTTAATGTTTCTACTAAAGATGTGCGTCAAATGGAACAGCGACTCAATAGTTATGACGAAACTTTTGACTTTAGTCATGATACGGATGACCACTCATCTTCAACCTGGAACGCTCCGGCCAATTATCTTGAAGATCAGCGGGCTAACCCTGAGTCTTTACTTGAAAATAATGACTGGTCTTCGAACCAGCATAACAAACTCCATGACATTCTTTCTTCGTTGGATGAACGTAGTCGAGATATTTTACATCAGCGCTGGCTCAACGATGAAAAAATGACGTTGCATGACTTAGCTGCAAAGTATCAAGTTTCCGCCGAACGTATCAGACAGTTAGAAAAAAATGCTATGCAAAAAATTCGTAATATAATAGTTACTGAATAATCTACCAAACCAATAAGGGCTCAGCGTGAAAAATCTATTAAAAAATACTGTCGCATTATTCTTCGGTCTCACTCTATCGTTGAGTGCTCTAGTGGCACGCTCGAATACAATAAGCAGCAATAGTTCAACAACGATGAGCCATGGTCACTTTACGCCTGCCCAAATCAAAAATATTGAAAGTATTGTTCATGATTACTTAATCAAAAATCCACAGGTATTGGTCGAAGTTTCTGAAGAACTTCAAAAACAAACTGAAGAAAAAGAAATGACGTTAGCAAAGCAAGCTATCAAGAACAATTTGCAGAAAATATTTTACGATCCAAATTCTCCTGTGGCAGGCAACCCGAATGGTAGTGTCGTGTTAGTTGAATTCTTTGATTACCAGTGTGGTCACTGTAGGGAAATGAGCCCGCTGATGCAAGATATAGTTTCAAAAAATAAAAATTTAAAAGTGATCTTTAAAGAATTGCCAATTTTCGGTGCGAATTCAAAATTAGCAGCAGAAGCTGCTTTAGCTTCAGTACAGCAAGGAAAGTATTACCCATTTCATAATGAATTATTTGCCGCGGAAAACCCTTTGTCTAAACAACAGATTTATCGCATCGCAAAAAAAGCAGGTCTTAATATCTCTAAGCTGCGAAAAGAAATGTCTAGTAATTTGATAAAACAACAGATCAGTAAAAATATGCAGCTCGCGCAAGCACTCCATCTAGTCGGTACACCGAGTTTCATATTAAGTAATAAGTCACATACACAATTTGAATTTATACCTGGGGCAACTTCAGAAACTAATTTACAAGATAAAATCGATGAATTAAGTCAATCACATACAACAAATTAATTATATCTATAACATTATAAGATATTAATAAGCCAGTGACATTATTTATGTGACTGGCTTTTTTAGAATAAGGTAATGATGTCTCAAAAAATATTATCCTTTCAAGATATGATATTAGCTCTGGAGCAATATTGGTCGCAACAAGGTTGTGTCATCATACAACCTTTGGACATGGAGGTAGGTGCGGGTACCTTTCACCCTGCCACTTTTTTAAAAGCAATCGGACCAGAACCATGGTACGCAGCGTATGTACAACCTTCACGGCGACCGACTGATGGACGTTATGGTGATAATCCTAATCGATCGCAACATTTTTACCAATATCAAGTAGTATTAAAACCTTCTCCAGATAACATTCAAGAACTTTATCTCAATTCACTGAAAGCGCTGGGTATCAACTTGCTAAAAAATGATATTCGATTTGTAGAAGACAATTGGGAAGCACCCACATTAGGAGCCTGGGGACTGGGTTGGGAGGTATGGCAAAATGGTATGGAAGTTTCGCAATTCACTTATTTTCAACAAGCCGGAGGCTTGCCCTGTAAGCCAGTAACTGGCGAATTAACTTATGGCCTTGAGCGTTTAGCAATGTTTTTACAAGAAACTGATAATATGTACGATTTGGTGTGGACAAGAACTCCTTCCAGTGTCGTTACTTATGGAGATATATTTCGTCAAAATGAAATTGAAATGTCTAGTTACAATTTTGAATTTGCTGATATCGAAGAGTTATTTAAACAATTTGATTTTTATGAAGCCCAAGCTCTAAAGCTGCTTAATGTAGAAATTCCCCTCGCCGCCTATGAGATGGTGATAAAAGCTTCACATTGTTTTAATTTACTAGATGCGCGTCAAGCAATATCAGTAACGGAAAGACAGCGTTATATCCTTCGTGTACGAAAATTAGCACAATCCGTCTCCACCGTTTACTATAACGTACGGAAAAAATTAGATTTCCCTATGCTGAAAGAAGAGAATAGTAAATGAATAGTCAGGATTTTTTGCTTGAAATAGGCTGTGAAGAGCTTCCTCATGGTGTAGAAAAGCTTGCTACCTCTCTCGCAGATAATTTATCTGAAGAAATCAACAAACAACATTTGTCATTTGAGAAAATCTATAGCTTTTCTACGCCTCGTCGAATTGCGGTTTGGATAAAAAATTTAGATGAAAAACAAACACCACGAACTATTGAAAGACAAGGTCCAAACGTCAAATCTGCCTATGACAAAGACGGTACACCCACTATTGCTTGCTTGGGATTCGCCCGTTCCTGCGGTGTTCAAGCCGATCAGTTACAGACACGCAAAACTCCGAAGGGAGAATTCATCTTCTGCCAAGTAGAACAACCTGGACAGGCAACTGAGGCTTTACTGCCAACTTTAATCCATAATGCCATCAAATCTCTTCCTATTGCAAAACCAATGAGATGGGGTAATCATGATATTTCATTCGTGCGCCCTGTTCACTGGATTGCCTGTATGCTTGGAAAAAAGGTAATCAACACAGAAATTTTAGGTCAGCAAGCTAATAAATTAACATATGGCCATCGTTATCATTATCCCAAAGCATTAACTATCAATATTCCAGATAACTACGCTACCCTACTAGCCTCGCAAGGATATGTGATTGCCAATTTTAAAGTTCGACGCAAAAATATAAGGGGGCAGTTACAACAAATAAAGCCTGAAAATGGTCAGGTCATTATTGACGAAAATTTATTAAGTGAAGTGACTAATTTAGTCGAGTGGCCAGTTGCTCTTTGCGGAAAATTTAAAGCAGAATTTCTCAATCTCCCACCCGAAATACTTATCACTACCATGAAGGTCCACCAACGCTGTTTTCCTATAGAAAATATCAATGGTAAGTTACTACCTTATTTCGCTCTAATTAGTAATGTCGATAGTACCGACAAAAAAAATATTATTTCAGGAAATGAACGAGTCATTAATGCACGCTTATCCGATGCAGCATTTTTCTTCCAGAATGATCTTAAGCAACCATTATCGGCACGATTAAAAAAACTAGAAACACTAGTCTTTCAGCATGAATTGGGAAACATGTTTGAAAAATCACAGCGTATTGCATCTTTATCCACTCATATTGCTAATGAATTAGCGCTTGATAGAAAATTGGCACAGCGAGCTGGCATATTGTCTAAATGTGATTTAGTCACAGAAATGGTGTATGAATTTCCAAATCTACAAGGAGTCATGGGAAAATATTATTCACAATATGACGGTGAGCCACTCGCAGTGTCAGATGCCATTGAAAATCAATATTTACCACGCTTTTCAGGAGACAGACTTCCAAAACAATTAATTGCAACAAGTGTAGCGTTAGCGGACCGCTTAGACACACTAATTGGTATTATTGGAATAAACAAGTTGCCCAGTGGAGACAAAGATCCTTTTGGGTTGCGACGTGCTGCACTCGGCATCTTACGCTTACTAATTGAAAAAGCCCTTGACCTTGATTTGATAGCGCTATTACAGCAGGCACAAAACCAATTTACCGTAAATTTACCCAATAATGAGGTAATATCTGAAACGTTTGATTTTATTTACGAACGCCTACGCGCTTGGTATCATGAAAAAGGGGTTACAACAGAAACTTTTAATGCCGTTGCAGCCAACCGCAATAGTTCACCTGTCGACTTTGACCGTCGCATTCAAGCCGTGAGACACTTTTTAAATTTACCTGAAGCACAATCATTGTCAGCTGCTTACAAGCGTGTGCAAAATATTTTAAAAAAACAAAAATGGCAATCATCTGCTACAACTGTCAATGAATCTTTATTTGAAGCAGATGCAGAAAAGGACCTCGCAAAACATCTCACCGAAAAGCAAGAAAATATTCGTAATCTTTACAAGCACCAAGAATATACAACGCTACTTACAGAGCTTGCAAAATTAAAAAAACCTATTGATCAGTTTTTTAATGATGTAATGGTGATGGTTGATGATCCAAAAGTTCGCGACAATCGTTTATCGTTGCTGGCAAGTTTGCAACAGTTATTTATTCAAGTTGCAGATATCTCACTACTGTCATGAATGAACGTGCTAAAGCCACTACTTATCTACAACAAATTATTTCTAAAAATCGTTCGTTATCGAGTTTGAAATTTAATAGTGCCTTGGTGCAAGAGCTGGTTTATGGCGCAATAAGGTATTATCCGCGCTTGGAGAAAATCGTCAAAGCCGCTTTATTTTCACCACTTTCTAAAAAAAATCAGGACTTATTTTATTTAATGGTGATTGGCATTTATCAGCTTGATTACATGCGAATCCCAAATCATGCTGTTGTATCAGAAACTGTCGATGCGGTTAATAGACTTAAAAAACCCTGGGCTAAAAGCCTAGTAAATAAAATTTTGCGACGATTCATTGCAGAACATGCCTTTTTCATGAATATCGCTGATCAGTCATTAGTAGGAAAATATGCACACCCTGAATGGCTTATAAAAGCAATAAAAAAATCCTGGCCTGAGCATTGGGAAGCTATATTAGTTGCCAATAATGAAAAACCACCCTTGACACTTCGAATTAACCATCAAAGAATTTCCACAGACGGTTACATTCAACTATTGAAAAATCATCATGTTAAAGTAAAAAAATTACCATCGCAGTCTGAAACCATCATACTCGAAAAGGCAGTTCCCGTAAGTCAGATAATTGGCTTCAATCAAGGTCTATGTTCAGTGCAAGACAGTGCTGGGCAGCATGTTGCACACTTACTGGCACTTAGCAACTTTGAGGACGTACTCGACGCCTGTGCTGCACCTGGATCTAAAACCACACACATTCTAGAAAAACATCCAAATATCCAAAAACTCGTAGTAATGGACATTCAACGACCACGACTGCAATTAATTGAAGAAAACCTTCAACGACTCCAGCTTAATCAAAGTCAAGTGCAATTAATTTGTGCGGATGCTAGCAACCCCGATACTTGGGACACTGATTCGCAATTTGACGTCATTTTAATTGATGCTCCCTGCTCTTCAAGCGGCGTGATACGAAGACATCCTGATATAAAAATATTACGTAAAGCAGACGATATTGCACAATACGCAGAAATTCAATTAGCATTATTAGGTGCGCTCTGGTTAAGGTTACGCGATAATGGTCGCATTTTATACACAACTTGCTCAATTTTGCCTGAGGAGAACGAAAATGTTATTCACGAATTTTTGAGGCAACAGCCTTTGGCAACAATTACTACATTAGATAGAATTCCAGATGCATTAAAATTGGAATATGGGCAACAGTTGTTGCCACAATTTACCCACGACGGATTCTATTACTGTAGTTTAAGAAAAAATTCTGCTGATACAGAGCATTACTTTCCAGAATGACAACGTACAGCAAGTACATCGCAAGGAGCTTGATGCAACACAGCATTAGCTGTTGATCCCAATAGAATTCTTACACCATGACGCCCATGACTACCCAATATGATTAAATCTACTGAGCGTTTTTTGACCTCATCAAGAATCACGAATTTGGCTGGCCCCACGGAAATAATTTGGTGTTTCTCGTCAATATCATAATCAGCGGCAACTTTTTTTATCATTTTTTCTGCTTCTATGGTAAGCATATTCTCAATATCTACCCCAGCAGAAACTCCATAGACAGCGCCGTAATTCGAAAGATACTCAATAGCGTGAACCACAAACAATTCTGCAGACGTTTTCTCCGTGAGGGTTTTAGCTTTTGTGAGAATTCGCTGATTATCCTCTGCACTAAGATCTAATGCCACCAATATCTTATTATACATATTGACCACCTTCCAATTAAAGTTGACAAAATTATCACTGATTATAACAGGAGTTTAAAGAACTGTGTGAAGATTCATAACCAACAATGAGATCATTCAGGTATTGTACAAATATGTGGATAAGCTGTCATAAAGTTATGAGAAAAGCTTTTGGACATTAAGTTGCCCACAACTTGACACAACTTTGTAACTGGAAGTGCTCACAATTACAAACAAGAAGATAGTAATTAACTTTTTGATTTATATTTGATTATAAATCTATCCCCAATATTCACAAACACTACTATTACCACTATCATATATTTTAATTTAATTAATAGTATTAATATACATGATAAGCCGCAAAGTGTAACTTGTTAATAAGTTGTGGATATATTGGCGGGCTTTTATCGTTGACAATACCCCCCCTCTCATCTATTATCCACAGTCGTGTAACTTTATTAACACAGCAGGTTTGATCAATGAAACGCACATACCAACCTAGCAATTTGCGACGAGCACGTACCCATGGCTTTCGCGCCCGCATGGCGACTAAAGGAGGTCGTAAAGTAATCAATCGACGTCGTGCGAAAGGTAGAAAAAGTCTCGCCGGTTAAATGGGAAGTTTCTCTTATCACTGGCGAGTTCGAGATTCAGCAGATTATAAATGCGTTTATGTCAAAAGACAGCGGATAAATGGAAGCTTTTTTGTTGTTTATTATCTTCAGAACCAGTTCAATCATGCAAGAATTGGTACTGTTGCTAGTAAAAAGCAAGTCGGTAACGCGGTTAACCGAAATCGAGTTAAGCGCTTAATTAAAGAGGTTTTTCGTAACCAGAAAAACGATTTACCTGCAGTTGACCTGGTGGTTATTGCAAAAAATGGATCATCAGAAGCCAATAAACACGAATTAGCTGTATGCTTAAAAAAACTGTTCAATCAATTAATTATACGATACAGATTGCCTTAATCAATCTTATCAAAGTTTATCGTATGATTATAAGTCCTCATTTCGGACGATGCTGTCGCTTTCACCCCAGTTGCTCTCGCTATGCTATTGATGCTTTAGCTCGTTTTGGGGTTCTAAAAGGGCTATATCTGATCATGAGGCGTATTTTACGTTGCCATCCATTGCATCAAGGTGGCTTAGATCCAGTTCCACAAAGAAGAAAGTCAGCGTAATGGACATTAAGAGAGTTATAATTTATATTATTGTTGCTGTGTTGGCTGTGATTCTATTTAATCTTTGGCAGCATGATTATCCCCCTCAGAAAGTACAGATGGCGTCGGCCACTCACTCCAACTTGTCTCCAAGCTCTCGTTCGAGCCAAGATAACACGAACGTTTCTTACACACCGCCGTCATTTACACCAGGGATTTCAGATCATACAAGGAACGTAGCGAAACATTCACTTCAGCGACAGAAGGTATCTGCTACCCGGATGATTACCGTGAAAACAGATCTCCTTGATATCATCATCGACAGTCACGGTGGTAATATTATCTCTGCTAAACTGAATAAGTATCCGGAATCGTTACAAAATAAATCACCGATTGCCATATTGAGTACAACTCCAGCTGATTACTATGTTGCGCAAACAGGGCCAACTACTAGTGGAAATCACCCCATTCGTTATACTAGCGCCAAACGTAATTATGTGTTGCAAGGTGGTGTTAATGTGTTAGTCGTCCGATTAACTGGCACCACACGCGATGGCTTAAGGGTTACCAAGATTTATCGTTTCCAGCGAGATCACTATAGTATCGGTGTTGATTATCAAATCTTGAATCGTAGTGGTCGTAGCTGGACAGGAAGTGTATTTTCACAAATTTTACGGCGTCAACCCTCTACTGCCAGTCATCATTTTTACAATCGTTCCTACGATGGTGGTGCCATCTCTAGTCCGCAAATTCGTTACCATAAACTACCTTACAAAACTTTACAAAAAACGCCAGTCAATGAAAATATTATGAATGGTTGGATAGCGATGCAACAACGTTATTTTCTTTCCGCCTGGATACCTGGAAATAGCCAACGAGGTTATCACTATTTTTCACACATAATCCCAGCGTCTTTAGGACAGCAGGACATTTTTGTTTTAGGGTTTATCAGTCCAAAAATGACCTTAGCCAATGGCGCAGCAGCGACGGAAAACTCTACTTTTTACGTTGGTCCTGAAATACGTCATCGATTGGCAGCAATTGCGCCTGGCCTGGATCGTACAATCGATTACGGATGGTTATTCCCAATTTCGATCTTATTATTTTGGATTATGAGCGCCATAGATCGCTTTATCGGAAATTGGGGCTGGACTATTATGATCACTACCTTTTTGATTAAAATGGTATTTTATTGGTTTTCTGCCAGTAGTTTTCGCTCCATGGCGCGTATGCGTGAATTACAGCCCCGTATGGAACAGCTAAAGCAACGTTATGGCGATGATCGTCAAGGTCTGAGTCAGGCTACGATGGAGCTATATCGAAAAGAAAAAGTGAATCCTATTGGTGGTTGTTTACCTATGGTGATTCAAATTCCAGTATTTATTGCTTTCTACTATGTTATTGTAGAAAGTGTTCAATTAAGACAAGCCCCCTTTATTTTCTGGGTTCATGATTTATCGATGAAAGATCCCTATTATATCTTACCGATTTTGATGGGTGTGAGTATGTTGGCACAGCAATGGTTGTCTCCCACCTCAACTGATCCAACACAGCAAAAAATGATGTGGATATTACCAGTTATATTTACGGTGTTTTTTATTAATTTTCCAGCAGGGTTAGTACTTTACTGGCTGACCAATAATGTCGTACAAACGCTACAACAATGGTATGTCAACAAAACCTACGATGCACACAAAGCCAAAAAACAAGCCAGACGCACAAAAAGAAAATATCGCAATTGACGATGACACAATCGTCGCTCAATCGACCCCTTCTGGAAGAGGAGGCATCGCAATTGTGCGTATATCTGGCTCTCTGGCAACATCCATTACTGAAAAAATTATCGGTCAATTACCGCAGCCACGTTTGGCGACATTGTCTACATTTTATGATCAATCTCGACAGCAAATCGATTCTGGAATAGTCCTTTATTTCAAGAAGCCTTACTCTTTTACCGGAGAGGATGTGGTGGAATTTCATGGTCATGGTGGCCCAGTCGTGGTTGATCAGCTGATCAAAGTAATTATTGCACTAGGCGCTCGCCTGGCAAGACCTGGGGAATTCACTGAACGCGCTTTTTTGAATGATAAACTCGATTTGGCTCAGGCTGAAGCGATTGCTGATTTAATCGATGCTAGTTCTAAAGAAGCGGCTCGTTCCGCATTGTCCTCGTTGCAGGGGGAATTTTCCAAAACAATACACGAGTTGCTTGATGAAGTGATTGCGTTACGTGTTTACATTGAGGCAGCGATAGATTTTCCAGAAGAAGAAATTGACTTTATTTCTCATTCAACCATAGAAAAAGATATTTCTAGTGTAATTCATTTTGTTGAGGATATTTTAAAAAATGCGAAACAAGGTGTGTTGTTGCGAGAAGGTATTCATGTGGTGATTGCCGGTGAGCCAAACGTGGGTAAATCCAGTTTGCTCAACCAATTAAGCGGTGATGAGCGCGCTATAGTTACCGATATTGCAGGCACCACCCGTGATATTTTACGTGAAACTATTCATATTGATGGAATGCCAGTACATATCAGCGATACAGCAGGCTTGCGTGATAGTCATGATGTGGTAGAGCAAGAGGGAATTCGGCGTGCGCAACAAGTGATTTCACAGGCAAATTTGGTGTTGTATGTGGTGGATACAACACGCGAGGATCAGGGTGAACGTTTCCAGCATTTATGCAAAGCCCCAGACATAGTCATCAGAAATAAAATCGATTTAATTTCTGAAGAAGCGAGAGTGATATCCGGCTCGCCGGTTGTTATTAGTTTGTCAGCTAAAACAGGGATGGGTGTGGATTTATTGCGAGCAGCTATTAAGAAGGCAGCAGGTCTTAATCAAACCACACAGGGTAAATTTATGGCGAGGCGTCGGCACATTGATGCGCTTAAGCGTGTACATCATGCACTAAAAACTGGATTAAACCAGTTAAGAATTTATAATGCGCCAGAGTTGGTGGCGGAAGATTTACGACATGCTCAACGAGCTTTAGGAGAAATCACGGGTGAATTTACCTCAGATGATCTGCTGGGTAAAATTTTTTCGGAGTTTTGTATTGGAAAATAGCCGTCAAGGGCACAATTAGGCTACTTGATTTGTTGATTCATATCAAATCATGAGGCAAATGAGTAGTAAAACTGTGTTAAAATGCGCCCGTTATGAGAAAAAGTGAACAACGATTTGATGTCATTGTGGTGGGTGGCGGTCACGCAGGTACTGAAGCAGCGCTAGCCTGTGCCCGCATGGGTGTTCGTACTCTATTGCTCACTCATAACATCGAAACCTTAGGACAGATGTCTTGTAATCCTGCCATCGGAGGCATCGGTAAAAGCCACTTAGTCAAAGAAGTCGATGCGCTTGGTGGAGCAATGGCTACTGCCACCGATGTAGCAGGTATTCAGTTTCGAGTATTGAATTCTCGAAAAGGACCTGCCGTCCGTGCGACGCGGGCGCAAGCGGATCGAGCGTTGTACAAAGCAGCTATTCGGAAAATGTTAGAACGACAGCAAGATCTATTTATTTTTCAGCAAGGAGTTGACGATTTAATCATAAAAGCCGGTCAAGTAGCGGGTGTGGTCACACAAATGGGGTTGCGATTTTATGCGTCGCAGGTGGTATTAACAGTCGGAACTTTTTTAGGAGGGCAGATACACATTGGTCAAAATAACTATTCTGGTGGTCGCGCTGGTGATTCTGCTGCTTCTCGTCTGTCACAACGCCTCCGAGAGATGCCATTTCGTGTGTCTCGTTTGAAAACTGGCACTCCACCACGAATTGATGGTCGTAGCATCGATTTTTCACGTTTGCAAGAACAACCCGGTGACCAACCAATGCCAGTGATGTCTTATTTAGGTTCAGCAGATGAGCACCCGCAGCAACTCAGTTGCTTTATTACGCATACGAATCAGCGCACGCATGATATTATTCGTGCGGGTTTGGACACTTCACCGATGTATAATGGTGCTATAGAAGGTCTGGGACCACGTTACTGTCCATCTATTGAAGATAAAGTGATGCGTTTTGCAGATAAGGCTTCACACCAAATTTTCTTGGAACCAGAAGGCTTGAATTCTCCAGAAGTGTATCCTAACGGAATTTCAACTAGCCTTGATTATTCAATACAAATGGAATTCGTCCATTCAATAGTTGGATTGGAAAATTGTCATATCACACGTCCTGGATATGCAATTGAGTATGATTATTTTGATCCGCGTGATCTAACTACTTCATTAGAAACTAAATATATCCCCGGTTTGTTTTTTGCAGGACAAATTAATGGCACAACAGGTTATGAAGAAGCAGCAGCACAGGGTTTAATGGCAGGTATCAATGCAGCGCTTCGAGCGCAACAAAAAGAGCCATGGACACTAAAACGTAATGAAGCTTATATTGGTGTATTAGTTGATGATTTAACCACTTCGGGGACTAAAGAGCCATATCGTATGTTTACCAGCCGATCAGAATGGCGTTTGTCATTGCGACAGGACAACGCGGACTTACGGCTGACAGAAAAAGGCTATCAACTAGGTTGCGTTACTGAAGCACGTTGGAAAGCGTTTAATTTAAAAAAACAACAAATTGAACAAGAACAATCGCGGTTAAAAAAGTTATGGGTGCATCCTGGCACGGTAGCAGCTAAAACCTTTTCCCAAAAATTTAACCAAACGATTGAACAAGAATATTCTGCCATGCAATTATTGCGTCGCCCTGAAGTAATTTATACCGAATTAACAAATATACCTACTATCGGCCCGGCTGTATCCGATCCATTGGTGGCTGAACAAATTGATATCCAGGCACAATACGCTGGCTATTTAGCGCGCCAACAAGCTGAAATTTCGCGACAGCAGAAATACGAGCACGTTAAGTTAGGGCATCATTTCGATTACAAAAAAGTCATTGGTCTGTCGAATGAAATTAGCCAAAAGTTGATTCAAACACAACCGGAAACGCTTGGTCAAGCTAAACGTATCCCCGGTATGACTCCCGCAGCTATTTCGCTGTTGCTTGTTCATTTGAAAAAGCGACGCGTTATCTAGGTGGCCCCATTGAGTCCGAGCGAGCAACTGAAATCGGGAATAACAAAGCTTCGTTTACGTATCCCAGGATCTAAGCAGGAAATTTTATTGGCATATTTGGAAGAGTTGCAAAGATGGAATAAAGTTCATAACTTAACAACAATTACCGACATGTCACAAATGTTGACGCATCATTTGCTCGATAGTTTATCCATTGTAGATTATGTCTGTGGTGATTCTTTACTTGATGTCGGAACCGGGGCAGGATTCCCAGGTATTCCTCTGGCGTTGGCACTTTCTCAAAAAAAAATTACATTGTTAGATAGTAAATTTAAAAAAATCGCTTTTTTACGCCATATTGTATCTCGCTTTGATCTGTCTAATGTTTCTGTGGTACAACAGCGAGTAGAGAAATTTGTATCTCCAGCTTTATTTGACATTATTACGTGCCGTGCTGTGGGATGTGTTGCAGAAGTTGTATCAAAAAGTAAACACCTTATAGCTGAAAACGGAAAATGGATACTGATGAAAGGAAATTATCCCACTGAGGAGTTAGAGAAAATTCACTTACCAAACACTGTGCACGCTTTGAACGTGCCCGGATTGGCTGCAACAAGACATCTTGTTGAAATCAAGATTGGCAAAGGATGAGCTTAAATGACAAAAATTATTGCGATTGCGAATCAAAAAGGCGGTGTTGGTAAGACAACGTCCGCTGTTAATTTGGCTGCTTCACTAGCTGCTGCTAAACGTCGTGTTTTACTAGTTGATTTGGACCCCCAGGGCAGTGCTACAGTCGGTTGTGGTGTGAATAAACAGTTAGTCAATTATACAATTAACGATGTTTTATTGGAAAAATGTACAGCACAACAGGCATTAATCATTACTGAATGGAAGTTTCATTTGTTGCCAGCCAATGGTGATTTAACGGTTGCTGAAGTTCGTCTATTAAAAGGCTCGCATCAAGAACGTTCATTGCTTAATGCATTACAATCTATCCAAAACCATTATGATTTTGTTTTAATTGACTGCCCTCCTTCGTTGAATATGCTCACAGTCAACGGCTTAGTAGCGGCTGACAGTGTTATTGTTCCGATTCAGTGCGAATATTATGCCTTGGAAGGTCTCACCAGTTTACTATCAAGTATTGACCGCATTCGTAAAACTACGAATACTACGCTTAAATTAGAGGGTTTATTGCGTACAATGTACGATGGTAGAAATCGCTTAACCATTGAAGTATCGGAACAGCTCTGCAAACATTTTGGAGATCGTGTCTATCAAACCGTTATACCTCGTAATGTTCGCCTTGCTGAAGCTCCTAGCCATGGTTTGCCAGTAATGAATTACGATAAGAAATCCCAAGGAGCATCTGCTTATTTGGCCTTGGCAGGCGAAATTCTTCGTGATCATCAAAAGGCTATAGAAAAAGTCACTACCGATAAAAATTTTGGCTCTTCGCGCTTTTGCGTGGATTGAGGGAATATAGTACAATAATTTCTCGTTCACAAGATCAAGATGGCTAATAATAACACACCGGAAACTCTCCTGCTTTTCACCAAAATTTTAAATTTCCCAGACACCACCGTTACAAAAATTATTGATTCTCCTGATGGAAACGAAGTAACGTAAGCCCTCGAGAATCCCCCCCTTACATGGGATAAAATTATTTTTATCATGAGTGCTTGTGAATGATCAGAAGGAGATAGGGTATGAATTTCAAAAAAGTGGTTGTGCTCCCACCTGGCGCAACCTCGACTGCATCGCGAAGAAAACCGACCCCAGCTGCGGAACAAGCGCGCTTAGTCGCCTTGTGGCAACAAAGTGGGCTCAGTGCGTATTATTCTGAAGTTGGACGGTTATTATTGTGATGTTGGACGGTCATATTT
>CAWUIH010000016.1:0-30443 GCA_963922495.1 uncultured Coxiellaceae bacterium | reverse complement strand
AAAGGTAAGGGGTTTGCTGGCGGTGTTAAACGTCATAACTTCCGCACCCAAGATGCAACTCACGGTAACTCATTATCACACCGTGCTCCAGGCTCGATTGGTCAATGTCAAACGCCGGGCCGCGTATTGAAAGGTAAAAAAATGGCAGGCCATCTTGGAGATGCTTTTTGTACTGTACAAGCACAAGAAGTCATTAGAGTGGATGCTGAGCGCAATATCATTTTAATAAAGGGTGCTTTGCCTGGTGCGCCGGGTGGCCAGGTTATCATCAGTCCCTCTATCAAATCTAAAGGAGGTGAGTGATGCAGCTGCAAGTCTACAATTTAGAAGCCAAGCCACTTAATATGCTTACTGTCTCTGACAACACTTTTGCTGTTGATTTTAAAGAAGCTTTGATTCATCAAGTGGTGACTGCATATATGGCCGGTGGACGAGCTGGCACAAAAGCACAAAAGACTCGTAGTGAAGTTCGAGGCGGAGGCGCTAAGCCGTGGCGTCAAAAGGGAACCGGTCGTGCCCGTGCAGGTAGTATTCGTAGTCCAATATGGCGTGGTGGTGGTGTTGCTTTTGCGGCTAAATCGCGCGACTTTAGTCAAAAAGTGAATCGTAAAATGTATCGTAGTGCGATGGCATCGATATTTTCCGAGCTATTGCGACAAGAACGACTCTTGGTGGTGGAAGAATTAAAGTTGTCTTTACCCAAAACTCGTGAGTTAAATGCAAAATTACAGCAACTCAAGATTGCTAGGGCACTTGTTATCATTGCTGAAGAAGATCGCAATGTGGTACTCGCTGCTCGTAATTTGGTTGGAGTAGAAGTTGTCTATGCTAATCACATTGATCCAGTCCGTCTTATTGCCGCTGAGAAAGTCATCATCACAGTCGATGCGGTTAAAAAGCTAGAGGAGAGACTTTCGTGAACGAAGCTAAATTGCACAGTATATTATTGGCACCGCACATCTCAGAAAAAACCAATGATAATGGCCAGTATGGTTTTAAAGTACTTCCACAAGCTACTAAGACGGAAATAAAAGCCGCTGTTGAAATGTGTTTCCAAGTCAAGGTGAAGTCCGTATCTACTGTTAATATAAAAGGTAAGCAAACCCGCTTTCGACAACGTCTTGGGCGTAGAAAAAATTGGAAAAAAGCTTATGTTACGTTAGTGCCAGGAAGCGAAATTGATATTGCAGTAGGGGAATAAAATGGCTGTCGTTAAAACTAAACCAACATCGCCAGGTAGACGTTTTGTCATTAAAGTTGTCACGCCTAATTTGCATAAAGGTGATCCTTATGGGCCACTTTTAGAGAGTAAAAAGCGTATTAGTGGCCGAAACAACGCGGGGCGTATTACTGTTCGTCGACGAGGTGGCGGTCATAAACGTAGCTATCGTATTATTGATTTCAAGCGCGATAAAGAGGGCGTCGAAGGCAAAATTGAACGACTTGAATATGATCCTAATCGTAGCGCACACATTGCACTAGTCCTCTATAGCGATGGCGAAAGGCGTTATATTATTGCTCCTAAAGGAGTCAATAAAGGAGATATTGTTCATTCCGGCCCGCGGGCACCCATTAAGTCTGGCAATTGTTTGCCATTACAAAATATACCATTGGGAGCAACCCTTCACTGTATCGAATTAAAACCCGGGAAAGGCGCACAATTAATTCGTAGCGCTGGATCTTCCGCACAACTGGCTGCGAAAGAAGGTGCTTACGCAATTATTCGAATGCGCTCTGGAGAAATGCGCAAAGTGCTGTTAACATGCCGCGCTTGTATTGGTGAAGTTTCCAATTCAGAGCATAGTTTGCGCTCTTTGGGTAAGGCTGGTGCTAAGCGATGGAGAGGTCGTCGTCCAACAGTTCGTGGTGTTGCTATGAACCCTGTTGACCACCCTCACGGTGGTGGTGAAGGTAAAACTGCCGGCGGACGTCATCCTGTATCATTTAAAGGTAAGCCAACCAAAGGTTACAAGACTCGGCGTAATAAGCGAACTAGTAGAATGATTATTCGTGATAGACGTAAAAAGTAAGAGGTAGATAAACGTGCCAAGATCAACACATAAAGGTCCTTTTGTTGACCATCATCTCGCTAGGAAAGTGGAGTTAGCAAAGAAACAGGGTAATAAAAGACCTATTAAGACTTGGTCAAGACGTTCCATGATTACACCAGAAATGGTTGGCTTGACAATTGCAGTTCACAACGGAAGACAGCATGTTCCTGTTTATATATCTGAAAATATGGTTGGTCATAAACTGGGTGAATTTGCAATAACCAGAACGTTTCGCTCTCATGCGGGTGATAGAAAGGCTAAGAGAGGGGAGTAGTGATGGAAGTTAGAGCAACATTAAAATATGCGAAAATTTCCGCCCAGAAAGCACGATTAGTTGCAGATCAGATTCGAGGACTGTCTGCAGAAACTGCCATAGATCAACTGCGATTCAGTAATAAAAAAGCGGCTCTCTTGATTAAGAAAGTTTTGGATTCAGCGATTGCGAATGCAGAACATAATAATGCTGCAGACATTGATGAGTTAGTGATTTCAACTATCATGATCGATGAAGGTCCACAGGCAAGACGTTTTCAAGCGCGTGCCAGAGGCCGAGCAAATCGTATTATCAAACGTAGTTGTCATATAACTGTCATGGTTTCGGATACGCCTGTGGAGGGCAAATAAAATGGGTCAGAAAGTTAATCCAACCGTTATTAGATTAGGTATCACAGAGCAGTGGACATCAAATTGGTATGCCAAATCGAGTGATTTCGCTAAGCAGTTAAACTATGATTTGAAAGTACGTAAGTTGTTAGAGGAACGACTTAAAGGAGCTGCGGTTAGTCGTATTCAGATTGAAAGAGCTGCACGAAATAACGCTAAAATTGGTATACATTCTGCACGACCTGGTGTGATTATTGGTAAGAAAGGTGGTGAAATTGAAGCACTAAGAAAAGAAATTTCCAACATGATGCAGGTTCCTGTGCAAATCAGTATTGAGGAAATTCGTAAACCTGAATTAGATAGTAAACTTGTTGCTGAAAACGTAGCACAGCAACTTGAACGACGCGTGATGTTTAGACGTGCGATGAAAAGAGCTGTTCAGAACACCATGCGACAAGGTGCTCAAGGCATTAAAGTTAGCATCAGTGGTCGCTTGGGCGGTGCTGAAATTGCGCGTACTGAATGGTATCGAGAAGGTCGTGTACCACTTCATACTTTCCGTGCAGATATTGATTACGGTACAGCAATAGCTAAAACAACTTATGGCATTATTGGAATTAAAGTATGGATCTTTAAGGGCGAGGTACATGCAGAGCGTGATACAGCTATTAACAAAAGTAAGATAACTAGAAAAGAAGAAAGTGAAGTAGAGGGCGGTTAGATGTTACAACCGAGTACAAGAAAATTTCGTAAAGATTTTAAAGGTCGCAATCGTGGCTTCGCACTTCGAGGTGGTAAGGTTAGCTTTGGTGAATATGGATTAAAAGTTGTGGAGCGCGGACGCATTACGGCTCGACAAATTGAAGCAGCTCGACGGGCAATTGCAAGACATATTAAGCGTGGTGGTAAGATTACAATACGGGTTTTTCCTGATAAACCCATTAGTAAGAAACCACTCGAAGTTCGCCAAGGTAAAGGTAAGGGGAATGTGGAATATTGGGTTGCCCTAGTGCAACCAGGCCGCATGGTTTTTGAAATTGAAGGAGTGAGCGAAGAATTAGCACGTGAAGCCTTCAAACGTGCCGCCGCTAAACTTCCTATGAAATGTATTTTTGTTAAAAGAACGGTGATATAGATGAAAGCCAAAGATTTGCGCGAAAAATCGTTGTCCGAACTTAAAAATGAGTTAGTTGAATTGAGTAAAGAGCAGTTTAACCTGAGAATGCAAAAAGGCTTAGGTGAAGCCCCTAAAACGCATCTCTATAAGCAGGTGCGCCGTAATATTGCACGTGTGAAGACCTTTTTGAAACAAAAGGAAGGTGAAGTATGAATAGTAAGGCAACAGAGGCGCGAGTATTAACAGGTACTGTCGTTAGCAATAAGATGCAAAATACTATTGTTGTATTGGTTGAACGTAGAGAAAAGCATCCTAAATATGGAAAGTTTATTAAATTATCTACCAAGATTCATGCTCATGATGAAAGTAATCAATGCAGTATTGGGGACATTGTCACTGTGCGAGAATGCAGACCACTTTCAAAGACGAAGAGCTGGGTATTAGTTAATATCAAGGAAAGAGCGGAAAAGGTTAAATGAGGAGCTAGCCATGATTCAAGCACAATCTGTTGTTGAAGTGGCCGATAATAGTGGCGCTAGAAAAGTAATGTGTATTAAAGTGTTGGGCGGCTCTAAAAGACGTTATGCCAATATTGGTGATGTTATCAAGGTCAGCATTAAAGAAGCTATTCCCAGAGGTAAAGTGAAAAAAGGTGATGTGATGAATGCGGTTGTTGTTAGAACTCGTAAAGGCGTTCGTCGTGATGATGGATCATTGATTCGTTTTGACAGTAATGCTGTAGTTCTGTTGAATGCGCAGCAGCAACCTATTGGTACGCGGGTATTTGGTCCTGTCACCAGAGAGTTGCGCGTAGCTAATTTTATGAAAATTATTTCACTGGCACTAGAAGTTTTATAGGTGAGAGAACTGTGGCAATTAGTAAAATAAAAAAAGATGATGTCGTTATTGTAATCACAGGAAAAGACAGGGGGAAAAGCGGTAAGGTATTGAAAGTCTTTGCTAGCGGTCGCTTACTCGTGGAAGGCATTAATCTTGCGAAGAAACATGTCAGACCAAATCCGAATGCCAATGAAAAGGGAGGTATTTTAGAGCGTGAAGCAACCATCCAAGCTTCTAATGTCGCTATTTTAAATCCCAACACTAAAAAAGCTGATAGAGTAGGTGTGAGAATTTTAAAAGATGGCTCTAAGGTACGATATTACAAATCAAGTGGCGAACAGATAGACGTTTAGAGGCTAGTGTGATGGTAGAACTGAAACAACAATATTTGCAAACAATAGTCCCTGTGTTGAAACAGCAATTTAATTATAAGTCTGTCATGCAGGTTCCACGAATTAAAAAGATCACCCTTAATATGGGGCTTGGTGAAGCTGTAGGTAATAAAAAAATTATTGATAATGCGGTTACTGATATGACGCAAATTACTGGTCAAAAGCCTATTATTACTTATGCTAGGAAATCTGAGGCAGGCTTCAAAATTCGCGCCGGTTGGCCGATAGGTTGCAAAGTCACACTGCGTCGAGAGAGAATGTATGATTTTTTGAATCGACTCATCGCAATCGCAATTCCACGAATTCGTGACTTTAGAGGTTTAAATCCTAAGTCATTCGACGGCCGTGGCAACTACAGCATGGGAATACGTGAGCAAATCGTTTTTCCTGAAATAGATTATGACAAAATTGATGTAATTCGAGGTATGGATATCGTCATCACAACTTCTGCATTGACTGACAGAGAGGGTCGTGCATTATTGATGGCTTTTGGGTTACCACTGAAAGAACTGAAAGATTGAGGCAATAATAATGGCAAAGCTCAGTGTAGTCGAAAGAAACAAAAAGCGTGTTAAGAAAGTAAGAAACGCCTATGAAAAACGCAAAAAGTTACGTCTGGCAGTCCGTAAAGGCACGCCCGAAGAGCAAGAAGTAGCTTTACTAAAACTGCAAAAAAGTCCGCGCGACGAAAGTCATGTTCGTGTGAGGAACCGCTGTGCTCAATGTGGACGACCTTGTGGCACGTTTAAAAAGTTTGGTTTATGTCGTATACACTTGCGAGAGGCGGCAAATCGTGGGGATGTACCTGGACTAGAAAAGGCGAGTTGGTAATTATGAGTAATCAAGATCCGATAGCAGATATGTTAACGCGTGTGCGAAACGCCCTGGCTGTCGCTAAAAAAGAAGTTAAAGTACCGTTGTCTAAGCTGAAGTTGGCTATTGCTAAGGTTTTGAAAGCAGAAGGCTACATAACTGATTTTTCTAAAGAAGATGGTTTAATGAATATTTCATTAAAATATTATGAAGGTATCCCGGTGATTTCAGAGATTAAGCGAGTGAGTCGTCCTGGCTTGCGTGTCTACAAAGGGAAGGAAGACTTGCCTAAGGTCAAGAACGGACTTGGAATTGCAATTATTTCAACTTCAAAAGGCATCATGTCAGACCGTGAGGCGCGTCGCTTAGGTTTAGGCGGTGAAGTCTTGTGTTATGTGAGTTAGGAGAGTAGGTATGACAAGTCGTGTAGCAAGAAGTCCCATAGAAGTTCCAGTAGGCGTCGAAATTAATCTAACTAGCTCAGCGATTACCGTGAAAGGTAAGTTCGGTGAACTGACACGAACGATTCACCCCCTAGTGCAAATTGAGTATATTGAGAAGATATTGCACTTTAAACCAGCTAACGACTCCATCGAAGCGAATGCTCAAGCTGGTACAATGCGTGCCTTGGCTAATAATATGGTCTTGGGGGTTAAAGATACTTTTGAACGTAAATTAGTGATGGTCGGTGTAGGATATCGTGCTAACGCTCAGAATGAAAAGCTTAATTTGAGTGTTGGCTTCTCGCATCCAGTAGAAATGACTATGCCGGTAGGTGTCACTGTTGCAACACCGAGTCCTACCGAAATTGTGATCAAAGGAGCTGACAAGCAGCAAGTTCATCAAGTAGCTGCCAACATTCGTGCGGTTCGTCCTCCCGAACCTTACAAAGGCAAAGGTATTAGATATGTGAATGAGCATGTTGCCAAGAAAGAGGCTAAGAAAAAATGATAAATAAACAGAGTAAACAGCAGCGCCGCGCGCGTAAAACACGCGCCAAAATTAAAGAGCTGAATATGGTTCGCTTAACTGTCCATCGCGCATTGAATAATATTTATGCACAACTGATCACTCCCTGCGGTGAGAAAATTATCGCAAGCGCTTCTACAACAGAGAAAGTGATTAAAGAAAGTATCAAGCACGGTGGGAATAAAGCCGCCGCTATTGCTGTTGGTCAGGCAATCGCTGAAAGAGGCAAAAAAGCAGGCGTTACGAAAGTGGCTTTTGATCGTAGCGGTTATAAATATCATGGACGCGTGGCAGCTTTGGCAGATGCTGCACGTAAAGGTGGAATTGAATTTTAGAAGGTATGGTTATGCGAGAAGCGGTTACTAACGCAATTACAGACGGTATTATTGAAAAATTGGTTGCCGTACGTCGAACTGCAAAAGTGGTGAAAGGTGGGCGTATATTCGGATTTTCATCACTAGTCGTTGTCGGTGATGGTAATGGGCGTGTGGGTTTTGGAATGGGTAAGGCGCGTGAAGTACCCATTGCCATTCAAAAAGCCACTGAAAGCGCACGGCGCAATATGGTCCAAGTATATTTATATGGAACGACTATCTATCACCCTATTAATTACACCCATATTTCATCAACCGTGATTATGAGGCCTGCATCCGATGGTACAGGCATCATTGCTGGTAATGCAATGCGAGCTGTATTTGAAGTAGTCGGTGTTGAAAATATCCTTGCAAAATGTATTGGTTCTACAAATCCCATTAACGTTGTTCGTGCAACCATAAAAGGCCTGGCAGAAATGCAAACTCCAGAGTCTGTGGCAGCCAAACGTGGCAAAACTATTGAAGAGATTGCGGAGTAGAATGATGGCACACGCAGCGAAAAAACTTCAGGTTACTCTCAAGAAAAGTAAGTTTGGACGTAAACCCGGTCACCGTGAATGTGTTCAAGGCCTTGGATTACGACATATCAACCATACGGTGACAGTCATAGATACTCCTGAGAATCGCGGCATGATTAATAAGGTCGCTTATCTGCTACAAGTTGAGGAAATTTGATATGCGTATGAATAATTTAAAACCGGCTTCCGGTGCTAAACGTGCTAAATTACGCGTGGGTCGTGGTATTGGTTCTACGAAAGGTAAAACAGCTGGCCGTGGCCACAAAGGTCAACGTTCTCGTTCAGGTGGCTATCACAAGTTAATATTTGAAGGTGGGCAAATGCCTATCCACCGCAGATTGCCTAAATTAGGTTTTATATCACACAAAGCATTAACTCATGCGGAAATACGACTGCATGAATTAAATAAAGTTGAGGTTGGCATTGTAGATCTTATTAGTCTCAAGGCAGCAAATGTAGTTAGCGAACATGTTAAATCTGTAAAAATATTTTTAGCTGGGCAACTGAATAAAAAAATCACCGTTCGTGGTATTGCTGTGACTAAAGGTGCAAAAAAAGCTATCGAGCAGCTTGGTGGGAAAGTTGAATAATTGAGATGGTAGGCACAAAATCAAAACTCGGATCATCACTATCCCAAGGTGGTCTAAGGGAGCTTAAAAAGCGCTTATTATTTGTCATTATCGGTATTATCATTTATCGTCTTGGTGCCTATATTCCTGTTCCTGGGTTGGATCCGACTAAGTTAGCTAATTTATTTCATCATAGTAGTACTGGGTTTCTTGGGTTATTTAATGTTTTCTCAGGGGGGGCGTTGAGTCGAATGACAATATTTGCGCTCGGTGTCATGCCCTATATTTCCTCCTCGATTATTAACCAGATGTACTCCCAAATATCGAGTAAGATGCAGGCCTTGCGCAAGGAAGGAGAGGCAGGTCGTCGTAAAATTAATCAGTACACGCGTTATGGCACTGTGTTTTTATCAATAATACAGGCTATTTTTATGACCAAATGGTTGGTTAGCAATCACGTTGTCATTAATCCAAATTTCATTTTTTATTTTACAGCGGCTATAACATTAGTGACAGGTACTCTGTTTTTGATGTGGCTTGGTGAACAAATGACAGAACGTGGTGTAGGTAATGGGATTTCATTGATTATTTTTGCAGGTATTGCATCACGTTTCCCAACTGCATTCGGGCAGATTTTTACACAGGTGCGTCAGGGTCAGATGTCTGTGGCTACATTAATCGTGATTTTTGCAGTTATTGTTGCAGTGACTTTTATCGTTGTTTATTTCGAGCGCGCACAACGTAAAATTACTATCAATTATGCTAAGCGCCAGCAAGGCCGTAAATTGTATGCTGCACAGACTAGTCATCTACCTCTGAAAATTAATATGGCTGGTGTGATACCGGTCATCTTCGCTCAGAGCATTATTATGTTACCCACATCCCTGTTTCACTTTATTGCTTCATATCAGGGCTTAGGATGGTTAAACGATGTTGCGTTAGCACTTGGATATGGCCAGCCAGCATACATCGTTGTGTTCGCAATAGCGGTGATATTTTTCAGTTTCTTTTATACAGCATTGTCTTTCAATCCAAAGGAGACTGCCGATAACCTCAAGAAGTCTGGTGCCTTCATTCCTGGTATCAGGCCGGGCGAACAAACCGCAAAATATATTGACAAAGTCATGACACGCCTTACACTAGTTGGTTCGATTTACCTGGCTTTGGTGGCACTATTACCACAGTTTTTCATCGTTTATGCTAAGGTGTCCTTTTATTTCGGCGGCACCTCGTTGTTGATTGTAGTTGTAGTGATCATGGATTTTATGGCTCAAGTGCAGGCGCATTTGATGAGTCATCAGTACGAGTCGCTGATGAAAAGGTCAGATTCCAAAAATTCGAAGATTGGACTGATACGATAGTATGAAGTGCGATTTCGTAGTTATATGTGGAGAAAGAAAGTGAAAGTTAAAGCAGCTGTTAGAAAAATTTGTAGAAATTGTAAGACTGTGCGACGCAAAGGCATATTACGAGTGATTTGTACTGAGCCTCGCCACAAACAACGTCAGAAAGGTGGTAACTAGTTGTATGGTGGTTATTTGCCCGTCTGTAGCAATGATGTACCCGTGATATATTGAGATATATAATTAATTTTTGTAAAGTCAACGGGTTGTGGAAACCGCGTTATCTTAGAGGTGGCGCTTGTAGTTGCCCTTGATTTATTGGGTGCGTGAGAGTAAGCTTAAGCGCTTTTTGATTAACAAGAGTAAGTTGGAGACGACGTAACAATGGTAGCTCGAATTGCAGGTGTCAATGTTCCAGTAAACAAGCACGCTCGTGTTGCTTTGCAACATATTTATGGTATTGGCAATAAACGAGCGCTTGAGATTTGTGCTAATGCAAATATTAAGCCCACGATTAAAATAAATGATCTCACAGAAGCTGAGTTAGAGTCAGTCCGCTCTGAAGTAGGGAAATTTACGGTTGAAGGTGACTTGCGTCGTGAAAGATCAATGGATATTAAACGAAAAATGGATCTTGGCTGCTACGAAGGTATACGTCACCGACGTGGCTTACCGCTCCGTGGGCAGCGTACTCGAACGAATGCACGTACGCGCAAAGGAAAACGTAAGCCGATTCGCAACTAACTAAAATATAGGTTCGTAAATTAATGCCAAAAAGAAAAAACCGTAGCGTCACAGAAGGTATAGCTCATATCAAGGCTACCTTTAATAACACTCTGATCAGCATCTCTGATAATCATGGGAATGTTTTATGTGCTAGATCTTCTGGCGGGTCTGGATTCAAAGGTTCAAGAAAAGGGACTCCATTCGGTGCACAGATTGCTTCAGAAGAAGCTGCTCGTCAGGCTAAAGAAGATTTCGATATGCGTAGAATTGAAGTTTGTATCAGAGGGCATGGTGCAGGAAGAGATTCTGCAATCCGTGGTTTAAGATCGGTGGGGCTTGAAATCACTAAGCTTAGAGATCGTACTAGACTGCCACATAACGGTTGTCGCCCGCGTAAAAAGCGTCGAGTTTAGGAGGTTTGGTCAAATGGCAAGATATATAGGTCCTAAGTGTCGTTTATCACGTCGTGAAAAAACAGATTTACAATTAAAAAGTGGTATTCGAGCAATCGATTCAAAATGTAATATTGAACGCACTCCAGGAATGCACTGGCAGCGTCGGGGCCGTACTACCGACTATGGTGTGCAATTGCGAATGAAACAGTTAATTAAGCGTTATTATGACGTTTTAGAACGGCAATTTAGAGGCTATTATAAGAAAGCCGATCGTATTAAGGGCTCTACCGGCGATAACTTATTACAACTGTTAGAATGTCGACTTGATAATGTCGTTTATCGGATGGGTTTTGCAGCAACTCGTGCTGAAGCACGTCAGCTTATTAGTCACAAGGCAATTTTAGTTAATGGCAGTCTCGTGAATATTCCTTCTTACCATTTGAAGCCCGGTGATACTATAGAAGTGCGTAGTCGTGCTAAAGGACAATTGAGAATCAAAGGTGCGCTAGAGCTGGCGCAACAACGTACTGCAGCTTCATGGATTGATGTCGATACCTCTAAAATGGTTGGTACGTTTAAAGAGATGCCCGAAGTTTCAGAACTACCGGCAGAATTTAAAGTTAATCTCGTTGTCGAGCTCTATTCGAAATAAGGGGCCTAGCTATTATGCAAGATATTTTTAAGAACTTTTTAACACCTAAAAACATTCAAGTGCAGGTCGAATCAGAAAATCGGTATCGCATAACGCTTGAACCACTGGAACGAGGCTTTGGCCACACCTTAGGTAATGCATTACGTCGTATTCTGTTGTCTTCCATGCCAGGTGCAGCGATCGTTGAAGCAGAAATTGATAACGTACTTCACGAGTATAGTTCTATTGAAGGTGTTAGAGAAGATGTGGTAGATGTCTTGCTCAACCTCAAAAGTGTCGCTATTCGTATGCAAAATCGTAGTACTGCAATTTTAACGCTCGTCAAAGAAGGCCCTGGTGTTGTGACTGCCTCTGATATCGAAACTGATTATGACGTTGAAATCGTCAATGGTGATCACCCAATCGCTCATATGACTCAAGATGGTACTCTAACCATGAAGTTAAAAGTTGCTATGGGTCGTGGTTATGAAGCCGCTTCTTCGCGTTTACAAGATGAGGCAACCCGATCTGTCGGTTCGTTACTCCTGGATGCCTCTTACAGCCCAGTTAAGCGTGTCACTTACTCGGTAGAAAACGCCCGTGTTGAAAATCGCACCGACCTGGATAAGCTTATCATTAGCTTGGAAACTAACGGTACTTTAGATCCTGAAGAAGCGATACGTCGTGCTGCGACTATTTTACAATATCAGTTAGCTGCTTTTGTTGATTTAAAACATGAAGATGTTGCAGCAACCTTAGGTAAGGAAGAAATCGTTGATCCTTTGTTAACCCGTCCAGTAGATGACTTAGAGTTGACCGTACGCGCCGCTAACTGTTTGAAAGCAGAAAACATTTACTATATTGGTGACCTTGTTCAGCGCTCTGAAACGGATTTACTTAAAACACCCAATCTCGGTAAAAAATCACTGACAGAAATTAAAAGTGTATTAGCTCAGCGCGGATTAAGTCTTGGAATGCATGTTGATTGTTGGCCCCCCGCTGAACTTATGGAGAAATAAACCATGAATCATCGTAAAAGTGGTAGAAAATTAAACCGTACCAGTGCTCATCGTAAAGCTATGATGCAAAATATGTCTGTTTCCTTGATTAAGCACGAACTTATTAAAACGACATTGCCTAAAGCCAAAGAATTGCGTCGTGTTGTTGAGCCACTGATTACACTGGCTAAGAATGACAGCGTTGCCAATAGACGCCTTGCTTTTTCACGGTTACGTGATGCTGCTGCAGTTGGTAAATTATTTAGTGAAATTGCACAGCGACATCAACAACGTCCAGGCGGTTATTGTCGTGTGTTGAAATGTGGTTTTCGCGCTGGTGATAAAGCACCTATGGCGATCATTGAATTGGTTGATCGTGATGAGGTACTAGAATCTGCTGAATAACACCTGAACCTTCGGTAGTGTTTTTGGCATTAAGCCTAACCCATTCCGAAATTGACACTCCTGTTATTTCCTTAAAATCAGCATTGCTGAATGACTAATGTTTTATCTTAGAAAAAGCAGTTGGACCACGATTTCTGGCGTATCATCTTGATTCATCTCGTCACATAAAAATTTTTCTCATCACCCAATGAGGTGACATTGACAATTTTTATTACGTGATCTCAATCAATCTGTTAGACTATTTTATCGTGTTCAATCATTTTTTCTAGAATTACTTTTTAAAATTGATCCTTTTCATTTGAGTGGATAGGCAATTAAATTAATGCAACGCTCTGACTTTTTTATTTTTAATTCGGTATAATTACATTACTTTTGAATTAAAATAAAGGTAACTTCAATGATTATTAAGCCCAAGATACGCGGATTTATTTGTACCACAGCGCATCCTGAGGGTTGTGCTGCTCATGTAACGCGTTGGATTAACTACATTAAAAAAAATGGTTCTATCGGTCAAGGGCCGCGTAAAGTCTTAGTCATCGGTGCCTCTACTGGTTTTGGTTTAGCGAGTCGTGTAGTAGCGGCATTTGCTGCGGGTGCAAAAACCATAGGAGTGTTCTTTGAGAAACCTGCTAGTGGTAAACGTACTGCCTCTCCTGGCTGGTATAATAGTGCGGCTTTTGAACAAGCCGCCCACGACAATAAAATATATGCCAAAAGCATTAATGGCGATGCATTTTCGACAGATATAAAAAATAAAACTATTGAATTAATCAAAAAAGATTGGGGTGGGGAAGTTGATCTCGTGATTTATAGTATTGCTTCACCGCGTCGTGTTCATCCCACTTCTGGTGAGTGCTATACCTCGGTGTTAAAACCCGTTGGTCAAAGTTATTCGAATAAAACTGTGGATATGATAAGCGGTGATGTCTCAGATATCACGATTAATGCAGCTACCGAGGAAGAAATTCGCCATACGGAAGCCGTAATGGGTGGTGAAGATTGGCAACTATGGATTGAGCAATTGCTACAGAACGGCTGTTTGGCTAGAGGTGCAAAAACGATTGCATTCACTTACATAGGACCAGAATTAACTCATCCCATTTACCGTGATGGAACTATTGGAAAAGCGAAACTGCATTTACAGAAGACTGCCGACATCCTTAAGCAGCGTTTAAGAGAGGAAATCCACGGTGATGCCCACATTTCTGTTAATAAAGCATTAGTGACGCAAGCCAGTGCAGCCATACCGATTGTGCCACTGTATATTTCTTTATTGTATAAAATCATGAAAGAGAAAAACATACACGAGGGCTGTATTGAGCAAATGTGGCGCTTATTCGCTGAGCGGTTATATAGTGGTGTTGATACGCCTTTCGATAATCAACGTCGTATTCGTATTGATGACTGGGAAATGCGTGTTGACGTCCAAGATGAAGTTAAAAAACTTTGGACGCAAGTAACTGGTGGCAATATTGAAGCTATATCGGATATCAAGGGCTATCGAGACGAGTTTTATCACCTTTTCGGTTTTGGTTTTGAAGAAGTTAATTATCAACATGATGTTGAGTTGAGTGTTGCTGTACCCTCTATCAAAGAGTCATGAATGCGATGTCCACAAAGCGCAAACGTAAAGCAAATGAGCTTAGCGAAGTAGTGCAATTAGATAAGTGAGTCGTCCATCATATGAATTTTCAAATCTCAGTTACCAAATGTAATTTACTGTGGTGTTAATTTTAAGGACTTGAAGAGTACATTTTTTATCAAAAGGGGATGTCATCATCTAAATCTGGTGGAGCCATATTTTGATCAAAATTACCAGTAGGAGATTTATTTTGGAGAGGGTCGTTTTCACGCACTTGATGAGTACCGCTACCACGACTATCCAGCATATGCATTTCATTCGCAATAATTTCGGTAGTGTAGCGATCAACCCCGTTTTTATCTTGCCATTTGCGAGTTCGCAAGCTGCCCTCGATATACACCTTGGAGCCTTTATGCAGATATTCGCCAACGATTTCGGCGAGTCTGTTAAAAAATGCAATTCGGTGCCATTCAGTACGTTCCTGAACTTCACCACTTTGCTTGTCACGCCATGTCATGCTGGTTGCCAACGTGATGTTTGCAACAGCGTTACCATTCGGCGTGTAGCGTACTTCAGGATCGTTACCTAAATTGCCGATTAAAATAACTTTGTTTACACCTCGTGCCATCAAGCTCTCCTAAAATCAGTTCATATTCTGTGCGTTTACAATAACACACTTTTCTTTCATCTGTCAGGCAACAAGGTTACCTGCTCTGATTATTTTTCGCAATTCGTCTTCAGTAATTATTTTTTTATCAATTTTGAGATAGATTAAGTTTTCCTGTGGTGATAGTGCCGCTTCACTTACACCGGATGTATTAAGTAAAACCTGCGACAGTTGCTTGGTGTCTTCAGCGTTCATAGTATTGATCGAAATTTGTATACTAGAAAGATATGGGGGTTGACGCATTGTAGCGGCGAAAATCAGCCAAATTAGTGTCAAAATACAACAAAATATAAATAATCCTAAAAATTGGAAACAGGAAAAAATCCAGCCTCCAACAGCGCCGCCCACAAAAATACCAAAAAACTGCGATGATGAAAAAATTCCCATGGCTGCACCTTTGTTACGTATCGGTGCGATTTTTGAAACCAGTGAGGGTAAAGAAGCCTCAAGTAATGTGAAGGCAACAAAATAAAAAATGAGAATAACACCGATACTTACTGTAGATTGATTGGGAATGATGAGTAATAATTCGCAGACGCCAAGTATCACGATGGCGGCCATAAAAAATGGTTTTAAAACACGCTTTTTTTCAGAAATAATAATCAATGGCAATGCTAAAGTAAAAGCCAATATCATGATCACAAGGTACAACCACACTTGCTGATGTTCAGAGAGTTCAGCCATGCGGTGTAACATGATTGGGATGGCTAGGAAGCTGGCAGTTAATGTACAATGCAGTGCCATGATCCCAAAATCTAGCCGCAGTAATTGTGTGTTTTTAATCACATCTCGGAATCGTGATTTTGGACCTTGCAATGCATGAATAATCGGTTTCGGGGGCTTAGGGATTACTGATAAAATAGATAAACCAACCACAGCTAATGCAGCAGTCACCCAAAATAATCCTGATAGCTTAATCCATGCATTGAGTGCAGGTCCGAGCACAATAGCCAAGGTAAATGACATCGCAATTGCCATGCCAATGATTGCCATTGCTTTGGAGCGTTCCTCATCGCGGGTAACATCAGAAACCATGGCCAGTGTCGTACTGCCGATTGCTCCGGCTCCTTGTAACGCCCTGCCGAGGATAATACCACTAATGTTGTGTGCTAAAGCGGCGACGACACTACCAATCGCAAATAGGATTAACCCGGTGGCAATAACTTTTTTTCGTCCGATGTGGTCGGATAAACTACCAAAAGGTATTTGTAATGCAGCTTGAGTTAAGCCGTAAACACCGAGTGCAATACCAATTAGGCTAGGGGTCGCATTAGGGATCTGTTTGATGTATAAAGCAAATACCGGGAGTATCATGAATAAGCCGAGCATACGAAAAGACATAATGGTGGCTAATGAGAATACTGCGTTGCGTTCTTTGGTTTGCATGGTTAGGATAAATCTCTCTACTTTTCTGAAAAACAATATTGTACCGTCTGGCGGTTAGAGAGTGAAATGAGTTATATCCGTTTACGGGGTGTACGTACCCATAATTTAAAAAACATAGACTTAGATTTGCCTCGGAATCAACTGGTAGTGATTACTGGCTTGTCTGGATCAGGGAAATCATCGTTAGCATTTGATACGCTGTATGCCGAGGGACAACGTCGCTATGTCGAATCGCTCTCTGCGTACGCGCGGCAATTTTTATCCATGATGGAAAAGCCGGATTTAGATACAATTGAAGGTTTATCCCCTGCGATTGCGATTGAGCAAAAATCGGCATCTCATAACCCACGTTCGACCGTTGGTACCATCACTGAAATTTATGATTACTTGCGCCTCCTGTACGCGCGAGTTGGTGAACCGCGTTGTCCCACACACAATCAGATTTTACAGGCTCAAACTATCAGTCAGATGGTAGATGAAGTAATGGATTTCCCTAACGGGACTGCGGTGATGATTCTGGCTCCGGTGGTGAGAAACCGTAAAGGAGAGCATGTTAAATTAATTGAGCGATTAAAATCAGAAGGATTTATTCGAGTGAGAATTAATGGGGAGTTGGTCGAGCTAGATGAAGCACCTAAACTGAGTTTGCGTAAAAAACATACTATTGAAGTCGTGGTCGATCGTATTAAAATCCGTGAAGATATCCAACAGCGGATTGCAGAATCGTTTGAAACAGCGGTACGATTAAGCGATGGTTTAGCGATTGTTGCGCCTTACAAGCAAAGTACAGTGAAAGAACGTACTTTCTCAGCACGTTATGCTTGTTCAGAATGTGGCTATAATTTAACGGAATTGGAACCACGGTTATTTTCTTTTAATAATCCCATAGGTGCATGTTCAGTTTGTGATGGCTTGGGTGTACAGCAGTTTTTTGATCCTGAAAAAATTGTGCATAATCCCAAGCTTAGTTTAGCCAATGGTGCTGTTCGCGGATGGGACCGTCGCAATTTATATTATTTTCAAATGTTATCGTCTTTGGCACGTCACTACGGTTTTGATATGGAAACACCGTATTATCGCTTGCCAAAAGCTATCAGACAAATGCTGCTTTATGGCAGTAATGATGAAAATATCTCATTTACCTATGTCGGTCATGAAGGCAAGCGCACGCGACGCTCTCATCCGTTTGAAGGCGTGATTCCCATTATGGACCGACGTTACACAGCGACAGACTCGCAGGCAGTGCATGAAGAACTTGCAAAGTATTTGTCGGTCAGTGATTGTGAAGCCTGTCAAGGCACTCGTTTATGTGAGGCGGCACGACATGTATTTATCAGTCATAAAACTTTACCTGAGATTACATTACTATCGATTGGCGAAGCTAAAATCTTTTTTGAAAAATTGATGCTTAAGGGCGCAAAAGCGAAAATTGCAGAAAAAATATTAAAAGAGGTGAATGCGCGTTTAGGCTTTTTGGTTAACGTTGGTTTAAATTATTTGAATCTGGCGCGTAGCGCAGAAACACTTTCGGGAGGGGAGGCGCAACGTATACGTCTTGCCAGTCAGATTGGTTCCGGTTTAGTGGGTGTGATGTATATTCTCGATGAACCTTCGATAGGATTGCACCAACGTGATAATGAGCGTTTACTTAACACTTTGCTGCGTTTACGTGATTTGGGAAATTCAGTGATTGTGGTCGAACATGATGAAGACGCGATGCGAGCTGCTGATTTTTTAATTGATATCGGACCTGGAGCAGGCGTGCACGGTGGGCGAGTCGTAGCTCAAGGTACCCCGAAGCAAGTCATTAAAAATTCTAAATCGTTAACTGGACAATATTTATCGGGGGAAAAGGCGATCCCTATTCCGAAAAAAAGGTTACAAAATAGCTGCCGAAAAACTATTAAATTGCGTGGTGCGAGTTGTAATAATTTAAAAAATGTCGATGCTGAAATCCCAATTGGCCTTATGACTTGTGTTACGGGGGTTTCTGGTTCAGGAAAATCCAGTTTGATTAGCAACACATTATACCCGTTAGTAGCAAATAAATTGAACGGTCAAACACAACGACGCATTGGTGCGTACAAATCTATTAGTGGACTTGATCATTTGGATAAAGTGATTGAAATTGATCAAAGTCCCATTGGGCGTACACCACGTTCAAATCCCGCAACTTATACCGGTGTTTTCACTCCCATTCGAGAATTATTTGCAGGCGTGCCAGAATCGCGTGCACGCGGTTATAAAACTGGGCGCTTTAGCTTTAATGTCAAAGGTGGTCGTTGTGAAGCGTGTGAAGGCGATGGTGTGATGAAAGTTGAAATGCACTTTTTGGCTGATGTGTATGTCACTTGCGATGTGTGTCAAAGTAAGCGTTATAATCGAGAAACATTGGAAGTACTTTATAAGGGAAAAAACATTTATGAAGTGTTGCAAATGACAGTTGAGGACGCGCGTGAATTTTTTGATGCCGTTCCGGTGATTGCGCGAAGACTACAAACACTGATCGACGTTGGTTTGTCCTATATTACTTTGGGACAGAGTGCTACCACGTTATCTGGTGGGGAAGCACAACGCATTAAATTATCCCGTGAGTTGTCTAAACGCGCGACAGGTCGCACACTGTATCTATTGGATGAACCAACAACAGGTTTGCATTTTCAGGATATTTTACAGTTATTATCGGTACTACAACGGTTGCGTGATAGTGGGAATACCATTGTAATTATTGAGCATAATCTCGATGTAATTAAAACCGCTGATTGGATTATCGATCTAGGGCCTGAAGGTGGTGCTGGTGGTGGTGAAATCCTGATAGCGGGAACACCTGAGGCGGTAGCTAAAAATAAACGCTCATATACCGGGCAATTTTTAAAAACAATATTATCGAAACTATAACGCATTGTTGCTTTTTCTAGGTTTAAACACCGATTTCCACATCAATCAATATTATTTTTATAACCCGAATAACCCGAAACTCGGGTTTTGAAAAGGACACTGCAAATTTCCCAGAAAATTGCACTACTAAAGAGCGCCTAGATTATTATCAACGGGTGATTAGCGGTTCCGAACCTCAAAAAAGCATTTCGTGAATCGAAAAGAGTAAACAGTAACCCATCATGTTTGTGTCGATGGAATGAAATACCTAGGTTAACGCGTTATATTATTGTATTTTCGTTAACCATCGGCCTGTTGTCGTTGATTTTGGTAAATGTTTGTTTGCCACCGTTGTTAGCTTTTACTATTCCGCTTGCTGGTATCGTACTAAAGTGTAATTTCTTTAAAGCTCTTAGTTCAGATTATTTCTAATGAAATTCACAAAAAACTGCTGACTCCTGTTAAAATTTGTTGGATGAATACGAAAACTAACAAACGATTAATTCGCGCATTACTGCGACAACCCGTTGATCGAACCCCCGTTTGGATGATGCGTCAGGCAGGTCGTTATTTGCCAGAATATCGCGCTCTACGCAATCAAGCATCTAATTTTATGTCATTTTGTAAAAATCCTGATTTAGCTTCAGAAGCAACTTTACAACCATTGTCGCGTTTTGATTTGGATGCGGCCATCATATTTAGTGACATATTGACCATACCGGATGCACTGGGCATGAAGTTGCAATTTGTGCCAGGCCAAGGGCCGATCTTTGATGATCCAATTCGCACAGCTCAAGATATTGAGCGGCTTTATTCTGAATCTCTGGTGCAGTTGGACTATGTGTTTCAGGCAATTAAGCGAGTTGTTAGCTCCTTGAGGGGGCAAGTACCGGTGATTGGTTTTGCGGGTAGCCCCTGGACTTTGGCATGTTACATGATCGAAGGTCAAGGGAGTAAGACTTTTCAGACAGCCAGAGCTTTTTTATACCAGGAACCGGCATTGTTGCAGCAATTACTTGAAATCCTGACGCAACACACCATCGCTTACCTCAACGCACAAATCGATGCTGGTGTTGAAGCAGTGATGTTGTTCGATACCTGGGGTGGGGTATTATCACCTGCCGTGTATCAGGCGTTTTCCTTGCGTTACATGAGTAATATCGCTGAAAACCTTAATAGACAAGTAAATGGTCACCGCATTCCTGTGATATTTTTTACTAAAAACGCGGGGCAATGGTTGGAGTTTATTGCAGATAGTGGTTGCGATGCAGTGGGTATCGATTGGATGACTAATATTGCAGATGCAAGAGCACGTATTGGAGATCGCGTGGCGTTGCAGGGAAATTTGGACCCGGCTTTATTGTTGACTACACCTGAAAAAGTCACTGCGGCGGTTAAACAATTACTCACGGACTATGGGTCAGGTGTTGGACACGTGTTTAATTTGGGACACGGTATCGATAAATCAACACCGATTGAAAATGTCACTGCCATGGTGGAAGCGGTAAAAAAATACGGAACAAATGTATGAAGAATCAAAAAATTATTATTATTGGTAGTGGATTGGCTGGATATTCTGTAGCAAAAGAGTTTCGTAAGCTGAATAAAGAGGCACAATTAACTATTATCACGGCTCAGGATGGCCGCTTTTACTCAAAACCGCTATTGTCAACCGCATTAGCCAATCGAAAAACAGCGGATAATTTAGGAATTTATACAGCTTCAGAAATGTCGCAACAGTTAAACGCTAAAATTTATTCGCATACTCCGGTATTAGATATCGATCGCGAAAACCAGCGTGTTATCACAAAGAAGAAATCTTTTGACTACGATTCTTTGGTGCTTGCTTGTGGCTCTGAGACTATCACTCTTGATATTCGAGGCAGTGGCGTTGAGAAAATCGTTGCAGTGAATGATTTGGAAGCGTATGCCGTTTTTAGGAATTGGTTGCGACATAAGAAAAGGATTGCAATTTTGGGTGCTGGTTTAGTGGGCTGCGAATTTATGAATGATTTGCTGAATACTGAGGTTTCCTTAGCTATAATTGCACCGGATGACTATCCTTTAAAACGTTTTCTGGTGCAACCGATTGCTCAGGTGTTTCAGCAATATTATGCTGATTTAGGGGTAAGTTGGCATTTGGGTCAATCCGCAGTTTCAGTCGATGTTGTCAATGATGCGATGCAGGTCACGATCAGTAACGGGCACAGGTTGCCAGTGGAGGGAGTATTTTCAGCAGTTGGTATTCGGCCGGTGACCAAACTCGCTAAAAAGACTGGTTTAGCAGTCAATCGAGCGATTATAGTGGATCGCAGTTTACGCACCAGTGATCCAAAAATCTATTCTCTGGGTGATTGCGCTGAGGTGATGGGGCATCTCAAGCAATATGTAGCGCCGTTACTGCAGTGCGCACGTGCTGTAGCGAAAAATCTTAATAGTATCGATGACCAGGTACAATACCCTGCGATGCCTGTGGTGATTAAAACGTCGAAATTTCCGATTGTGGCGTATCCACCACCAACAGAGGTAAAAGGCCGTTGGACGGTTGAAGGAGAAGGTGTCGATTTTAAAGCATTGTGCGTAGCTAACGATAATCAATTACTGGGTTTTGCATTAACTGGAAAATATACTCGTGAACGAATGCCGCTGATTGCCAAAATTCCGCCTGTTTTTTCTGATACTTCAGTGAAGAGATAAATTTATGAATTTATATAGCATGGTGCTGACATTATTTTTTGTAATGGATTCTTTAGGAAATATTCCAGTTTTTATTTCAATCCTGAGACGATTTGAAACTAACAAACAAATAAAAATTATTTTGCGAGAATCGTTTATTGCTTTTTTAATACTGACATTATTTGTTTTTTCTGGAAAATATATTTTAAAAGGCTTAGGGATCAGCACATCCGCTCTCAGTATTGCCGGTGGCATTATTCTGTTTATGATTGCAGCGAATATGATTTTCCCAAGCAAAAAAGGATTGATGTCTGAGGACATGGATGAACCGTTAGTCGTGCCTCTGGCAATTCCCTTGACCGCGGGGCCTTCAGCGATTGCAGTTGTATTATTATATACTAATCAGAATGCTGCACATATTTTTACAGTATTTCTAGCAGTGTTGATTGCTTCAATTATATTTGTATTAATTATGTTACTGGCCCCATTTCTTATGGGAATCCTCGGTAGAAGGGGTTTGGTCGCACTCGAGCGATTGATGGGAATGATTTTAACAACAATCGCAGTACAGATGTTTCTTACGGGGATATCGGATTATTTCAAACCATAACTTTAATTCTGCGACTTAATTAAGCCGCAGAATCAGAAGGTGTTACTGCAATTTAAAATGACATACTGCTGGTGTGAGAAAAAGATACTTCCTCCTCGCTGTGAGGACCACTTGGAAGTTGTAGTGGAGAAAAGATACCGAATCGATCTATTCCAAAAGATATGTTGTGCTGAAACTGAAAAAGTATTTGCAGACCCAGCTGCTCCACAATACTGATATATCGGTTTTGATTGGAGAAGTGGATTGCATCACTTAGGTGTTGCATATCAGGGAGGGCATGGAAGAAACGATAGAGGTGAGCATAGCGTATAGCTCTGATTATACTTGTCTCATTAGTGGTCAGCGGCTGTTGAGAAGTAGTAACGGGTTGAGTTTGGACATTCTGTAAAGGTTAGGTGACTAATAGCCGATGTCTTTCCCGATATTTGTAATCCTAATACTTCATAGCGATGATTTACAATAAGACTTCTGGATTTAATCTAACTTTTAATAATAACTACGGTTAAGTCGAGGGACCCAACCGTGTTACTTATCCTGTTTATAGGCTGGGTCTATAGAATCTCTAGTCTTCTGAATCCATGAAACTGTGTAATTTTTCAGCACGACTGGGATGACGCAATTTTCGTAATGCCTTTGCTTCAATTTGGCGTATACGCTCGCGAGTTACGTCAAACTGTTTACCCACTTCTTCTAGAGTATGGTCCGTATTCATATCGATACCAAATCGCATTCGTAACACTTTTGCTTCGCGTGGTGTGAGTGTTGATAGTATTTCTTGTGTTGCCTCAGTGAGTCCCGAGCTGGTGGCAAAGTCAACAGGAGATTCCGTATTGATGTCTTCGATAAAGTCTCCTAGATTAGAATCTTCATCTTCACCAATGGGAGTTTCCATCGAAATGGGTTCTTTGGCAATCTTTAATACTTTTCGGACTTTCTCTTCCGGCATATCCATGTGACGACCGAGTTCTTCCGGCGTTGGTTCTTGACCGGTCTCTTGTAATATCTGCCGATTGATACGATTCAATTTATTAATGGTTTCAATCATATGTACGGGAATACGGATTGTGCGTGCTTGGTCAGCAATGGAGCGCGTGATTGCTTGACGAATCCACCAGGTTGCATAGGTTGAAAACTTATAGCCGCGTCGATATTCGAATTTATCGACCGCTTTCATCAGGCCAATGTTACCCTCTTGAATTAAATCGAGAAATTGCAAGCCACGATTAGTGTATTTTTTAGCGATTGAAATAACCAGTCGTAAATTTGCTTCGATCATTTCTTTTTTAGCACGGCGCGATTTTGCTTCGCCAATGGAGAGCCGTCGATTGATTTCTTTGATGTCTTGAATACTGAGGTTATTGGTTTCTTCAATTTGTCCAAGTTTACGTTGTGCACGTAGGATTTCACGAGTGAACAGTTCCAATTTATCTGCTTGTTTAGGATGTTGTTTAGTGTATTCACTCAGCCAATTTAAATTCGTCTCATTATGAGGAAAAGAGGCAATGAATTTTTTGCGTGGTGTTTTAGCTTTAGTAACACAATACTTCATTACCAGGCGCTCTTGTTCGCGCGCTTGCTGTAGCAAGCGGCGTAATTCCCCAGTCAGGGAATTAAATTGGCGGATTGAGAGTTTGAAATTGGAGAAATGATCAGCCAATTTTTTTTGTACTTTCAGAGTAGTTGCATGTTTTTTCCCATGACGCTTAGTTGCCGCGACATAAGCTTTAAGTAGTTTTCTGAGTTCTTTTATGTGGTTTTGAGTAAGAATGGGATCAGGCCCACTTTCTCCAAAATCACCGTCACTGCCATCACCATCGCCATTATTGCTATTATCTTCAGTAGTTGCTGATGGAATAGCTGGCTTACTATCAGCTCTATTACCGTCTTCATCATCGAAGAAACCGGTTAGTATATCGCTTAAACGACCTTCATTAGAGACAATATTTTCGTAATGTTCAATAAACTCAACAATCAGCTCTGGGTATTGCACCAAAGTGCCGAGCACTTGCCGGATACCTTCTTCGATGCGTTTAGCGATAACAATTTCACCTTCACGTGTCAGTAGTTCAACACTACCCATTTCACGCATATACATCCGAACTGGGTCGGTCGTGCGTGTTTCCGTAGCCAGGACTTCAGCAACATCCTCGTTAATTTCTTCATCAGATTGTGTATCTTCTTCGAGTAGTAGGGAAGCTTCGTCGGGAGGTACTTCAAAAACCTTAATGCCCATTTCGGTTAATCGCCCAATAATACTCTCCATTTGCGAGGGATCAGCGTAATCATTGGGAAGCAAATTAATCAAGTCCTCGTGTATTAAGAACCCTTTATTCTTTGCTTCTTCAAGTAGTGCGCTAAAACCTAGTCGTTGGCTGGTTTCATCGGCATTAACCGCGGGCGTTGCTTCAGCCGTCGATTCTGTAACATCATCATCGTTATCAATATCACCTGTAAATTCTTTAGTCGGCTTTGCCTCACTAACTTGTAAGCGTTTCTTTTCATTGGCTTTGTTGTCAGCTTGTGCTCCACGTGCTTTTGCGTGGGCCACTGCTTTTGAAACGGTATTGCTGATTTTCTGTGTGGCTTTGATTTTTGTTGGTGTCTCTTTAGCCTGAGGGTCTTCCTTTTTAGAATTCGCTGCCTTAGAATTAGTGGAAGAACTAATTTTTGTGCTGGTGCTCTGAGCCTCCGTTTTAGAGTCTCCAGATTTCGAGGATTTTTTATTACGCATCACCATAGCTTCAGTTTGCTCCGAAATTTAGTGGCACAACATTGCATTATGGGCAATATTGGCGTTGAAAATTAACAATAAGGAGTCTGCGCGAAGTTGCTGTATTTAGCATGTGGCTTAATTGCCCAATGTGTGACGCTCGACTTACTCTATATAATGTCTGATTGTCTTTTAGTCAAGAGATTTTGTAGTCTTTTCTTTTCTACGCAGGATAATTCCTCTGTTTTTGCTTTATTGATTAAGTAATCTGCGATTTGGTTGTGATGTTGTTCTTGTATACGCAGTAATGCACCGTTTAATTCAGCTCGCAGTGCGGACACCCCTTCTACGGGAAGGTCGCGTTTTGCCATTTCAATGAGGGTGTCTCGATCCGGGCAATCTTCAGGCCATGATGCAAACAACGCACCCACTGTATTGATATGGGGATGGATCTGTATAAATTCAATAACTTTGAGTAGCAGTTCCTTAGCTTCAAAGTCAAATGAATGCAATGCTTCAAATTGCAAGATGTCTAGTGCGATTGATGGTTGTTGTAAAATTGCGGTGATAGCCTGCAACGCAGGAGGAATAATGCGTGTTGTCTTCCTAGGCATTTTTCGCATAACGACCGGTCGTTGCAATGGTCGATTCAAATCTAATGATGCGCCAATTCGCTGTTGTAATTGCTGTTGCAATAGCTCACGGTATAGCCCATGTGGCATAGTTTCCAGATATTGCATTGCCTTTTTTGCAAAATGCGCTTTGTCATCTACAGAACGTATTGGTGTTGTGCGTTGAATTTCATTGAAAAAAACATCGCTCAATGGTAATGCCGAAGTAATCATTTTCTCAAAATCGCTTTTGCCGATTTTTTTAATTAAGCTGTCAGGATCTTCTTTTTGCGGTAAAAATAAAAATCGCAAATGTGTTTCATCGTTCAGCAGTGGTAAACTGGTAGTTAAAGCGCGCCATGCGGCTTTGCGACCGGCCTCATCGCCGTCAAAGCAATAGATTACTTCATGAGTATGGCGTAGTAATTTTTGCAGGTGGCGGCTACTTGTTGCGGTTCCTAGGGTGGCAACGGCGCAAGTCACGCCATGTTGGTGTAGTGAGACCACGTCCATGTAGCCTTCGACGATTAAAGCGCGTGGCAACTGTCGATTCATTTGCAGCGCCTCGTAAAGCCCGTATAGTTCGTTGCCTTTGTGGAAAATGGGGGTTTCAGGTGAATTCATGTATTTAGGATCAGTATTGTCGATAGAGCGACCACCAAAGGCAATCACGCGCCCACGGGTGTCGCGGATTGGAAAGATAATGCGGTTTCTGAAGCGATCATAATATTTCCCCGTCTTATTTTGAAGTACCAATCCATTGGCAGCCAACAACGTATGCTGCTCACTTGTAGGCATAGCAACTTCCAAGTTTTCCCAATTGGGTGTGGCATAGCCGAGTTGAAAACGCTTGGCAATGTTGCCGCTAATATCTCGTGACTTCAAATAGTCTATAGCGACTTGGGAGTGTCTGAGCGCGTTTTTATAATGGTTAGTGACAGTTTCGAGTAATTGATAATGTGGTTGATGATTAGTTGCTTTGGCATCATGATTACCCAGTTGCGGTATTTCCAATCCTAGCTGATTTGCAAAATACTTTATCGCCTCTACGAAATCTAAGCGCTCGTAAGCCATTAGGAATCCAATGCAGTTACCGTTCGCACCGCAACCGAAACAATAGTAAAACTGTTTTTGAGGGCTAACGGTAAAAGAAGGAGTTTTTTCTTCGTGAAAGGGGCAGCGGGCAACAAAATTATTGCCACGTTTTTTGAGGTTTATGCGTGGTTTGATCAAATCTACGAGATCGACACGAGAAATGATGTCTTGTATGAAGCTTTGTGGGATACGTCCACTCATCAAAGCCGTCCTAGTTGAGTTTCTCTTTCACCTTGGTGCTTACGAGACTCATGTCTGCACGTCCCTGTAATTGTGCTTTAAGTTGTCCCATCAACTTTCCTATGTCTCTCATACTTGATGCGCCGGTTTGAGTGATGACTTGATCAATAATATTATCAATCTCAGTTTCACTCAGCGCTTCAGGGAGATATTTTTGTAACACATCGATTTCTTGTTGTTCTTTATCAGCTAAATCGTTGCGATTGCCTGCACAGTATTGTTTGATGCTCTCAAGTCGTTGCTTAATCATCTTTTGAATGACTTGGGTAACGTCAGAATCTGCTAGCGTGATTTTTTCGTCAATTTCACGTTGCTTGATCGCTGCCAGCAACATGCGAATGGTGCCGAGCGCATCTTTATTTTTGGCGCGCATTGCAGACTTCATATCTTCTTGGATGAGGTCTTTAAGATGCTGAGACATCGTTTTTCCTATCAAGTATCAGAAACGCGTACGTTCCCTATTTCTTGCTTCTTGCTCTTTCTGAATCTTTTTAGCGTAGCGTTTTGCAGCCGCTGCACGTTTACGTTTACGCTTACTGGTGGGTTTTTCATAATACTCCATCTGACGCAGCTTAGTTGGGATTCCAGCTTTCTCACAGGCGCGTTTGAAGCGACGCAAAGCAACGTCGAAGGAGTTGTTGTCTGGTATTTCGATCATTGGCATGTCGAGTGCACCTACCTTGTTGATTTAAATTAATTGAAAACGAATGTTAATAGTTTTGTAGTTAGAAAGCAACGTCTCAAGTTGTTTGGGCGCGTTTTGCGAGTTGTGCAAGTGGTTTGATAGTGATTCCCTGCACGATTACAGCAAATACTACTACAATATAAGTCCATGTCAAAATGATACTACGATAATCACTGGCAGGCAAAGACAGTGCTAGAGCAATTGCCAAGCCGCCACGCAAGCCTCCCCAGGTCAATAGTGGAATGGTATAACGGTTGTGATCGCGTTTGAGTTGGATCAGTTTCATGGGAATTGCTACCGTAAGCAGTCTGATAATGAGAATGATCGGTATCATACAGAAACCAGCAAGTACGATAAGTTTGTCAGAGATAAGGTTAAGTAACTCAAATCCAATCAACAGGAATAGCATTGCATTTAACAGTTCGTCAATTACCTCCCAAAAGGTATTTAGTGTTTCAGTAGTGCGCTGATGGTTGCCAATAATAATGCCACTGACCACCATGGCAAGTGGACCTGAAATTGTGAGTTGCAATGCAGCTGCATAGCCACCGGCAACGCTGGCTAGCGTTACCAGAATGCTTAAGCGATCATCGTCACTGTGCTTTAACAGCCACAAAGTGATATATCCGAGTACCAATCCATAACCCACGCCACCTAATGCTTGTTTCAGAAATAACAGAGCAATTGCAGAAAATTGTAAGGCGGTATGCTGAAAAGTTAACGCATAAAAAGTGGTAAAAAGCACAATCCCAACACCGTCGTTAAACAAAGATTCACCGGCAACGCACACTTCTAATTTTTTGGGCGCTGACACCTCTTTAAAAGTCGCTAAAACCGCAATGGGGTCTGTCGGTGAGATTAATGCTCCGAATAGTAAGCAAAATAGATACGGCAACTTCAGATGAAACAATGGCAGCAGCATATAAACGAAGAGACTCACCAAGATGGTAGAGGCAATAGTAGTGAGCGTGGCTAATGAGCCGATCTCCCATTTAAGACCTTTGAGTATTTTAACGTCTATCGTTAATGCGCCAGCAAATAATAAGAAGCTCAGCATTCCCTTTAATAAGATATGGGAAAAATTGACGTTCTGTATTAGCTGGTTTAGGTGCGTTTTAAACAAGGGGAGGCTAGTTTGTTCAAGCCCTACAAACAACAAAGAAATTATGATGGCACCGACCATGATGGCGACACTGGATGGCATACGTATAAATCGATGATTCACGTAGGCGATTAATACGGCAATACAGAGGATGAGAGAAGTTAGAGTGTATGCGTCCATAGGCAATAATAAAACCACAATAATAGAACTAACACAATTGCAAGCTGATAAAAGCATTAGATTGACATTAAGCCAGGGGCTGTGGGTATACTTCAGGCTCTTTAAGATTAGAATCAGGGAAAAAAGTTGTCGTTAAAATTGTTTAAAAAATTTTTCGCTCTTGAAGCCAGTGGTGGTGTTGTTTTATTTATTGCTGCCATGATTGCACTTATTTTTGATAATACCTCAATACACCCGGTCTATCAAAAGATTTTGCATTATGACCTGGGTTTTTCTTTGGGTGCACTTTCATTGTCAAAACCGGTGGTATTATGGATCAATGATGGCCTCATGGCGATTTTTTTCCTTATGGTCGGTTTGGAAGTGAAATATGAACTGTTGGAGGGAGAGCTATCGACTAAGGCGAAAGCAATGTTACCTGGTTTCGCAGCCGTTGGTGGTATGTTGGTTCCAGCACTATTATACGTTGGATTTGCAGCTAATCATCCATTGGCATTGCGAGGTTGGGCAATTCCCGCAGCGACTGATATTGCTTTTTCATTGGGATTATTGGCATTATTGGGTTCGCGTGTCCCAAGCTCACTCAAAGTGTTTTTAACTGCCCTGGCAATTTTTGATGATATCGGGGCTATCGTGATTATTGCGGTGTTTTACACTCAGTACATTGCATTGATTCCGTTGAGTCTTACGTTATTTTTTGTCGTTTTCTTAGTGCTACTAAACCGTTTGCGAATTATGCAGCTCTGGCCTTACATGATCGTGGGTGCAGCATTGTGGCTGTGTGTACTCAAGTCAGGTGTTCACGCCACTTTGGCAGGGATCGTTATTGCCTTTACAATACCAATCAAGAATCCCAAAAAGTTGCAAGACTCTCCTTTAAAGCGTTTAGAGTATCGTATCGCACCTTGGGTTGTGTTTGCTATTTTGCCAATTTTTGCATTTGCAAATGCTGGTATCTCTTTTACGGGACTATCTGTCCATGAAATTTTTAGTCCTGTCACATTCGGGATTATGTTCGGATTGTTTTTCGGTAAACAAATTGGAATCACTTTATTTTCATGGTTGGGTGTCAAATGTCGGCTTGCGGCGATGCCAATTGGTGTGAATTGGCTTGGTATTTATGGTATCAGCTTGTTAGCAGGTATTGGATTTACCATGAGTTTATTTATTGGTTTGCTTGCATTTGGTCAAAAGCAAACTGTGCATTTTCAAGAAATGGTTCGTTTAGGAGTGATTATAGGCTCATTTGCATCCGGATTGTATGGTTATTTACTGTTG
>CAWUIH010000015.1:0-30914 GCA_963922495.1 uncultured Coxiellaceae bacterium | reverse complement strand
TAAGCTGGGATTTAGGGTCAAATTTGTCGATTTAAAGCCTGTGGAAATCGGTGTTTAAAGTAATTGTTACCGAATCACTAAAATCGTGCCATTCCAGTCGAGCATGCGTACTTTCTTAGGCTGATTCCCATGAGTTAAAATAACTATCTTTCGGTGTAGATTGCCAAGGTCATCATTTAAAAGCGTAATGCCCGTACTGTGTGAAAGTGTGATACGGCTACGAGTGCGCTTAGCATTTTTTATGGGTTCGTTGAGGTGGATGATCACCGTTCCGAGCCACAATGATTGCTGATGGCTACTGAGTGAGATACCTGATCGCCATAACCGTAATTCAATGAAATTGGTGCTGTTACCGATACGTTTGAATAAGTATAGTCGTGGAGGCTGATTGCGATAAAGCCACGGAAAAATCGGGGCGCGGTTAAGATTTTCTGTTACAACAAACTGATTAAGCATTTTCTTCATATTCAGACTGCGGCTCATCGAGGTCCAACCGCTGTTTAGCAACTGTATTTTAAGTTTTGCGAGTGAAGAGCCGTATTGAACGTTGAATGGTTGTACGGGTTGTCCAAAGCGGTTGGGACGGTAAGTTGGTATGTCAGTAACCGGGTTTTTCCACCACAATGCTGTTGAGATTGTTCGTTGTGGGAAAACGCGTGTTGTTGCATGCAATGTTGCTGACGATTTAAGCCAGGCAATCAGAATCCACGGAATGATAATGCACAATGAAATGAGTGCTGGCCATTGATAGCCAGTACTCACTATGGGTTGATTGCGACGATATAATATCAGCGTTGTCAGCAATAACGCTGCACCTAATGATACACCCGCTAATACGTCCTCAAGCCAGTGAGCGCCGAGATATAAACGCGAGAAACAAACTAAGAAAATAAATAGAACAGCGATAATATAAGGGATTGGGTGCCATTTTTTATTGAGGCGTTGTGCGGTGCTGTAAGCGCAGAATCCCAATAACATGGTGATATACGTTGCGTGGCCACTGGGAAATGAGAAAGAATTTGCAATGCTGAGAATACCTGTTGGTCTGGGTGAGTGTGTGAGCCATTTGAAAAACTCGATACATACGCTAGTAACGATGTATAACATGAAAAAATAGACTGTAGCACGCCATCGTTTGGCTATCAAAAAGCTGAAAATGATCAGAGTGCTTATTAAGGCTATTGTGACTTTATTTGCCAAAATGGTGATTATCACAAAAACTAAATTAAGGTGTATTGAACGTAGACTCTGCAAGAAGTAGTAAACAGGGAGGTTAAAATTAGTCTTTGGGCCTATTGTTGCTGCTACGATCGCGAGCACGGTAAAGAAACAAATCGCAAAAGTAGCCAGAAAAATCAGTGTTAATTGGTGATGATCTCTGGGATTATTACGATTGGTGATGAAGCGAATAATGGGTTTCGAGGAATGATGTTTGTTCATCCAGCACCATAAGCGGTCTATCAGAGTATTAATTTTGAGAGTGAGGTAAGTAAAAAATCGCTGTATTGCCCAGATAACAAACCAAATAGCGACGATAATGGCTAGGCCAATGAACGTAAATTTTGTAGCCGAGCCTTTGGGTAATTCGAGTGAAATAGCGCCAATAAAAACACCGGGCAACAGATAGAGAGCAGCCCACAGTATGGCGGACGGGATTGCAGCCACAATAAATCGTAGCCAATTCAAATTTAATAGTCCTGCAATCAATGGGACAGAACTGCGTGCTGGCCCGACAAAACGTCCGATAATAATACTTTTACCTCCATGTTTTTCAAAAAATGTTTCTCCTTTGTCAATCCAGTGAGGATATTTTTTGAAGGGCCAAACGTTTAAAATCGACTCCTTAAAATATTTGCCGCAGCCAAAGCCGATGATATCGCCGATAAACGCCCCCAAAGAGGCAAGAATCAGCGTAGGCACCATTGGGATAATGCCACGTCCCACTAAAATACCGATTACTGTCATCACAACAGAGCCTGGAATGATGGTGCCAATTATTGGTAGCGATTCGGCAAACGCGAGCACAAAGGCAAAAATAAAGCCCATATGTGTGTGTATCTGAAGATAACGGTTAATGTGGTCGATAAAATGCCCCATGCAACGTCCTTATGACACTTTTTCCCCTTGCGCTTGTAAATCAGCATGATACGAGGACCGCACAAGTGGGCCACTTGCAACATGCGTAAATCCCATTGATTTAGCGAGCTGTCCTAATTCATCAAATTCCTGTGGAGTAACAAAACGGTCGACTGGCATATGATATCTTGTGGGTTGAAGGTATTGTCCTAGGGTAAGCATATCGACATCGTGGTGACGTAAATCTTGCATCACTGCTTTGACTTCTTCAGTAGTTTCACCAAGACCGAGCATCATGCCGGATTTGGTTGGAATACCTGGGAAGCGTCGTTTAAAGGTTTGCAGTAGCTTGAGTGACCATTGGTAATCAGAGCCTGGTCGTGCCTGCTTATAGAGGCGCGGAGCGGTTTCGATGTTGTGATTGAAAATATCGGGTAAGTCAGTAGCAGTGGCATCAAGTGCACGATCCATGCGACCCCTGAAATCTGGTACCAGAACTTCAATTTTGATTGAAGGATTTTTTTTCCGGACAGCACGTACACAGGCTGAGAAATGTGCAGCCCCGCCGTCGCGCAAATCGTCACGGTCAACGGAAGTGATAACCACGTATTTGAGCTTCATCAGCGCAACTGTTTCTGCGAGATTTATGGGTTCTTTATTATCTAACGGGTCTGGGCGACCGTGGCCAACGTCACAAAAGCTACAGCGTCGCGTGCATTTATCTCCCATAATCATGAAGGTTGCAGTGCCTTGGCCAAAACATTCATTGAGGTTAGGGCAAGAAGCTTCTTCGCATACTGTTACCAGCCGTTTTTTACGTAATAGATTTTTTAGTTCTGATACTTTGCTGTCGGTATTTAAGCGAATACGAATCCAGTTAGGTTTGCGTAGTGGTGTTTTGGTACGTTCAATTTTAATCGGAATACGAGACAGTTTGTCGCGCCCTAGCACTTTTTTTGATGGATCGTAGTTAAGCTTGGTCATTAATTGGGTGCTCCAAATTACTTGCTGAGATCAATTGTGGTGAATTATAGCCGAAATCTTTGACAAAGGCGGTGCATATTTGTTGTCGTACTTTGTCAAAACTAAGCTTCGGAAGCCAGTGTTTGATTTGTGTCATACTCAATCCTTCATATCCGCAGGGATTGATATAGGAAAACGGCGTTAAATCCATATCCAGATTGAGTGCAACGCCGTGATAGCTGTAACCACGTCGGATGCGTAATCCGATTGATGCAAGTTTGGCATTGTTGATGTAGACTCCCGGTGCTCCTGTTTTTCTACTTGCTTTAACGCCTTGTTTCATCAGAAAATCAATTATAACTTGCTCAATTTTACAAACAAAACTACGGGTATTGAGACCCAGACGATTCAAATCCAGCAACAGATATACCATCAATTGGCCAGGGCCGTGATAGGTCACTTGACCACCACGGTCTGAGCGCACAATGGGAATGTTGTGAGCATCGAGTACATGTTCTGGTTTGCCAGCAAGTCCTTGGGTAAAAACGGCCTGGTGTTGTAAAAGCCAGATTTCATCAGAAGTGGCGGTATCACGCTGTATGGTAAATTGCTTCATCAAATCCCACACTAACTGATAGGGTATCAGTTTGTTGCAAGTTCTGATCGTGATGTCATGTTTCATGGGTGTATTTTACACAGTTTAGTGGCTGATTGCGAAACAGAACCCGTTATAATGCCATGATCACGTGGTTACAAATACTCAGCTCAGCATACACGGCATCTAGCTCGGCTTGGTTGTGTGCATTGACCACGACTGTGAGGGATAAAAAATTTGCATCACGACTCAAGCGTCTTCTATACTGCGTGTTGTCGAAATCTGGAAAATGCTTGATAATAATGCTTCTCGCAATTTTTTCAAATTCTTTATTGGAGCGTGCCACAATTTTAATTGGAAATTTACAGGGGAATTGAACGTGCTGATTCGCTTTACCATTTTTCATGGCAGTGCTGTAGTAGATAACGAGTTTTCTTGATAAATAAAATTACGATAAAATACGATAAATTGTTGCCAAAATTTGCCAATTTTACCGTTTCCAACCGGCTTATTGTCAAGTATGGTGATGCTATAAATTTGCTTAATAGAGCCGGTGATCCAAATTTCTTGGGCGTTAAATAACATATCTAATGTAATGTGATGTTGTTTGTATGGTATGTCATGCTCTTTGGCAAGATGCAATAGTATATCTCTAGTGGTACCAGGAAAAATATTCTTGTGAAGCGGTGGTGTTATTAATTGATTTTCGTATACAATAAATACATTACCACTATAGCCCTCTGTGACATAACTATTTTTGATAAATATCACTTCATCGGCCTGTTTACGTTGGCTTATTTTTGCAGCGACGACGTTTGGAAGCAAGCAGATTGATTTAAAGCTACAATCATCGTGTCGTTCGTCAGGTAAAGTAATTGCGCTTCGTGGACGATCAGTGTGTTGTGTCGGGATACAGGCAGCAAATACTGTCGGTGGTAGGTGATCTGGAAAAAGATGCTTTCGTGTGTCTTGCTCACCACGAGTCACTTGGATATAAACAAAAAAATCATGATATATACAATTATTTTTAACAATTAATTGTTTTAGCAGCGTTTCCCAAGTTTCAAATTTGTGAGGATTTTTTATTGAAATTTTTTGCATCGCATTGATTAAGCGATGTAGATGTTTGGTTAAATCAATAAGTTTCCCGTTGAGCACGGCTATGGATTCGTAAACACCGTCGCCAAACAAAAAGCCCCGATCAAAGACGGAAACTTTTGCTTCTTGTTGAGGAACATAATCTCCATTGAGATAAATAACATTCATGTTGAATGCCTGAAGAGATTTTTGAAAAATAATGAAATGGAATCCCAAAACCGAGTCCACAAGCCGGCACGCTGATCGTCTTTCAAGGCCACTAATGGTTGGACAGCAATTTGTTGCCCATTTAAGCTGACAACAACGTTGCCGTAGGGTTTATTCTTATTAATCGGTGCAACCAAACGTTGTGGCATATTTATTTTAGCTTTTAAGCTTTTGTATTGTCCTTTCGGAACGATTAATGTTAGAGGAGTGGCTAAACCAAAATTCATATATTTTTGTTTACCGTACCACACTCGTAGATGTGTAATGGATTGGTGTGCTTTGAATAGCGGGTAAGTATCATAAAAACGGAATCCATAGTTCAAGAGTGCTGCCGATTCATGTGCCCGGGAGTGGTCCGAGGGTGTGTCCATGACAACCGAAATAAGTCGCATGTCATTGCGTTTAGCGGAAGCAATGAGACAATATCCGGCTGAGTCAGTGTGTCCGGTTTTAAGGCCATCGACACTGTGATCATACCACAGTAGGCGATTCCGATTGGGTTGTTTAATATTATTGTATCGTAACCATTTTTGACTAAAAAAGTGGTAATATTCTGGGAAATCTCTAATAAGGGCTTGCGTTAATACTGCTAAATCCTGCGGAGTGGAATAGTGATCATTGTTAGGCATGCCAGTGGAATCCACAAAATGGCTATTGTTCATTCCGAGTTGCTTGGCCGTCTGATTCATCAGCTCAGTAAATGTTTTTTCATTTCCAGCGATAAATTCTGCTATCGCAACACAAGCATCGTTGCCTGAAGCAACAATAATACCCTGAATTAATTGTTGCACTGAAACACGAGAACCTTGTTTTAAAAACATACGTGATCCGCCAGTGTGCCAGGCTTTAGTACTGATATAAACTTTGTCATTTAAATGAATTTGCCCCTCTTTAAGTGCTCCAAAAGTGACATACAATGTCATCAGTTTTGTTAAGCTGGCGGGCTGCATGCGTTGATTACTATTTTTGGCAGCGATGATTTGGCCGCTGTCCATATCCATGAGTACAAATCCTTTAGCATTTAATTCAGGTGCATGTGGGACCAGTGATTGTATTCTCGAGGTAGGAAGAACGGTCGTGGGAAGGACCACAGGACTTGCCGAAAGTACCGATTCCGAGGCAATGAGTGAGAGACATAGTGGGATCAAAGCAAGTAGGTTGCGTCGTTGCTTCATAATGAATCTTCCTTATCGTCAGTATCTACATTCACATCGCAATGCTATCACATTCTGCTCAATATGGAATGACTTTAAGCAACAGTTTCAGGAAATTTGTAATCGTTATGTTGAATGGTGCAACATAATTTGCCCAATATTAAAAGTAACGCACAAAAGAATCATGTCCCTGTTGATTGGGGAGCCACAGATCATGTGCTATCGAATGCCATTCAGGCAGGGAAACAGCATCACTATCACTATTTTATCGAGTCGGCCAAAAAAGTATCTGAATATACTTCTTGAAATGCCAATTATCCTAGAAAAAGCAGTTGAGCGCGATTAAATGGTGTAACCGATTGATTGATATCGCGTAATAAAAATTATCGACGTCACCTTATGGATGATGAAAAAAATTTTTATATGGCAAGATGAATTAAGAGGCTATGCCAGAAATCGTAATCCAACTATTTTTCTAGAATTATATAACATGGCGACATTCCAAAGCACCGTGAAAGTATTGTCAATCTTTATCGCAGGCTTTTTACAGTAATCCAGTGTCCTTTCACCAAGGCATTAACCGTCTCATTTTCACTGATGAGTTTTTGAATAATCGTATCTTCAGCATCAATATATACCCAGAGGCGTTGTGGCTCGTGAAGGCGTTGTGTTTGAAAAAAAACACTTTGTTCTGGTAGCCCATATTTTAGATCACTTTGATTGCCTTCCATAACGCCGATATTCGGCAATAAATTGTGAACAGCTTTGTTGCCGCTACTGTAGTTTAGAGGATCAGTGGCAGAGAAATAGTATTGACTGTTGATCATATGCGCTACGACCACGGGCCCAGAAAAAATATTCGCTAGCAGTGTGCCGTTGGGGTCAATGTTGGCATCGTAAGAGTGCAAGAAGACTCTGCGGCTTAAATCAAGTGACTCAGTTAAAGTGCGTGGACCAATAACCATAGCTGCATTATTGGCAAGACCCCATTCTGGAATTAATTCTGCCCAGTGTTTGGCGCGCCGGAATACGTTTTTATCACCAGGAAGAAGTTTGATGCGTTCTTGCTGACATGATTGACCAGCGACAAAGGCGTGTTTTTTAATTTCTTGGAGAGATTTTTTTTGGCTCTGAGATAACAATTGAGGATCTTCATACCACATGACTTTATCTAAACAGGTATCGTGGCAGGCAGCGATAAAAACAGTATTTTTAGGGATATCTATTCCCAGTAAAGCCACCTTATCTCGAATTTCAGCTCGGTTCAATATTTGTGCAGCCACAATAGCATTACTCATGCCGCTGTTGCCACCACAGGCACCGCAGTCCAGTCCAGCTTGATAGGGGTTGTTAGTGGTGGTAGCGCTGTGGCCACAGATAATCACAAATTCAGAAAATTGTGTAGTTAAGCCGATACTTTTGAGAAAGTTAACACCACCTTGAGCTAAACTATCAACGTTTCTCGCATCCTCTTTAGATAATTGTATAGTGAAATTAGGGGCATGACTTTTTTGTGATCCAATCCTGCAAAGCCTTTTCAAACTCTCTAATAATGGAAGAGAATAATTTTTCAGCAATAGCGTTAAAGCGAACCAAAAACCAAAACTATCATAAGTTACAAATGATGCCAGTAACGCTTTTCTATTACTTTGAATACTTTTCGATATTGATTTGGATGTGACTTTACAGAGACTTTGAGAATATTGTTGTAGCTCTACTAAAATGCTAGGTTCTAGTAATGCTGGACACTGGTTGGTTACATATTGTTGATTTCCTTGATATAGTTGAAAAACAAATCCAAAAAATCCTGCAAATCCAAAGGTTTCATAGTGATTTTGACGTTCGATGTGACGGCGCAAACCCTCACTACGGACATCAATGCAAAAAACCCATTGTGCCTTGGCAGTTACCTTGTTATTGCTATTTTTTCTATGTTGTTTCAATAGTGATTTTTCTAGCGAACTTTGATATTCCAATTCAAATGCGTGTTGCCATATCCAATGTAAATCTTGAAAATTAAATGGCAAATTAATCTGGTTTTGATTTTTGTTAAGATAGTTTTGCCAAATTTGGTTAAATTGATTAGGTTGTGTGTTAACGTTGGGTAGTTTATAACAGACGCTAAAATCACCTAATTCTTTGGTATGTGTTTTTTTCCAGTAAACTTCTAAAGCAAGCCAAACGGCAACAATTTCTTCAGGCTGCAGTGTTTTTAAAAATTGTGGATTGTTGGGATGCTGTTGTTGCCATTTAATGAATCCGACCCAGCCCTTTATTTGCCACAACAATTGCAAGATATATTCTTTGAAGTGTGTATTTGGGACCGCCAATTCAGATAAACATTGTGTGATAAATGCCTGCGGTGATTCAGGATAATTGGAAAGTAATGTATTCCAATGATAATTTTTAGAGAACATAGCCTGTTTGAATAAATCAAAAAAACTATGCTCAGAGCGTTTGTCCTGCAATTTACAAAGTAGTATTTTCTGAAAAGAAGTTGGGTTGAAGTATGTGCTAAGCCAATTTAAACATTCGGATTGTACAAAATCAAATGCACTATCATATCCTAGTGACTTGATTTGCAGTGAAAATAGAATTTCTATAGTTTTAGTCTTTTCGATTTGAGTGATTTTTCTTAACTCCTCACTGGAAGTTAAGAAATTGAGTAGGGTTAATTCAAAAGTATCATCAACAGCAGTTGAATTATAGTGTTTTTTTGAAAATTCGCTGATAGCGAGCTTGATTGCTGATTCAGTGATTCTACCATTTTCGAAGTATACCCAATATTCTTCAAGTGTTAATGTGCTACTAACTGGGCATAACTGTTGCATGGCTTCTGTGGCTTGATTAATTGGCTGCGATATTAAATCTGCTAGCGGATTGGTGGCAACAAATTGCTGTAGAGGCCAAAAGCAGGGGATGAATTGTAGGGCTTGTTCAATTGCTAATGATATTGGATTTTTTTGATGTGTTGCCATCGTTTATCCTCCAGTTACTTTTGAAAGTGTATGCAACAACCAATAAGGATAAATGCCATTAAAAATATTGAATGCAATGAAAATTACACAGATGATATGTAGATAACACGGAACTGAGAAAGCATATTTGGCAATTGCTTTGGGGTTGAAAAAATGTATTTGTAAGGTATGTAAAATCACTAACGCTAACAAAATGATACCAATACCGAAAATTATCGCATAATAGAAATGCAATCCAAGTAAGCCATTTAGTAGAAACAATTCACTGATGAAGCTTGCTGTCCCAGGGATGCCGATAGACAACATTAAAAATACACTCATGTAAAAATGTGACCATGGTAATTTGTTATGAGTGAATTTTGTATTAGGTTTAGTAGTTCGTGGTCTCAATAATAATAGAGCAAAACCAAGCACAATCAAAAAGCTATTAATTAATTGAAAACCACCAATCAGCCCTAAATCGTACTGTCTAAGTATCAGTGCTAACCCTGCAATTGAGAGATTAAGTAAAAAGATATTAGTAATAAATGGCTTCAAGCCACTCACACGATTTGCAGTTAGTAGTAAAATAATAAATAAGATCAGATTAATGGTCAGCAATGAGGTGCAGGGATGAATTTCGGTATTATTTTCCAATAGCGCAAATGTGGTAATGATTGCAATTAACCACAGAAAAATACTAGTAAGTGCAACTATTTTTAGTGCCTTAAAGTGCTTAAAAAGGTGTAGTAGCCGATCCCCCCAGTTTCTAATAGGGTTCACTAAATATTGGCGATAAAATTTCTCGATATTAAATTTATAACATCCGAATATGAATAGTTTTAATAGAATTTTACGTTGTATTGCTATGGGAATGCGGCTATAGAATAGTGCTGCGAGTAAGATCACGATTGTCACAACAGCAATGGTGACATAGCCAAGAAAATTGAGTTTCAACTCTAGGACACTATTGGATAATAGAAAATTAAAATGTTTTAACAGTATCAGATAAACTAAATAAACTACTGCGATAGTAATAATGCCAGTGATTTGTGCAGATGCTTTTTCCGCAAAACTGATTGCTTTATTGAACAGTTGGAATAAGCTAATCGCTATAAAGAGCCAAAGCAAGGGATTGATATGTACGGTATGAGAAGAGTAAGAAAAATAGTAGATTCCGAGCATGATGGATACGATACTGAGTAAAAGACTAAATAAAAGAATATGGGGCTGCGAGGTATGATGGCTACTTCGGATATTCGGTCGATTCTTCAGTGATAAGTTACTTCCGGCTGCTAAAAATGAACTAGCTTTAAAAAATCCATGTGCGATTAAATGAAACACTGCTGATCCAAAGCAACCTAAGCCACATTGCATGACCATGTAACCCATTTGTCCCATTGTTGAATAAGCTAATTGTTTTTTGATATCGGATTGATTTTGCATAAAAAAATTACCCAACAATGCGGTAACCAGGCCGATGATAAATACGAATAGCAGCAGTTGTGGGTGTCTGTCATATAGTGGGCTTAAGCGTGCCAGCAGAAAACCACCTGCATTGATAACACCGGCATGCATTAAAGCCGAAACCGGTGTAGGTGCTTCCATAGTGTCGATCAACCAAATATGAAATGGAAATTGTGCTGATTTGGTCATGATGGCGATGAAAATCAACGCTAAAATTGTCGTGTTGATGCCAGCCTGATGATAAAATAATGTCTGAAACTGTGTATTTCCATAATTTCTAAAAGCAATAATTACGGCGATAAGGAAGCAAATGTCCCCAACTCGATTAATCATAAATTTTTTCTTTGCTGCTTTATTCGCTTTAATGTCATAGTGATAATGATTCAATAGCAAATAAAGACTAAGACCAATAAATTGCCATCCGATAAAAGCTGTCAGCAAGCTGCCGCTCATCATCAGTAACATCACCGAAAAAGTCAGTATTGACAATTGTGCCATGAAACGCGTTTGGTTTTGGTCGGAGAGTAGATATCTACTGGCATAACCATGAATGATCAGACTTACAAAACTTACTAGACTCAACATCACCCATGTCAATGAGTCAAAATGAATCACGATGTTAACGTGCAAGCTGTTGAAAATCGGTAATTGCCACACTCCGTTATAAGGGTTGGGTAAGAGGCTTGGTGACAGTATGCACAATACGAATACAGCGAAGATAAATAATTGTGATAATGTATTTAAGCTACGTTGATTTAGGAGGCGAGCGCTGAACAAAATGGCTGGAGAAATAACGGTTAATAGTAAAATTATCAGCAAAATCATGAATATAGCATCCTGGTTTCAAAAGCCAGCTCATTTTTCTTGCGGCAAACTGTAACATCTCATTGAAAAGCTATCAAATGAAATGATCTCTTTATCAATGCTGAAGATAATAACAACCACTCACTTTTAATGGTAAGAGTTAAATCCAACTTCATCACGATCGATTTTAGAAAGAATCCGCATGTGAACCTCTTCGCTAATTTGTTTGTTTTGACGCAAAGTATGTAATAAATTTCGTTCATATTCTAAAATAGTAGTTAATAATTTTTCAGCTTCTAAACCAATGCCCTGCAATTGATCTGCGGTCTCATACTCAATGCTAAAATATGACAGTCTATTCTTATAATAATTATTGACAAGTTGTTTTGCTTCTTCAGAATATTCGTGTTCGGTTTTATCAATTCTCTCCATATGCGCAATTGAGTCTGTGGTTAGCCTGCGATAGACCTTGTTTGCTTCTTTGATTGTAATCGCGTCACTGCGCTCCAACTTCGAGAGCTTGACAAGAATGGGAAGAGTGAGTCCCTGTACTAGAACTGTAAATAGGATCGTGATGATAGTAAGAAAAATGATAAGGTTTCGGTAGGGAAGTGGAATATTAGTGCTTAAAACTTCAGGCAGGGCGATGGCCAATGCGAGAGAAACGAGTCCGCGCATTCCTGACCACGACGAAATTGTGACTTCGCTCCAAGAGAATAAATTCTCGCGTTTTTTTGGCGTTGATGATAGCCATTGCTTGAATATGGCGGTTAAAGCTACCCAGACAAAACGCAACATAACCAACGTGACAATCGTCACGCCAGAAAAGAAAACCAGCGAACTGAGTGGAATGCTACTAACTTTTCTTAGAAAACTTGGGAATTGCATTCCAATCACAATAAAAATTAATCCGTTTAAAAAGAAAATCATCGTATCCCAAACTGACTTTTCCGATAAGCGCGTACGTGCCCTAATCGCTCTTTCGGTACTTTTGTGGTAGAGACCGGCGGTAACAGTGGCTAATACTCCAGAGACGCCAATTCGATCCGCAAACAGATACGCGACATAGGCCAGAATGATGCTCATAATAATCGGAAGTTCATTTTCAGACTCTGTTAAAAACTCTTTGATGATAATTCCTGTAAAAAATGCAAAAACCAATCCAACTACTATCCCACCGATACTCACTAACAGCGTACTAAACACGGTATCTTTTATGCTCAAGGCGTCCATAAAGACAAAAACCACGGCCATGTTATATAACACGATGCTAATTGAGTCGTTGAATAAGCTTTCAACCTCAAGTCGACGGATGATATGTTGTTGAATATTCATGCGGCTCATGATTGATGTAGCAGCAATAGCGTCTGTCGGAGAGATAATAGCACCCAAAACTAATGAGGAGCTGAAAGGCATCCCAGGTACCACCCAATGTAAGACCAGTGCGATAACCAGCGTCGAACCAATGACTAGTAGACCTGAAAGCGAGATAATTTCGGCAAGATAGCTCTGAATATCGTCCAGTGAAATCAAGCGCGCAGAGGCAAACAGGATTGGAGGCAGAAATAAATCGAGTACGATATTGCTTGGTGGGTGCCAATCGGGGATGCCTGGCGCAAAGCCCACCGCCAAACCAGCGACGACCAGCACTAATGGGTAAGGTACATTAATGCGTTCGGCAATGGATGTGCCGATTACCACGATAAAGAGAATAAAATTGATGATGGCAAATGCACTCATGGTATCCTTTCCGATTTCTGCCATAGATTATCATTTTAACTTGTGGATTGCATCATTGTGGAACTTATTCATCCAAAGCCTTATACTGGCCAATTTCCGTTGGAGACAACCATGGCCATAGAACAAACTTTGTCAATTATCAAACCAGATGCCGTTGCTAAAAATGTCATCGGTCAGATTTATACCTACTTTGAAAGAGCAGGTCTTAAGGTGATTGCTGCACGAATGACGCAACTGACGAAAGAACAAGCTGCTGAGTTTTATGCGGTTCATAAAGAGCGTCCCTTCTATGACGCACTTGTTAACTACATGTGTGATGGACCAGTCGTGATTACTGTTCTCGAAGGAGAAAACGCTATTCAGACAAATCGGGATTTGATGGGAGCAACAGACCCTGCTAAAGCGGAAGCTGGTACAATTCGTGCTGAATTTGCACAGTCGGTCGATGCAAACGCTGTACATGGTTCGGACGCTCCAGAAACCGCGAAACAAGAAATTGAATTTTTCTTTAAGCCGAATGAAATCTTTTCACGCATCTAAAATTGACTTACTTAATTTGAGCGAAAAGCAGTTGACCCAATGGGTAAATTCATTGGGCCAACCCGGCTATCGTGCTCAACAACTTGCGCAATGGATGCACCAGCGTGGTGTTGATAATTTTGAGGCAATGAGTGATTTGAGTAAGCGCTTTCGTGCTGAATTACAAACTCACGCTTGTATTACTCTGCCTCAAGTTGACCTGGAGCGTGTAGCTTCCGATGGAGTGCATAAATGGTTGTTGAGGTTAGATGACGGAAACCGTATAGAGACAGTTTTCATTCCTGATCGTGAGCGCGGAACATTATGTGTGTCTTCACAAGTAGGTTGCACCTTGAATTGTAGTTTTTGCGCGACTGGCAAACAAGGATTTAATCGCAATTTGACTTTAGCGGAAATTATTGGACAAGTCTGGTTAGCGAGACGACTATTGAAAGATAAACCGCAATACCGTCTTACCAATGTGGTAATGATGGGAATGGGAGAACCACTTTATAATTTTGAGCCAGTTGTGGATGCAATGCACTGGATGATGCACGATAGAGCCTACGGGTTGTCTAAATATCGCGTTACTTTGAGTACTTCTGGTGTGATTCCGATGATGGAAAAGTTACGGTTGCAAAGTGATTGCGCCGTTGCTGTTTCATTGCATGCCCCGTGTAACGAACTGCGAGATATCTTAGTACCATTAAATAAAAAATATTCTTTAGAGCAGTTAATCCCACTATGTCGTGATTATTATGAATACAGCGCTAAGCGCTGCGTTACATTTGAGTATGTCATGATTGACGGTGTCAACGACGGTATCGCAGAAGCGCGAGAATTAATTCGGTTATTGTCGGACGTCCCTTGCAAAATCAACCTGATTCCTTTTAATCCTTTTGATAACTCGGGTTATCGCCGTTCCACAGCAACAGCGATTAATATTTTTCAAAATAAATTAATTGCCGCCGGTTTTAATACGCGCGTGCGACGCACCCGAGGTGATGATATCCATAGTGCTTGTGGTCAACTTGCCGGAAAAATTCGAGACCGCACTGGACGAAATCGGCGTTGGTTGCAAAAAATTGCCGTTATAGCTGATTCAGCGTAGTTTTTTAACTGTCTTTTCTAGGTTTAATTCTTTGTATCGTAAATATTCAGACCAATGAATGGCAATAGACATTGTAACATTAAAAAAAACTTAAAATTTACTACTGTAAAATCAAACGATGCCATATTGACGGGGAGTTCGGTATAATTAATGCAACAAGAATTAGGAATAAAGCTTATGACAGAAACCTATTTAGAAATGGATGCTGATGACGTTTTTCAAGCGCCTCAAAAACCGGGTCAGTTATTGCATGAAGCTCGTGTTGCCAAAGGATTAGACATTGAGCAAGTTACCGCTATGACACGCTTGAGCAAACAATGTGTTGTAGATATAGAACGAGACGTCTACAGTGATTTTCCTGCCGTAATTTATTTGCGCGGTTACCTTCGAGTTTATGCCAAAGCGATGGATATCCCAGAGGCGGATGTAATCAGTGCATTTGAAGCCCACTTTGAGCCGTCGCCGTCTCGTGGCCTGCATCGTGCATTCCCTAGAGAGCAACCGACGTTTCGATTGCACCGTATGTTGCCGTTTGCTAAAAAATCAAAAAAGATGCAGCGTAAACGTATTTGGTTGATTGCTGTGGTAATTTCACTGGTGTTGTTGGCAACCGTTGGTTTGTGGTGGAAAAATAGAGATCACCATTATTTCAGCATTGATGGCAAGAATTCAGTTGCAAAAAATTCTTCCAAGTCTTCAGAGCCTTTACTTGACGAAAATGCTATCATCCCGCAGACACGATTGCATGATGCATTGCGTGCGCGTTTTAAGCAAGTTACTGCAAGCAAAGAGTCAAGACACTAATGATTCAATTTAAATCTATCAAGGGGATGCATGACATTCTTCCCCATGATTCTCCGTATTGGTCGCTGCTAGAAAATACTGTGCGGGACGTGGTTTCCCGCTACGGTTATCGCGAAATTCGTACTCCTGTGCTTGAAAGCACCTCTCTTTTTAAGCGCACCGTGGGAGAGGTAACCGATATTGTCGAAAAAGAAATGTATAGTTTCGATGACCGTAATGCAGACAGTGTCACACTACGGCCTGAAGGTACCGCCAGTTGCACGCGAGCCATCGTTGAGCACAACTTATTGTATGGACAAACTCAACGGCTTTGGTATTTAGGTCCTATGTTTCGCTATGAGCAGCCACAAAAAGGCCGTTATCGTCAATTTTATCAATTGGGCGTTGAAGCATATGGAATTCCAGGTCCTTTAGTGGATATGGAGATTATCTTGCTATGTCGACGATTATGGCACGAGCTTGGATTGCTTGATCGGGTGCGTTTAGAAATTAATACTCTGGGCTCTTCAGCAGTACGATCGGATTATCGAGATCGGTTGGTGAGTTACCTGGGCGCTCACCAGCATCAACTGGATGCAGATAGCCAGCGCCGTCTAACAAACAATCCGTTACGCATCCTTGATAGTAAAAATCCTGAAATGGCAGAACTAATTAAAGCCGCACCTAAACTGCTTGATCATCTCGATATGGAGTCGCAGCAACACTTTGAACAATTTTGTTTGTTGCTGAAGCAGGCCGATGTCCCTTACACTGTGAACCCTAACCTGGTTCGAGGCCTCGATTACTATTCACATACAGTTTTTGAATGGGTCACTGATGAGTTAGGAGCGCAAGGAACAGTCTGTGCGGGTGGTCGTTATGATAACTTAGTGGAGATACTTGGTGGTAAGCCAGCACCTGCGGTTGGATTTGCTGCGGGGTTAGAGCGGTTGGTGCTATTGTTGCGTAAAGTTCAAGAATGCTGTACAAAATTAGATGTTTATATGGTTTGTGTCGGTGATGATACCGTTTCTCAAGCGTTGTTGCTTGCAGAAAAATTGCGTCATGCGGTGCCTACACTGTCGGTGATAGTGCATCTCACGGGTGGAAGCTTCAAAAGTCAATTCAAGAAAGCCGACAAAAGTGGGGCAAAATGGGCTTTGGTTATTGGTGAGCAGGAAATAGTAACAGGCCAATACACCCTTAAAAACCTACGTAATAATGAGCCACAGCAAACTCTGAACCTAGGAACATTGGTAACTTATTTACGTGAGAATGTGTGATGAGCGAGTATTTAACCGATAAAGAGCAGATTGAAGTTATCAAACAGTGGTGGAGGCGTTATGGTACTTTCGTTTTAACCACAGTTGTTGTGATTTTGGCAGTGATATTTGGTTGGTATCACTGGCGAAACTATGAATACACCCATGCTGCTAAGGCTTCAAGTCTTTATACAGAATTAGAGTTTGCCAGCAAAAATAATAATGCTTCTCAAGTGAATTTATTAACTGAAGAGTTAGTCCGCAGTTATCGATCCACACCTTACGCCGCTCTTGCTCAGCTTTATGCAGCGAAGAGCGCAGTAGAAAATAAGAAATATCCTGTAGCAGTATCACGTTTAAAATGGGTAATCGCACATTCGAATATGAACGGTGTGAAACAGGTAGCACGACTGCGTGCTGCGCGTATATTACATTCTGAAAATAATAATAAAGCAGCGTTAGTGTTGTTGGACACAGTCAATGATTCTACTTACAGTCCACTTATAAATAGTGAGAAGGGTGATATATACAACGCGCTAGGTGAGAAAAAGCAAGCACAGCAATTTTATAAACTAGCACAATCACAACTTCAATCCACTCAATTGCCCAATAACTTTCTCAGTGAGAAATTAGCACAGGAAAACTGAGATGTTGCCAACGATTGCTATTGTTGGCCGCGCCAACGTGGGCAAATCCACATTATTCAATTACCTTACTCAATCGCGTGCAGCATTAGTTGCTGACCTTCCTGGCCTTACTCGTGATAGGCAATACGGTGAGACTAAGATTGCAGATCGAGCAATATTATTAGTGGATACCGGTGGTGTTGTAGACACTGATGACACTGAAATAGCAGGTTTAACCGAGGTTCAAGTTCATCAGGCTATTGAAGAGTCACATTGCGTTTTATTTTTAGTCGATGCAAAAACCGGTTTGGTTGCTGCCGACGAAGTCATTGCACAGCGTTTGCGAGTGCTCAATAAAAAAGTTTTGTTAGTGATTAATAAAGCTGATCGCCTCGCATCAGAACTTGTTGAAAGTGACTTTTATCGATTAGGGTTGGGAAAGCCGTATACTATTGCTGCTAAAAGTGGCCGTGGTATTCAAACACTCATGCTTGATACTTTAAGTTTTTTGCCTGAATATGAAGCACCACAATCGACGGAAAGCGAAATTAAAATTGCTGTTGTTGGACGCCCTAACGTTGGAAAATCCACCCTCATTAATCGTTTTTTGGGTGAGGAGCGATTGATTGTAAAAGATTTTCCGGGTACAACCAGAGACAGCATTTATATTCCCTTCGAACGCGATGGACATTACTACACCTTAATTGATACAGCGGGGGTTCGTCGTCGTAATAAAGTTCACCAAGCCGTTGAAAAATTTTCGATGATAAAATCGATGCAAGCCGTACATGGCGCAGACGTTGTGATTTTTGTATTAAACGCCCGCGAAGGGATTAATGAGCAGGATTTACGGTTATTACGATTAATTATTGAGGCGGGTACTTGTGTGGTTATCGCTATCAATAAATGGGATGGTTTAGAGAAAATTAAGCGCGAGCAATTACAAGATGACATTGAGCGCCGCATGGATTTTGTCAGCTTTGCACGTCGTTACTTTATTTCAGCGCTACATGGCACCGGCATCTATAAATTACTTCGCGCTGTGCATGAAGCTCATGATTCGTTGCGGCAGGATTTATCCACTGCAGCGCTGACAAAAGTCTTGGAAAAAGCGATTAGTGATCATGAGCCACCACTGGTTCGGGGGCGACGCATCCGATTGCGCTATGCACACCTGGGTGGGCGGCATCCACTGACTATCATCGTTCATGGTAAACAAACCGATTCTTTGCCACCATCGTATGCCCGCTACCTCAGTAACTATTTTCAAAGAACTTTTCAGTTTGTCGGTGTCCCAGTGCATATTAAGCTCGTTACCGATAAAAATCCCTACAAAAAATAGTATTAGTCGCTCTGATTATTTGTGATTAATTTTACTAATTTCCGCCATGGCGTTGCCATCGCAGAATTGCACTTTGATTTGTTTACCGGGTTTTAATTGATGGACATTTGTAATAATACTTTTTTGTTGAGTCACTATTGCATAACCACGTTGTAGCGTTGCCAGTGGACTGACGGTATGCAGTGCTTGACTGAGTGTATGTAGTCGTTGTTTAGTTTTGTCGAGTAAATAATCCATTGCCATCATAAGTCGCTGATTTTGATGATTGAGTTCTTGTTGATACTTTTTTAATAGTTGTTGCGGGTGTTTTAATTGTGCTCTAAGGTGTTGCAATTGTAGCTGTGACTCGCGTAGCCGTGTTTTCATCAGTTGATTAAGGCGTTTTTGTGCGTTGATTAATTGTTGCTGTAATTGGGATTGTTCAGGGCTGATCCATTCGGCTGCAGCGGAAGGGGTGGCAGCCCGTTGATCGGCCACAAAATCTGCGATTGTGAAGTCAATTTCATGACCAATGCCCGTTACAATTGGAATGTTGCAAGCAAACATAGCTTCTGCAACGATTTTTTCATTAAAAGGCCATAAATCTTCTAAGGAGCCACCACCACGTGCTACTAACAGTACATCGCATTCGTGTCGTTGTTGCGCTAATTGAATAGCAGCAACAATTTCAGCGGCGGCGTTATTTCCTTGGACGCTTGTGGGGTAGATAACAACAGAAATACTGCCACAACGCCTTTTTAACACTTGTAAAATGTCTCGAATCGCGGCACCAGTAGGCGAGGTGATCACGCCAATACAGCGTGGGATAGTGGGAATGGATTTTTTTGCTGCTGCGTCAAACAATCCGGCATTACTGAGTTGTTTTTTTAATTTTTCAAATGCCAGTTGCAATGCTCCAGCGCCAGCCATTTGCATGCGTTGCACAATTAATTGAAAATCACCACGCGCTTCGTATATGCTTGCTTGTGCTTGCACCAGCACTTGCTGACCGTTTTCAAGCTTAAAATCTAGATGCCGTTGATAGCCTCGAAAAAATGCGCAACGCACTTGCGCATGTTCATCTTTTAGAGAAAAGTATAAATGCCCAGAGGCTGGCTGAGATAAGTTTGATATCTCACCTATTACCCAAATATCCGTTAATTCTGCTTCAATCAGCTTGCGTGCTGCTTCATTGAGTTTGGAAACGCTGAGGATGGATTCAGTAGCTTCATCCATGTAGTCGGGACTAATCAGATATGGCGTTTTCATGCTAGATAGTATGCCATCGGTACAGTACAATGTCATCAATGTGATTTTATAGGGACTCTGCCTGATGCCAGCTAGCATGGACTTGCCTTATTATGAATATCAAGAGAAAGTATCATTACAGCAATTGTTTGCTGATGCGGCACAAGATTACGCTTTTCCAGGTGGGTGTCTTATTGCTGGAAGCGCAACACGAACGTTTGTAAAACAATGTTTTGGTTACCATACTTACGAACAAAAAATTAAAAATCAATTGGATTCGTTATTTGATATTTCATCGTTAACAAAAGTTGTTGCAACGACGACAGCGATTATGCGTTATTATGAACAACAGCGCTTAAACCTAGATGATTGCGTGACAAAGTATATTCCAGAATTTTGTGGTCCGAATGCAGAGCAAACTAATATAAAATCGCAAATTTCGATATGGCAACTACTATCACATACTTCTGGTGCTGCAGCTTATAATTTTGATGCACTTAAGTTTGCTACCCAGATACAAAGATTACAAGCGCTTTATAAAACCCCGTTAAGTGATTTTCCAAATTCAAAAACGATATACTCTGATATTAATTTTGTATTGTTAGGAAAAATTATTGAAAAACTAAGCGGAGAGACTTTAGATCAACACACAAAAAATTATATTTTTTCACCTTTAAATATGCAAAACACCCAATTTAATCCCAGTGATCGTAGTCACTGTGTACCAACACTAAATACTACAAAAATATCAGTTATCAACGACCCTGCTTATATGCCACCAACGCCGCAATGTTTATGCGGTGTTGTTAATGATCCAACTGCGCGTGGATTAAATGGTGTTGCCGGTAATGCCGGTTTGTTTTCAACAATAGAGGATTTAGGTATTTTTGCTTCCATGTTATTAAATCATGGCCAATATGGAGCAATTGATTTTCTCAAAAAAGAAACTATTGATTTATTTACAAGCCGTGTTGCTATTCCCCAAGGTAGTTCGCGTGCACTGGGATGGGATACCGTGTACTACCCTTTAAAAAAACAGCCATCGCAATTTTCTGCTGGTTTATATATTGATGCTGATGGCTATGGGCATACCGGCTATACTGGAACCTCAATGTGGTTGAGTCGTCGATACGGAATTTATGTCATTCTACTAACCAATCGGACTTATCCGGATAATCACAACCATACTCTTGCCCAATATTACTATCGTCAGAAAATTAACTCAGCAGTATGGCAAAATTTAGGTTTCAACGAGAAAAATCACCTTGCAGTAATTCATTGGAAGAAAGAGTGAGTGGCGGTGGTAAACACATAAAAAATGGTTGCTATGGGTTACAGCAAAGACCCCGTAATGTGTTTTGAGTAACCTAATAAGCGTTTTTCAATTAAGACGGGGCCTTGTAATAATCTAAGTGGTCTGTGGATCGACAGTGGCTGAAGACAGTTTTATTGGTAATGGGATTTCGCATACCGTTGAGACTAGCATCGCAGCAACCATGTAGGGGTCTGCATTGGCTCCAGGTCGTCGATCTTCAAAGTAACCATAACCTTTATCAGCAACGCTCCTTGGAATACGGATGGATGCCCCACGATTGCTAACGCCAGAGCTAAACGCATTGATGTGTGCTGTTTCATGCTGACCTGTCAGACGTTCTTCCAAGGCGTGACCATAAACATCAATATGGGCGTTATGTCTTTTTGCTAAAAGGCTGATCGCTTGTTCAATGGTAGCCATACCGGTTTTAGGGTCGCGCATTTGTTTTGTTGAAAAATTGGTATGTTTGCCTGCGCCATTCCAGTCACCTTTGACAGGTTTCGGATCAAGGGTTGCTGTGATGCCGTATTCTTCACCAATGCGATACAATAACCATCTTGCTGCCCACAAATGATCAGAAACGGTTAGGGGATCTGCGCTTTCGCCTTTGACATCTCGAAAGCCAATTTGAAATTCCCACTGACCTGGCATGACTTCGGCATTTGTTCCGAACAACATGATGCCAGCATCGATGCAAGCGCTGGCGTGTTCTTCGGCAAGTGGCCGACCAAAAACTTCATTGGCACCGACACCACAGTAAAAAGGCCCTTGAGGTGCAGGATAGCCGCCCTCAGGCCACCCTAGCGGTTGTAAGCCTTTAAACAAAGTATATTCTTGTTCGAAACCCACCCAAGGGTCAAATTCTGCTCCACCATTACTGAGTACACTCCTTAAAATTGAGCGAGTATTGCTAGCATGAGGTGTGCCGTCTGGGTTCATCACTTCGCATATTACTAAGTAATTACCAACACCTAATAGTGGGTCGTCAAAATAACGTACAGGTTTAAGGATCAGATCTGAGTCATGGCCTTCAGCTTGATAAGTTGATGAGCCATCGAAGCCCCACTCGGGAAAGTCGTCAGTTGAAACAGCTTTTTTTGAAAAGTTGACTACCCGTGTTTTGGATCGAAGTTTTTGTGTTGGTTTTGCACCATCTATCCAGATATAAATAGCTTGTGAGAGCATGATGTTACCTCTTGTGCGGACGTTCTGTAAAAGTGCCCCATGATATCTAAAAATACTCCAAGTTTCACTACCGATGGCACAAGCCTCATGAAAGAATCAGGGAGTGAGAGAAAACATTTCAATGTCATGGGGGCGGCCGCTGTAATAGCGATAATTTTTCATAGTCCCTTCATAATTAAATCCAAGCTTCTCTAAGATGCGAGTTGAGCCAATATTTACTTTCAGAGTGACGGCTTCGATGCGATGAATTTCCATATGAGTGAAGGCAAATTTTATGACTGAGCTAAGTGCTCGCGTCATAATACCTTGTCTCCAAAAATGTTTCGCTAGATCATAACATATTTCCGCACGATGATGTGAGTTATTGATATACATACCCACAGCCCCTATCATCATATCATCTTCTTTACGAGCTAAAGTCCAATATATTCCGCGTTTTGTTGGAAAAAGATCATGGCAGTATTGAATTTCAACGCCAGCTTCTTTTAAGGTAGTAGGGCTTGAGGCAAGGATATGCTGTGAAACGCACGGGTCAGTATAATACGCAAAGAAAGGTTCGATATCTTTCGTTTCTTGTTGACGCAAACACAAATTCTCATCTACCGAAAGTATCGGAAACCGTTGATTATAAAAATTTTGTATCACAATATGATTTAGTATAAACACTGTTTGTTAAGGAAATATTAGCGAGCTGGGGCGCCATAATTGGAGTAGCGTGTCAAATAGTTAGGCAAGCACTTGATTCGTGAAGTCACATAATGTCGTTAATTAGGTAAATCAATGGTTTTTTTTCGTTCTTCGAAATTAAAATAGGGTTTTTCCGATGACAATAATAATGATTAAAAGCAGTGATTATTACAACAATAACACACTTGTACCGCACTGATAAATATTGTTATCATCACCACAAATATTGAATTTAAGTTACTTATAATTAAGGGATATATGTGAAAAAGACTATTATGAGGCGTAAATTGCGTGCTCAGAGTGACGGATTACCAGAATTTCACCCTGTGCTGCGACGAGTGTTTAGTGCGCGCGATGTCCATTCTTCCCAAGATATTTTACGTGATTTAAAAGACTTACATCTTTTTTCTTCGCTAATGGATATCGATAAAGCTGTGGAACGTATTTTTATGGCACTTAAACAGCAACAGCGAATCATGATCGTTGGTGATTTTGATGCGGATGGTGCTACGAGTACTGCACTGGCTGTAAAGACATTACAAGCGTTTGGTGCTAGAGACGTTACCTATTTAATTCCCAATCGTTTTGCTTACGGGTATGGTCTATCACCAAAAATTGTTGATGTTGCAAAACAGCGAAATCCCGAACTGATTATTACAGTCGATAATGGTATTTCCAGTATTGCGGGTGTTAGGCGTGCCTCAAAATATGGCATAGACGTTATAATTACTGATCACCACTTGCCCGGCGAGGAAACACCAGATGCTTACGCTATTGTCAATCCTAATGGAGTAGGTGATTTGTTTCCGAGTAAATCCCTAGCTGGGGTGGGTGTAGTGTTTTACGTTATGTTGGCATTGCGTGCTTTTTTGAAGAATACGAATTGGTTTGAAGAGCGTGGAATAGCTTGCCCGAACATGTCTAAGTATCTTGATTTTGTTGCATTAGGAACGGTAGCTGATGTTGTGCCACTTGATAAAAATAATCGTATTTTGGTTCATCAAGGTCTGCGACGTATTCGCGCTGGTCAAGCACATCCAGGGATTATGGCACTGCTTAAAGTTTCAGGTAAAAATCCGGAGAAACTCAGTGCTGCCGACCTAGGTTTTGCTATTGGCCCTCGGCTGAATGCTGCAGGTCGATTGGATGATATGAGTCTAGGAGTCGCTTGCTTGTTGGCACCAAACTTTGATGTCGGTTTGGATATCGCGTATCGTCTTGATGAGCTTAATAAACAGCGTCGAATAATAGAGACACAAATGCAAAAAGAAGCTTTTGATGTCGTTGATCAACTCAGTTTTACAGAAAATTTGCCTTATGGTTTGTGTTTATATGATGAAGAATGGCATCAAGGTGTGGTTGGTTTAGTGGCATCACGGGTAAAAGAACGCATTCATCGCCCAGTAATTGCCTTTGCAAAAACTGCGGATGACACCTTAAAAGGCTCTGCAAGATCGATACCGGGGTTGCATATCCGCAATTTGTTGGAGCGCGTTGCTACTCAAAACCCTGATCTCATCAGTAAATTTGGTGGTCATGCAATGGCTGCTGGATTGACTTTGTGTCCTAACCAATTTGCAGAATTCAAGCAAAGTTTTGCAAATGAAGTAAAAAAAGCAGTAACTGAGAATCAATTATCAGCAGTCTTGGAAACTGATGGAGAGCTACGTGAAGAGAATCTGTCGTTAGAAATGGCGCAATTAATTTACGAAAATGGTCCGTGGGGCCAGGATTTTCCTGAGCCATCATTTGATGGTAAATTTAAACTGATCAATCAAAGGATTGTTGGTCAACGACATCTAAAGCTCATCTTGCAGCTTCCAGACAGTAATTACTATTTGGATGCGATTGCTTTTCACGTGGATTTAGAGAAGTGGCCTAATTGTAACTGTGAATATGTAAAAATTGTTTACCGACTAGATATTAACGAGTTTCAGGGCCGCAGAAAATTACAACTTATGATTGAATACTTAGAGCCAGCATAATCCTATTTTTCTTCAAGAGAGGTTATTTGCTGTTTTTTACCGACATTGGCTAATTATTTTGCCTTTAATTTGTGTCACGGTGCGTCATAATACTATTTGACTTTCGTAGTAGGGTATTGTTTAAATATGCGAACAAAGGGGGTATTGTGGAATCATATCAATCCAAAGGCTGGTCTCAGCTTTTGAATTTATGTCTTAATGCTGAATCAAAAGAGCAACTTAATTCCTTGTTTGAACTTCTTTTTACTTTAGAAGAGAAAGAGCAACTTGCTTTACGAGTGGAGCTAGTTCGCGAGCTACTGGAAGGGAAAAATACTCAGCGTGAAATATCACGTCAATTGAATATAAGCATTGCTAAGATAACTCGTGGCTCTAATGCACTTAAAAAGATTGATCTCAGTTTGAAGCAGTATATGCTTGATAAATTCACTACTGAGCTACCTGATGAACTTTCAGAACTTTAAGCTTGGAAAAGCTGTTGGATCACGATTTCTGGTATACAATATTGATGTATCTCGCTATGTAAAAATTCTTTTCATTGCCAACAAGATGATTTCGAAAAATTTTATGACGCGATCTCAATTGATTTGTTACACTATTTAATTGGATTCAACGGCTTTTTCTAGGTTAAAATGCTATACCTACACTTAATACCGAAGGAACATCAAAACCGGCGTTGTGTAAGAAGAGATCGCCATTCGAATAATGGTAAATTTTTAGGCTCACATCTACGCGTGTTTTTTCCCCTAAGAGAAATCCAACGCCTATAAAATCCTGGAAAATAAAATTAGCCGATAAGTTTGCCCCAGCAAAACGTCTACGTGTAATTATTGATGGGCTCGCAACGCTGTAGACAAAATAAGGGTGAAACATGGGAACATGAAACATCCACCATTTAAAAGCAATTAAAAATGTTGCACAGAACTGTGATTGTGAACTTTTGTTCCATTTAGAAATACTGTATCCAATGTCGATGGAAAAATATTTTATAGTATGTATTGCGGTATATTCATAATTAAACGTCCAGCCTTTGTCGACTTTTAAACGAGATGTCCAGAATAGTGGATGCGGAGGATGAGGGATATTATCAGGTAAAATATCTTTGTTAAAAAATCCTAAAGAGTATTCTTGATGAGGGAATGAAAAGCTACTATTTATAATTGCGGCTTGGATATTTGTTGGAATGAAAGCTACAAAAAAAATTAAGATGTAAAAAAACACAGTTTCAATACTCTTTGCTGGTTTAATAATAAGGTACTGTAAAAGCCATATAGTTTTCTGTAGTAAAAATACAAGGTATTGGTTAAAGAATGCTGCCAAAGGCTGAATATTTTTTATCATATTGAATTTAAGACTTATGTTGTCTATCTTAAAATTATAGTATACACAAGTTTCAATCCAATGATGAGACAGATCGGTGTTATATTTTTTTGAGGATTAGTGTAATGCTAATAAAGAGCGGAATATTATTCTTTAGTATGTCTGTATGGAGCATGACAACTTTATCACATATTAATCTATTTCTTGGCCCTAATATTGGTGTAAGTATATTAGGATACAAAAAAATTCAATTTATAGGTGGTAATCCGAGATATATCAAGCAAATGGGTATTGCTCCAGAATTTCTGTTAGGGTATCATTTTAGTCGATTTATTGACTCACAAATTGGTGTGATTTATTGTTATCGCCCTAAATTTTCACAGTATTCGTCAGATAGCAACCAAGCTGACGATGTGAGACAAAATTTAATTTTATTTGCTGCAAAATTCAATATACCGATCTATTTAGAAATGACTATTTCCCCAGAATTAGGGATAGGATATGTGACACGTACAGAGCTTAATGTCAGAAATCGGCAAACGTACTTACCAGCAGTTCAATTTTGGGAACCTGTATTAGGTGTAGCAGCGGCCTACCATTTTAATTCTCATTGGGAAATAATGACCTCATGGACCTACACACCAAAAAGTAATTCTCATCAAATTCCAACGCTAAACTTTATTGGATTGGGATTTATTTATTCCTTTTAGTAAATAATCCTAGAAAGAGTAATTAGGTCGCGATTTCTAGCGTACCATCTTGATTCATCTTGCCATATAAAAATTTTTCTCATCGCCAACAAGGTGACTTCGATAATTTTTATTATACGATATCAATCAATTTTTTACGCCATTTAATCGTGCTCAACTGCTTTTTCTAGGATAATATGAGCCCAATGAAATTTGTTTTTTAAGATATTAGCTTTAATAGATTAGCCAATAACGCTATCTCTACCTAAATAGATTTATCAAAAGACGCAATAAATAATCTACAGTGCCAACGAGTACAATGGAGCCTAGGTAAATTCCCAAAAACCATTTCCAGTGTTTTTTTTGTTTTATTTGACGGTTAGTATTCAATTTTTTCCTTAACCTTTCCACGGAATATAACATAAGAATAAAAGGTATAATACAGTAGTATAGGGAGCATAATAACAGCTCCAATTAACATAAAAGTCAGTGTATTATGAGGTGCAGCGCACTCCCAAAAAGTAAAGTGACGTGGTACGAGATATGGGAAGCAACTAACGATAAAACCGGCATAACAGGCGATAAAAATACCTATTGAAGCCCAGTATGGCGTATGGTGGTGTTTTTTCCAAATCCCCCAGAATTGCAGTAATACACAAAATATGCCAAATATGGGTAGTATCGATAAGTAACCTATATATTGTGGTCCAAACCAACGTGCTTTAATCCATGGATCTAAAAGTGGTGACCAGATGCTCGCAGCTATTGCAAATGCAAATATAAAAAATTGTAAAAAAAATGATTTTTTATAAAAGCGTTGTTGTAATTCACCGGAGGTTTTGCGAATTAAACGATTTGATCCTAATAATGCGTATCCAAAAACAACCGCAAAGCCACAAAAAATAGAAAACCCAGTCCACCATTGATGGCCACCGCCGGTTCCTACCGCGGTGATATGATACCCTTGTATAAACGAGCCAAGCACTAAGCCTTGTACAAAAGCCGCAACTGTGGAACCAATAAAAAATAACAGCTCCCATATTTTTTTGCTCTTACGAGCTTTCAGACGAAATTCAAACGTGATGCCTCGGAACAGTAGCGCTACCGTCATCGCTAGCAGGGGCACATACAAAATAGGGAGCAATGTGCTAAATGCAACAGGAAATGCGCCGTAGAGGGATGCACCACCCAGTACTAACCAGGTCTCGTTACCATCCCATACGGGTAAAATTGAGCTAATCATGATGTCACGATCATAATCACTCTTTATGAAAGGCATAATAATGCCTGCTCCTAAAGCGAACCCATCCAACACTACATACATTAGTACGCCAAACGCAATAATACACATCCATATTGTTGCTAAGGTATTCATTTTTCAGCACCCTCCTTGGTTGAAGCTGTCATATATCTGAATGGTTGTTCGGCAATGCTTAAATCTCTTGCTTCTTCTGGACCACCCTGAATCACTTTATTGAGGAAGTAAAAATAAAAAATCCCGAAAATAATACCGTAGGCAATGAAAATAACTACTAGTGAGGAAATCACATTTCGAGGATGAACAATACTACTGGCATCAGCTACACGCATTAATTTGTAAATAATCCACGGTTGGCGACCTTCTTCAGTTGTTAGCCATCCTCCCAGCAGTGCAATAAAACCCAGCGGTGCAAACCACATGCTGAGTTTTAGCCACCATCGAGTTTGAAATAATTTCTTTCTCATCAGTAAGATACAGGAGATGATTGAGATAAGTAAAATGAAGAAGCCATCGTATACCATCAACCGGAAGGTATAAAATACGATCCCGACCTGAGGGCGGTCTGCACGTGGTACGGATTTCAGCCCCACTAATCGCCCATTCCATTGGTGAGTATTGATAAGAGCTGCGCCATGAGGAATTTTCAATGCCCAGGTGTTTTTTTCTAAATTTTGATCGGGGTAAGCAAGAACTAAAAAGGGTGCGCCGCGCTGTGTATTCCAAATTCCTTCCATTGCGGCTGTTTTCAAGGGTTGGTATTTGAGAACATCCCGCCCACTGTTGTCACCCAAATAAATCTGTACCAAAATTGCTAAGAACATTACCACCCATACGAATTTCAAACATTTTTTGGCAACATCTTGATGACGATTCTTTACTAGATAATAAGAACAAATGCTAATAATTGCGAAGCCGGCCGATATATATGCGGCTAACATCATATGAAAATACCTATTCATCAACATGGGATTAAAAATCACGGCTGCCCAGCTTGAAGCAGTATAAAGCCCATTTTTATCAATTTGGTAGCCCCAGGGGTGTTGCATGAAAGTATTTGCATCCATGATCCAATACGCTGATAAAGAGACACCAATCCAGACTAAGAGTGTTGCGAAGTAGTGGAGTTTAGCCCCCACTTTTTCCCAGCCGAACAGCATCACACCTAAGAATCCTGCTTCGATGAAAAAGGCAGTGAATACCTCCCAAGTAAATAATGCTCCAAGGACTCCTCCGACGGCATGAGTAAATCTCGCCCAGTTCATCCCGAACTCAAACTCCATTACAATGCCAGATACAATTCCCATGCCAAAAGTCAGTGCAAAAACTTTGGTCCAGAATTTACATATTTTCAAATAAGTGGGATTTTTGGTTTTGAGCCAGCACCCTTCCATTACAGCAAGAAAAGTGGCGAGTCCAATACTAAATGCGGGAAAAATAATGTGTGCACTGATGGTGAAGCCGAAAAGAGCGCGAGACAGTACTGTCGTTAAAGAATCCATACGTATACTTCCTTATAATCTTTCTGAACAATTATATTGTATGTTAATATTCAACAATTTGCTAGCATTGTGTGACATCAATCCATCTCATCTTATTGTATAGTTCATTTCTTGACAAAGTTAATTTCTGCCACCAAACTAATTGGCGGTATCAAATACGCAGCAACACAGTTTTTTGGGGTGAATTATTACTAATCGCATTTTGGGTGTTTTCAGTCTGGCGATGATCACAGCCGGTTCGGTAGATAGTATTCGTAATCTACCGGCCACCGCTTTGTTTGGTAGCTCGTTAATCTTTTTTTTCATATTAGGCGCAGTATTTTTTCTTATACCGAGCGCGTTAGTTTCTGCTGAGTTGGCTTCCACCAGTCTTGAAGCAGGCGGAGTCTATAATTGGGTCCGCAAGGCTTTTGGGTTGCAAGCTGGTTTTATGGCTATATGGTTTCAGTGGATTGAGAACGTCATTTGGTATCCAACTATTTTATCTTTTGTTGCTGGTTCAATCGGTTACTTAATTTCTCCTGCGATAGCATCTAACAAAATATTTTTAATTGCCGTTATTTTGTGTGCTTTTTGGGGGGCAACATTGATTAATTTAAGAGGGATCAAATCTTCAGCCCGTTTTGCAAATTTTTGTACTATTTCAGGTTTGTTGTTACCAATGACATTGATTATTGCGCTGGGTGCAGTATGGATTTTTTCAGGGAAGCCATTGCAAATAGGATTTCATGCACATGATTTACTGCCAAATTTCCCCCCCAATACTTGGGTGGCATTAACTGGTGTAATGTTGTCGTTTGGTGGTATGGAAATTGCCACAGTTCACAGTATTGACGTCAAAAACCCACAAAAGGCTTTTCCACGCGCGATGTTAATTGCCACACTAATTATTGTATTTACCTTGATTTGTGGTTCATTGGCGATTGCATTAGTTTTACCCACGAAAACAATCAGTCTAGTAGCTGGTATCATGCAAGCATTCGATGCTTTTTTTAGATCATTTCACTTAGGATGGTTGTTGCCAGTGATTGCAGTCATGGTT
>CAWUIH010000014.1:0-34490 GCA_963922495.1 uncultured Coxiellaceae bacterium | reverse complement strand
TGCGGAGTTTGATCCTAAAACTAAAAACAATGCTGCAAGAAATGCTGCAACTTTACGCATCGAAGATCCATCCACTCATTTCAGTTATGACAAATTATAGAGGCAATATCACCGGATATCCATCAAAATAACAAGAGTTTCACAACATTTCTCTAAAACTTAAATCTTCGCTGCACAATATTTATCAGCAGCTAGTGATTTAAAGGGAAGTCGGTATAATATTCTTCATGAATAACAAGAATCATAAAAAAAATCTATCTTATAAAGATGCTGGTGTAAATATTAATGAAGCTAATGCGTTAATTTCTGATATAAAAACCATTGCAGCACAAACACCACGTCAAGGCGTTTTAAATGGAATTGGTGGGTTTGGTGCACTCTACGCCTTACCCACTGGCTACCGAGAACCTGTTTTGGTATCGGGAACTGATGGCGTTGGCACCAAGCTTAAGTTAGCAATTGAACAAAATAAACATGACACTATTGGCATAGATCTAGTAGCTATGTGTGTTAACGACATCATCACCTGCGGCGCCAAGCCAATGTTTTTTCTAGATTATTATGCAACAGCAGCACTGGACAAACGTCAAGCAAAGGCGATTATTACTGGAATTGGGGTAGGATGCAAACTGGCTGAGATCGCACTGGTCGGTGGCGAAACTGCAGAAATGCCCGGAATGTATCGTAGCGGCGACTATGATCTTGCCGGATTTAGCGTCGGCATTGTTGAAAAATCAAAAATTATCACCGGTCACACGATCACGCACGGTGATAAGCTCATTGCTATCGCGTCTTCGGGCCCGCATGCTAACGGCTATTCGCTTATTCGTAACATTTTGAGGCAGTCTAACACTCCATTGTCGTACCCTTTTAGTGAAAACAGCACTGTCGGCGATGTGTTACTAGAACCAACGCGGATTCTAGTGCGCCCTATCATGGAATTATTAAATCAGTTTACAATCAAAGCAATCGCACATATCACCGGTGGTGGTATAACGGAGAATATTCCGCGAGTGCTACCACCAGGTACAACAGCTATTATCGATCAAAAAAGCTGGCATTGGCCTGAAATCTTTAAATGGTTGCAACAGAACGGAAACGTGACTACTGAAGAAATGCTACGAACCTTCAATTGTGGCGTTGCCATGGTGATTTGTGCCAACCCTGAAAATGAGATAGCTATAATCGATTTACTCACTACACTTGGAGAAACCTGCTGGACAATTGGTCATATTCAGGCCTGTGAACAGCAGCAAGCCACTGTGAACTTTTCATGACCGTCACCAAGTTACCAATTGTTGTGCTGCTTTCCGGTAATGGCACTAATTTACAAGCGATTATCGATGCCATTAACGCAGGACTGCCGGTGGATATACTCGCGGTAATTAGCAATCGCACCTCTGCCCTTGGAATACAACGTGCGCGAGACGCACATATTCCAACACAAATCATTGCGCATAAAGGTTACAAAAGTCGTGAAGATTTTGACAACGCATTAATAAAGTCGATTGATAGGTACCAACCAAAATTCGTCATTCTTGCTGGCTTTATGCGAAAACTAGGAGCGAAATTCGTAGCGCATTATAAAAATCGTATTTTGAATGTCCACCCTTCTTTATTACCCAAATACCGCGGCTTGAATACCCACGAGCGCATTCTCAACGCTAAAGAGCATTTTCATGGTGTCACCATACATATTGTCAATGAAGCTCTAGATGGTGGACCAATTATTTGTCAATCTCGCTTTACTGTTAGTGAAACCGATACCGTCAACAGCCTCAACACTAAGGCACAAAAGATTGAACATAAAATATACCCACTCGTTCTTCAATGGCTGGCGGAAAAACGACTCACCATCACCACTAATGGAGTATTGCTCGATAGTGAATTGCTTCCAACCACTGGCGCACAAATTAACAACAACTAAATTAGGTCATTTTGATTAACTGTTGTATAATGTTAATCCATTTCAATCATTTAATAATTAAGGCATTAAGAATGGTCAAGTCAGAACTTATTAATCGTATGGCAGCACAGCAACAAAGTTTATCACTCAAAGATGTAGAACTCAGCGTCAATCACATAATCGAACGTATGAGCACCGAACTCGGTGATGGGGGGCGCATCGAAATTCGTGGCTTTGGCAGCTTTTCACTTCACTATCGTCCACGCCGTAAAGCGCACAACCCAAAAACCGGAGCACGCGTATACACCGAAGCCAAGTACACCCCACATTTCAAACCTGGGAAAGATCTTCGCGAACGAGTTAATAGCAGTCGACTGCACTATCAGATTACTGATATCGGTCAATTTGATCTCGAAACAGAGGCGGAAGCTATCAAATAAACTCTTAGAGTCTCTGTTACCACACAACCCTATAGCGCTTCTGGAAATTTATTCATCAACACTCTCAAGTTTTCAAATAACCGTAGATGTAATCAACCAAGTGATTAATATCTACGGTGCCATCTTGTTCGATCGCTACAACTGGGCTAGACCGGCACAATGAAACTTAGAAAGATCTGGAATGCTCTTGCAGCAAGTCTCGCTATCGCACCATTATTATTAAGTGCCTGTCAAAGTATTTCGCAGCAAATCCCATGGCAAGAATGTCGGTTTAAATAACCATTCTGCCCACAATTTAGTGCTTGTAAAGGCATTAATCAAAATACATTGGCCACATTCTTTTAATAATCGCCAACCGCTGCATGCTCTTGGCATTGACCGCTATAGTATTTTACCATCTATCATTAAATTGACCTTAATGCCGCAACTTAATATTCAAGGTGCCACTGGAGCTTTATACTTACCACCTGATCGCCATATCTACCGAAAGTTGATTTGGGCAAAAATAGAAAATGGCCAAACCCATTTGTTAGCACCATAAGTTAGGAAATTCATGAAGTGTAAAATATTTTTCTTAGTCATCGCTCTTGTTATATCTTTACCAATTATAGTCATTGCATCAACCACCATACGCCCAGAAGCACTTCACTCTGGGGATACCGTCGAACTTGTCGCACCATCAAGTTTGGTACGATCAACGCAACAAATTACGTTTGCAAAAGAAAGATTAGCAAAATTAGGACTTCGAATAATACTGGGTAAATCAATCTTAAAAGTTTCCGGTCATTTTGCCGGAAACGATCAGAACCGTGCCGATGACATTAATACTGCCTTTTCAGATAACCATATCAAAGCGATTATTGCTATTACAGGTGGTTATGGGGCAACACGAATTCTACCATTACTCAATTACGATATGATAAAAACACACCCTAAAATTATATTAGGTTTTAGTGATATTACCGCGCTATTATTGGCAATCCATCATAAAACTGGTTTAGTCACTTATCATGGTCCAATGCCAGGCTTTGCATGGCCTACTTTCAGCGCAGATTATTTGAAAAAAGTATTGTTTCAAAAAAATAAAGTTACTTTTCATAATCCAACAAACAACAACCAACTGAATCAAGATATTATTCAAACGACATACCGCACTGAAACAATTCACGGCGGTACTGCCAGAGGTATCCTGATCGGCGGGAATTTAACCTTGGTGACGGCGCTGCTCGGAACTCCATACGAACCCGATTGGAATCATAAGATTTTATTTTTAGAAGAAACACATGAAGACTTTTATCAAGTCGATCGCTTACTATCCGAACTGCAATTAGCCGGTGTGCTTAATAAAATCAGTGGCCTGATATTTGGACAGTGTACAAAATGCGCAGCTAGCGCTGACTCTTACGGTTCCGACCGTTTTAGTGATATTATCCGACACTATATTCCCGATGACATCCCATGTTATATCGGCGCTGCGATTGGACACAATTCCTATAATTTCACACTACCGGAGGGAATTCTCGCAACTATGGATGCTGATCAAGGTACTATCTCATTACTGCAACCTGCTGTAAGGTAACCAAGCTCGAATTTTTGATGCTAAACCCCCCAACCTCTGCATCTAGAATAGCCAGTATTATTTTTTTGTTATTAGCAATATTCATGATAGTACGCCAGGAACCATAATCCGATTGCTTTTTTAGGTTAAAATACTGAGACTGATTTTTTTGTGATCCATATTGAGGAAATAACATCCATGATTTCATGGTTAAACAACAAAGGACAACGTGCTGAAAAATGGGCATTGCGTTATTTGAAACGTCAAGGACTGCAGTTTATCGCCAAAAATTATTCTCATGTACCTTTGGGAGAAATTGATCTGATCATGTCCGACAACAATACAGTCGTTTTTGTGGAAGTACGATATCGTAAAAGTAGTTCATATGGCACGCCGATTGAAACAGTGACACTACAAAAACAACGTAGACTGCTTAACACCGCGCATCATTATATGCTAAGACAAAAATGGCTAGGCAAACTTTTATATCGATTTGATTTAGTGGGTATAGATGGAAATCACCAAATCACCTGGATAAAAAACGCGATTGAGGTAGAATACTGAGTCATGGACTTGTTTGAACGCATAAAACATAATTTTCAACACAGCATACAAACCAAAACCGCCACGATGGAGACACTGCTCGATCCTATCGCACAGGCTGGGGAAGTCATGGCACAATGCTTGTTGGCGAATAACAAAATTTTAAGTTGTGGCAACGGGGGTTCAGCTTGTGACGCCCAACATTTTTCCTCAGAATTGCTAAATCGATTTCTCACCGAACGCCCACCACTCCCTGCGATTGCACTCACCACTGACACTGCAACACTGACCGCAATCGCAAATGACTACGATTATCAAATGGTATTTGCAAAACAAGTCAAGGCACTCGGCCACAGTGGCGATATATTACTCGCAATCAGCACCAGCGGTCATTCTAAAAACGTGGTAGAAGCCATTACTGCCGCTCATCAACGCGATATGACAGTGATAGCACTGAGCGGACGCGATGGTGGTGAAGTCGCTAGCACCCTTTGCGCCGATGACATTGAAATTCGTGTACCTTCCGATTCCACTGCACGCATTCAAGAAACTCATTTACTGATCATTCATTGTATTTGTGACATTATTGACCGGCGATTATTCAATACTGAGGAATAGTAATGAAAAAATGTCTTGCACTACTACTGCTAATAATTTCTCTGACAGGCTGTATTCCAGCCGCTCTGGTTGTCGGAGCAACCGGCGCAGCCGTTGGTTCCACAGTTATTTACGATAAGCGCAGCTATAAACAAATCAAAACTGATCATAAAGCACGTGCCATTGCACAACACAAAATAAATACAGATTCCGCGTTAGCAAAAAATCATAGCCATGTTTCAGTGGCCATATTTAATGGTGTCGCCCTACTCGTTGGCCAGGTAAAAACCATGGAATTACGCGAGCAAGGGTATAAAATCGTTGCGAAAGTACCAAATATTAAACGCATCTGTAATGAAATTACTGTCATGAAACCTATTAGCACGATGGAAAAAGCGCATGATGATTGGATAACTACTAAAGTTAAATTAGCCACTATCGCCAAACCTGGACTACGGTCTTCCAACCTCAAAGTTGTCACAGAAAACGGTGTGGTTTATCTAATGGGCCTTGTCTCAAAAGAACAAGCGGATTTGGCCACTGAAGCTTCACGGCGAGTGAAAGGCGTCATTAAAGTCGTAAAGGTTTTTGAATATGAGTGATCCACGATGAACATCCTAAGATATATTGCGATTGCGGCTATTCCATTGTTGTTCGCAATCACTTTACATGAAGCGGCACACGGGTGGCTAGCCAGTAAATTAGGCGACAAAACGGCTAAAATGCTTGGCCGGGTAAGCCTAAACCCCACAAAACATATTGATTTATTTGGCACTATCATTTTACCAATAGTCATGTTGGTCGCCTCAGGTGGATCTTTTTTATTTGGCTATGCCAAGCCCGTACCCATTACCTGGAAAAACCTCAAAAACCAGCGTCGTGATATGGCGCTGGTTGCGATCGCCGGACCACTAGCCAATCTATTAATGGCTTTCTTTTGGGCTGCAGTCGTAAAATTATCGATGATCAGTCCTTCACACAGCACCATTGGAATAATAAGAGGCTTTATAATTTACTTACAGCTCGCTGGAACCTACGGTATTTTTATCAATATCCTGTTAATGCTATTTAATTTAATTCCAATTCCACCTCTAGATGGTAGCCGTGTAATTGCAAGCTTACTACCTACTAGAGCTGCCTACGAATATAATAAGATTGAACCATTTGGATTCTGGATTATTTTGGCATTATTCTTTTTCGGAATCACATCGAGAGTACTATTTCCTATTGTTTACGGCGCCTACAATTGGATTGCAAGCCTATTCCATTTAGTACCACTTGGATTTTAATCAATCTTAAATCGAACCCATAGCACTATTTATTGACCACAAACTTACACGAAGCACATTGCCAAAGTCTGTGGAATAGCGCGTCAAATTACTTGGTGTTTTGAAGTAATAAATATTAGAGTGACCCCTAGCAAAAGCACGCAATGTTTCTATCGGTAATACTTCTGCCGTTGCAAAATTGTTCGTTTGAATTTGCATCATGCGTGTCCGCAAAAATTTTGTATTCAAGCTAGCATAATCGCATAAATGTACGTAAACCGTATTTGCAATACCAGCCAAATCAATACTTCCTCGACCGCAGGCATCAATACTCAAACGAGAAATGGTTAACCAGCGTAGATGAATGTGATTGTTACCGCGTTGGGTAATGCGCTGCACATCGATGTCTCCTCCCAAATTAATGATGCCGGTTCCATCAGCATCAATCGTCAACTGGTGTCCATGAATATGATAACCCTCAACGTTGGTTGGACCATGTACCGTCAAGTGCTCTAAGTCAGGAGTGTTAACAATCACCGTGGGTTTTACTGCGATACCCTGTAGAAGATACCAAGGTGAATGAATAAATAACACATGATCGCGCACACGGGCTGTAATCGGTTCGCGGTGAACTGTTTTGATTGTCACCTTTGGTATCTGACTTTGTACAATAACCAACCTCAATGCGCCAGTTACATTGATCGAACTTACGTTATCGTTTAGTGTTTTTTCACTAGACTGAACTTTGATAGTTGTAGTCGGTTTGGGTAAAGCAGTAGCAAATACACTGACAAAGAAAAATGAGACACTGGCGATGATAGTAACAAGCCTAGAATAAAACATGAGCAACCTTTTCATAAATGTGGCATAGGCACACCGAATTAGATCAGAATTTACGCATATTATGAGGCATCTGTTATCAAGTTTCCACCTTTTAACAATTTATTCAATTGTTCAAACGCTTTACCACGATGACTGATACGATTTTTTACACTGGCATTCAGCTCTGCAGCACTGCAGCGATACTCAGGAATCCAAAAAATCGGGTCATATCCAAAACCTTGATGCCCTCTCGAGGCTGTCATGATTTCCCCATGCCAGCGACCATGTGCAATAATCGGGGCGGGATCAATAGCGCTTCTCATCCAGACAATTACGCAATGGAAACAGGCCGAGCGCGAATTCAACGGCACTACTCTCATCTCATGTAACACTTTTTCGATGCGGTCTGCGTCATCCGCATTGTCACCTGCATAGCGCGCTGAATAAACTCCAGGAGCGCCATTGAGGGCATCAACCGCAAGGCCAGAATCGTCTGCAATCGCTGGCAAGTCAGTGATAGTCGCAGCATGTCGCGCTTTGATAATGGCATTCTCAACAAATGTCGTGCCGGTCTCAGCAACATCAACCACTCCCAATTCATGCTGCGGAATCAAACTAATGGGATAACGCTCTAATAATGCTCTGATCTCAATAATTTTGCCACTATTTCCACTTGCAAGCACAATTTTCTGCATATATTTACGACTCAGACCAAAGCAATTTTATTTTACAATATTTACTCGATATCTCAGAATGCACCGCATCGTTCAGTAACCGTCGCAAAGCCCATCAATCAAATTACCAAGACCAGTTCAGATAACGAAAACTGTTTTACTTTTCATATCGACTCTGCTGTTTTCACCATATCGACAAAACCTTCCACCCAGTGTGGATGATCATTCAACGCTGGAATCAATCTGAGTTGCCCACCACCCAACTCTTGCCATTGCTCGACAGTACGCACACCAATTTCTTCCAAGGTTTCTAAACAATCGGCAACGAATGATGGACTAATGATCACGAGATTTTTCACCTCACGAGCAATAAGCTTCTCCAGAAATTGATCCGTATAAGGCTGAATCCACGGTATACGACCCAAGCGCGATTGAAAAGCAACACTATACTGAGTAGCGTCAATTCCCAATTTTTCAGCAATGGCACGCGAGGTCGCATAACACTGCGCTCGATAGCATTGCTTGTTATATTTTCGCGGCACAGGACATGTTTGAGCTCGGTCGCAAAATTTCGTATCGCAAAATGGCTCCAGCTGGCGCACGGGAACACCATGGTAACTAAATAGGTAATGATCTACAGGAAAATCTTTTGTATGCGCGGTAATAATCTTTGCCTCACTTTCAATGAATGCCTTGTGATCATAAAAATCTCTAATAACTAAATGTGGTGTGAGATAGTTTTCAGCCTTGATAACCTCAAGCGCTTTTTCGATTGCCGATTCGCTTGCTGCCGAAGAATATTGCGGAAATAACGGAAAAATCAGTAACCGATCCAATTCAACCTGATGTAATTTTTCGAGTGCAGAAGCAATGCTTGGATCACCGTAACGCATACCCAGTTCAACAACAAAATCCTTGCCTAATCGTGATGCCACTTTCTTTTGAAATGCCTGGCTAAAGACTAATAATGGCGAACCTTGCTCTGTCCAAATGGTTTGATACATTTTGGCAGTGATTCGAGGTCGAAACGGTAAAATAATGAAATTTAGCAACATCCATCGCGCTATACTAGAAATATCAACGACTTTAGGATCGGATAAAAATTCACGCAAATATCGCCGCACGGCCCTCACGGTTGGGGCATCGGGTGTCCCTAAATTAAGAAGCAATATACCTGTTTTTTTCATGATGATTATTATAGCGCTTGGATCTCAAATAAGGAATCTACGGTTAGCACTATCCTTGCAAATCGACTGAACGCGCAATTTAATGCAGTGCAATGGTATTTTTTTGAGCTACAGTAATCCGTAAAATCCCGGCAAGATCTGTGTGGCTTTGGATACAAGAATATTGTTGTTGATGCAACAGCGCACTGACTTGTTCTGCTTGATTATAACCATGCTCCAATACTAACCACCCCTGATTACAAAGCCGCGAATTTGCCTGAAAAATAATCTTTTTGATTGCTGATAAACCATCATGACCTGCAAGTAATGCATTAATGGGTTCCTTGCTAAGCTTCGGTAAATGGGTATCATTTTCAGCGATGTAAGGTGGATTACTGACAATAATGTTGTATTGTTGATTTTTGGGTAATGGGTCGCACCAATTACCATGTAAGAATTTTATATGGTTTGTATCGTGTTTTTGTGCGTTTTGCTTTGCAATGTTTAATGCCTTTTGAGACTGATCAACCGCAGTAATTTCCCATTTCGGACGTGCATCAGCAATTGAAATGGCGATGGCACCTGAACCCGTACCCAAATCAAGCAGACGAATCTTTTTCTTAGTAGAAAATTGGTTTAATACCCATTCCACAATACATTCTGTTTCAGGTCGTGGCACCAAGACATCGGGAGTGACCATAAAATCCAAGGACCAAAACTCTTTGTAACCGACAATATAAGCGATAGGATAACCTAACTGTCGCTGCCGAATGTAGTTTTTCAGAATCACTCGTTGCTGTTGATTCAAAGGGCTGTCAGGGTAAGCGAACAATGCCGTGCGATTTTTAGCAGTGGCTGCACTGATTAGCTGCTCTGCATCTATACGAGGTGAGTCTGAATAAGCAACCAACCGTTTAGAAGTTTCCAATATTGCTTCACGAATTGATTTCACTATTCGTCACCCAAACGTGCTAACTGCTCTGCTTGTAGTTCTCGAATCAATGGACCAACGACCGGTTCCAAATCCCCTGCAATGACATTATCGAGTTCATACAAGGTTAAATTAATCCGGTGATCTGTGACGCGTCCCTGTGGGAAATTGTAGGTGCGAATTCGTTCCGAACGATCACCACTGCCAACTAATGACTTTCGAGTGGCCGCCTGCTCTTTCTCTTGTTTTGCACGCTCAGCCGCTAATATACGCGACTGTAATAATGACATCGCACGCGCTTTATTTTTATGTTGCGAACGCTCATCTTGACACTCAACTACAAGACTTGTGGGTATATGGGTGATTCGTACCGCCGAATCAGTTCGGTTAACATGCTGCCCACCAGCACCAGAGGCTCGAAAAGTGTCGATACGTAAGTCACTAGGATTAATTTCAATACGATCTATTTCGTCCACTTCTGGCATCACTGCCACCGTACATGCCGAGGTGTGAATACGCCCTTGTGACTCGGTAACAGGCACTCGCTGTACTCGGTGAGCACCAGACTCAAATTTCAATTGTGAATAAACACCATCACCAATCACGCGTGCAATAATTTCTTTAAAGCCGCCATGCTCACCTTCATTAGCAGATATGATCGTTAATTTCCATGATTTATTTTCAACGAAACGTGCGTACATCCGAAATAAATCACCTGCAAAAATCGCTGCCTCATTACCGCCAGTACCAGCACGAATTTCTAAAAATACATTTCGATCGTCATTGGGGTCTTTAGGTAGTAATAAGGTTTTTAATTCTTGTTCAAGATGACTCTTTTCGGTTTTTAATGTTAATAATTCTTCTTGCGCCAATTGCTTTAATTCTGTGTCGGCTTCGCATAACATTTCATTGGCAGTATTGATAGAATCAAGAATTTTTTCGTAGGTGCGAAAGCTTTTGACTACCGGCTCTAATTGCGCGTATTCCTTACCTAATTCTCGATAGCGATTTTGGTCACTCATGACGCTGGCGTCACTTAGCATCGCACCAACTTCAACGTAACGCTGACTCAATGCCTCTAATTTAGTAATCAGTGATTTTTTCACAACTCAAATAGTTCTTTCATAAACAACAATATTTCTAACCGCTCTTCATATGCCGCTTGGCGCATCTTAACAGTGGGCGCATGGATTAGTTTATTTGTTAAGTTATGGGCCAAATAGCTTAGTGCTTCTCTAGGATTCCCCACACGCTCCAAGTAATTCAACGCTTTTTGCAATTCTTGCTGCTGGGTGTGCTGCGACTGTTGTCGATAGCGGCTTATCATATCTCCAGCTTTTAAAACACCCAATTGACGCATATAGCGAGAGGCTTGTAACGCTATCATCTCTTCGGCTTGAGCAGCCGCTTGATTGCGATTTTGTTGATTTTGCACAATCAGACGCTGAATGTCATCCAAGTTATAAATATAAATGTCTGGTAGTTGACGCACTTCTTGTTCAACGTCTCGTGGCACAGCAAGATCAGCGATAAAAATCGGTTTATGTTTACGTAGTTGCATAGCGCTTTCAATCGCACCTTTTCCCAGAATTGGCAACTGGCTCGCTGTGGCGGTAATAATAAGGTCAACTTTAGCCAAATACTGCGGAATCTCAGCAATCCGAATTCCCTCAGCAGCGAATGGTTCAGCCACCGACTTTGCACGCTCCAAAGTCCGATTAGCAATCACCATCCGTCGCAGACCTTGACCATACAAATGGGTAGCGACTAAATCAATCGTTTCACCAGCACCAATTAACAATGCGCGACAGGAAGTAATATCATGAAAAATACGCTTGGCAAGCTGTACTGCCGTGTAAGCAATCGACACTGAATGCGCACCGACGGATGTCTCGCTACGTATCAACTTACTAGCGGCAAATACGGCGGGAAACAACTGTTGAAAATGGGCGCCAATACTTCCCTGCTCCTTAGCAAACGCATAAGCACGTTTGATTTGACCGAAAATCTGTGGCTCCCCAACGATCATTGAATCGAGCCCACTGGCAACACGCATTACATGGCGTACCATATCTTCACCTTCAAAACGATAGCCATATTTAGAGGCATCAAGTTCAGACCAGTGCGCTCGCTGACGCATCCAGCGCGTAACGGTAGTGACATCGTCAACCGTGGCGTATAATTCTGTGCGATTACAAGTCGACAGTATCATCGCTTCATTAACCGCAGGCTGCCGTATCAGATGTTGCAGCGCATCACCAACTTCTTTCTGATTAAATAATACTTTTTCTCGAATCGGCAGTGCTGCAGTTTTATGATTTAACCCACAAACCAGTAAAGACATTATAAATCTGACCTCCTATGGAATGCAGATTATAGCATAATTTACACAATCCCTTAAAATTTAAGATACTCAGGAGTTCTACAGTTATGATGGAATCCATTAAATTCTCAATCCAGTAGTTTGAGGTAATGGATTAATACATTAGCTTGTCATAACCGCACCAAGAATTCTCCTAAGGCTTTTTTAAAGCAAGTAGCATTAAATATTCTAATTTAATACTTTCCGATGTAACTTTCTCAGAATAATCACCTGATCGCATTATTCCGGCTAAAATTATTTACAATTTTAACACGTTCTTGTAAGTTAAATTTAAATCTCAATAAGGTGAAAGCAATTATCGTAACGAAGTAATATCATGAGACCTGGCACACAAACTTCTCCGCAAGGTTCAAATTTAGAATTAATATCTAAAGTGTATCCATATCTTTTGCTGTTTTTAACTCACACTGAGGTGTGTCAGCTCAGCATCACTTGCCAATGGGCGAGAAGAGAGGAGCAAGACTACTGGCTTCAATTATATCAACAAGATTTCCCAGACTTATATCGTAGCAAGAGCGAGCACCCACCTGAACTTAAGCAAGTGGGCACTGATAGACAGGATGATAATTACAAGAGAAAGTATCAACTAGCACAAGCGGAGTATAGAAATCCAAGTGGAGAGATAATCACGTTTGCACAATTTCGTTCATTGATTAGCAATAGAGATGATGCTAAGGCTGTTAGTTCAAGTAAAGATATCCTGCTTTATGTAGCGGCAAGCTTTGGCCATATGGAAATGACGCAAATCTTAATCGCAAACGGTGCTAATGTGAACGCAACTTACGGATACGGAAACAGATATACTCTTCTTCATACGGCAGCAGAATCTGGTTCTGTAGATGTGGCGATGATGTTGATCCTGAACAATGCGAACGTGAACGCATTTAATCATAATTATTTCCATACAACCCCACTTCATATCGCAGTGCGTCACGATCAGGGGGCAATGGTAAAACTTTTACTCACAAACAGAGCTGATCCATATAATGCCAATAGTGACAGGGAAAATGTATTTGATTTCGCTGAGCGTTATGGTCGTTCTCATATCACACCACTCCTCAATGAAGCCGTGGGTTACTCACGCACACGCACTGGCGCGGCCAACCGCTGGGGTGGTGCCTAGGTCTGCCAGCATCGTATTTGCAGCCCTGGCAGCGGCAGCAATACCTATCATGGCTAAGGCAGCAGCAGCTACAGTCGTTGTTGGCTTTTTAGTGGTTAATTGGCCAATCCTGTTAGCTGTGGGTAGCTTTGCCCTCGCGGCGGGGCTTATCTATTTGGCTAGGCAGCGATTCTTTTAAAAACTACAATATCCTAGGTACTCAAGAACCGAGGCAGAGGCGCTCGAGCCTGTGCAGAATCTAAGGCTAGCACAACAAGCGCCAGGTTGAATACCTAATTACATTCATTCAGCAAAATGCGAAACCTCTGATACTATCTTATCGGCAACAGAACAGTTTTGCTTGGCTTGCAGAAACCTGACCTAGCAGGCACAATAGTCAGATGAAAAAAATTAATCGCTATCTAATGTTTTTAACCATATGTTTCACCGGCTTACTAATGGGCTGCACTGTTCCAAAAAATGCTCCTACCACTGCAGCAACAGTGGATGTCAAACGTTACATGGGCAAGTGGTATGAAATTGCCTCTTTCCCGAACCACTTTCAAAAGGGCTGTCGCTGCACTACCGCTCAATATTCGTTATTAGAAAACAATAAAATTTCTGTAGTTAACCGTTGTGTACGCGGCGGCAAAAATGAAATTTCCGTAGCACATGGAACGGCTTGGGCGCCCAACTCCAGAGATTTCAGTAAGCTCAAAGTACAGTTTTTCTGGCCATTCAGCGGCAATTATTGGATTTTATTTCTAGTACCCGACTATAGCGCTGTGCTGGTTGGTTCACCCAATTATAAATATCTCTGGATTTTGTCACGAACTCCGCAATTAGATACAGCGACTTACGAAAAATTGTTATCCGTTGCACAGCAAAAAGGCTACAATATTCTTAACCTAAGAAAAACACTACAGAACTGCAAAATAGTGACATCAACAACTGAAAAATAGTAATCAAGAGATATTTTGAATCGACACGGCTCGAATAAATCTAATCTTTACCATAATCGCGTTCAATCGTGATACCAACTATTGTATCATCTGGAAATATATGTGGTTTAGTGAGCGTTAATCTTAACCATGTCAAATGATGTCGCTGTCGCAAATGATCCGCACTTTCATGAGCTAGTGTTTCAATCAGAGAGAAAGAGCTATTTCCAACAAACTCAATTAAATCGTCACGAAGAGCAGCGTAATTAGTTGCACTATTAATATCATCCGATTGGCTCATCGCAGAACTATCAACCGCATACTCAATATCAAAGACAACGATTTGTCGCTGGTTTTTTTCATGCGGCAAGGTGCCCACTAAAGTGGGCACCTTAATATTATGTAAAAATATTTTATCCACCCGCTTGTCGTTCACGGATTTCTTCAAAGGTTTTACAATCAATACATTTTGTGGCTGTGGGTCGCGCCTCTAAACGGCGAATGCCGATTTCGGTACCACAATCTTCACAAAAACCATAATCATGATGCTCGATAGCATCCAAGGCTTGTTCGATTTTTTTAATCAATTTTCTTTCACGATCCCGAGTACGCAACTCTAAACTAAAACCTTCTTCTTGACTGGCACGATCCAGTGGATCCGCATAAGCGTTAGCATCTTCTTTGAGGTGAGTTACTGTCGAATCGACCTCTTCCATCAGTTGCTTTTTCCAAGCCTGTAAAATATTTTCAAAATGCTCAACCTGATTATCATTCATGTACTCCTCACCTTCTTTAGTTTCATAAGGCGAAAATCCTAAAGAAGTGGTTTGGCCATTGCCTTCTTTTGCCTGCAACATACACATTTCCTCACTTTATAACTCTCTGAAAAAAATAAATATTTTTATTATTTCGAGATTTCTGATGTATCAAAACCTCACCATTCTATAACAACCTGACAAAGGTGCAAGTTGAACTTTAAGCAGCAATTAATCAATTAATATTTTAGCAATCTATGCTCAGGCTGGCTTGAAAATTTAATGCCAATGCCCTTCAAAGACAATAATTGCAGGCCCTTTCATAATTACTTTTTTTTCAGGGCCTTGCCAGTCAATTGTGAGGCTACCACCCAATTGGCTTACCACTACACGTTCCTGTAGCATTCCCCAACGCCGCCCCAGCACCATAGCTGCACAAGCACCACTTCCACATGCCAACGTTTCTCCTGCACCACGTTCGTAAACGCGTAAGCGAATATTATTTTTATCAATTACCTGCATAAAGCCAACGTTCGTTCCTTCAGGGAAAGAGGCGTGATTACTGATCAAGGGGCCCAAGTGAGCAGTGTGTTGAGTATCAATATTTTCTACAGGAATTATCGCATGAGGATTGCCGATATTGACTACACCGAATTTCACTTTTTGATGGTCAACGATCAATTCCTGATATAAACCATCTTGTACACCAACAAACGGGATTTCAGCTAACTTAAAGCGGGGCACTCCCATTTCGACAGCCACCTTATCATCCGATGTCAATCGTAACGTTAACTCACCCTCAATTGTCGAGACACGCAATGTGGCTTTAGAACTTAAACCTTTCTCAGCAATGAAGCGAGCAATACAGCGTGCACCATTACCACATTGGCCAACCTCGCTGCCATCTGCGTTAAAAATTCTAAAGTGAAAATCACATTCGTCACTTTGGCTTGCTTCGACGACTAATAATTGATCAAAGCCGATGCCATAGCGTCTGTTTGCGAGTTGCTGAATTTCAGCAACATTCAGCTTAAAAGGTTCTCGGGTGGCATCGATAACGACAAAATCGTTGCCTAATCCCTGCATTTTAGTAAATATATGCTGCATTAAAAGTTGTAAACAAGGGCTATATTAGTAATCGTATCGGTATTCTTAGTGTCTTGACTGTTTTCAGGAATTTTTGAATAGTTGTCTAAGGTATACGATATTTGCAACCCAAGGTTACCCGCGATGTTAGTTGTGTAAGCAGTTTTAGATTCAATATAATTATAAGCAGAGCCGTATTGATCACTGATAGTCTCAGAAAGGCTCGATTTAGAAGAAAACGAGTACTTCAATGTGGTTCCAGTATTCAACACCAGATTACTCTCGCTTTTATCATCACCTTGCACCTTATCTTGCCTGAGACCAGGACCGGCTTGGGCGGTCCAAATAAAGCGACCAACTTTGAGTAACTCGCGACCATAACCTGCCGAGTAGACAACTTGATAGTCGTAAGCGCTGAATTTATCATGGGTAAAATTAATTTCACCAAAAGCAAAATTCGTTTTATCTGCTGTGAAATAATAATTCCCTTGGTCATCAAGATTGTATTGTTCTTTAGTAGTTTTTTTGTCATTACGTAAAAAATAAGCGGTACTGTTGAACTGATTCGACCACGTTTGTCGTGTGTAGATGAGATTGAAACCAACATTAAGCTGTGTGGAATCGGTGTTGCCGGTGTTAAGGATGAAACCCAATTGCGCGTTACTACCTTCCCAATAATGCGTTTTTTCTTTTTCAACGTCTACTTGTTGCTCATCATTGTGTTGTTCATCACTCATAGTTTCTGTGCTCACGGCTTGATCATCTGACGCTAATTTTGCAGTATCCGCAATTGTCACGTTAAAACATAAACAACACACACCCAACAACCACATTGTATTTTTTAACATACCACCCTCTCTATTCTCATAAATATATAAAAGTTTTATATTATTCGCACACAAGTATATCGGAAGGGTTCAAAAAATCTACTACTTAAATTCCAGCTTAGCGACTACAACAGATAAGAAGCTTCACTTTTGTCTTTTTTCAGCAGACTGTTTATGGCTAGCTGATGTGCTGTTTCCTATCTTTGACACGATAGATTTTTGGGGCAAGAATAATTTTCCTGTTTGCCCACAAGCAACACATAACGCACTGATTACGCAGATTAATAATGATTTTTTCAATTGACTCTCCCTTGTTAGGATGATACACACTTACTTGTTAGATTTATCAGGCACACAGGCACATGAATAATAAATTAGAAAGCGTCCGTTTAGTTCCATCACAACCTGCCACCGGAAGTGTCATTTGGCTGCACGGTCTAGGTGCCGACGGTCATGATTTCGAATCTATCGTACCACAGCTCGCCTTGCCCACTGAGAGTGCACTAAGTTTTATTTTTCCTCATGCACCCATGCGATCCATCACAATCAATAATCAGATGCCGATGAGGGCGTGGTATGATATTTTTGATTTAAACCAATTGGAACACGAGGATGAAGCGGGTATCAGAGCCTCACAACAAGCAATTGACTCGTTAATTGAGGAGGAAATAAATTCTGGTATTGACGAGAACCGAATCTTCATAGCTGGGTTTTCGCAGGGGGGCGCCATGTCATTACATTGCGGTTTACGCAGTCAACGAAAATTGGCAGGCATTATTTGTCTATCAGCATATTTGCCATTGAAAAATACATTAACGACAGAAGCATCACCAATTAACAACGCTATCCCAATATTCATGGCCCATGGTTCATCTGATCCAATTGTGCCCATTCATCTCGGACAAAGCAGTTGTAAGCTGCTAATCGCACACAATTATCCGGTTGATTGGCATGAATACTTGATGGAACACCAGGTGTGTGCATCTGAAATTAAAGCAATTGCGACTTGGCTACTACAACGAACTTCGTAGACGCTCTAATTCAAGCACTGTACCCACATTAAACCATGAGCCACGGAACAAAGTCCCAGATGCTTTACCTGCGTAAATGGCATTTTCAAAAATTGGGGCCAAGGTTTTCACCGCTACTTTACAATTCTCAAAGAGCGATGGACGCAACAGAGCAACGCCACCAAATGTATACTTTTCACTCTGCAACGTAATTTTGCCACCATTGGTCAGCCCGTAATCACCCTCATGATAAGAGGGGTTTTCAACTAACAATAAATGTGCATCATCATCGTCGCTTAACTGCAATTGTTGTAAATCAAAATCAAACCAGATATCTGCACTACACAGTAAAAAAGGTGCTGCTCCCAGCAACGGCAACGCATTTAGGATACCACCACCTGTTCCCATTGGGATATCTTTTTCCAAGGAATAGTGGATTTGAACGCCGTATCGAGCGCCGTTACCTAAAAAATTTTGAATTTGATCAGCGAGATAACTGACATTAATTATAATTTCGGAGATTCCTGCTTGGATTATTCTATCAATATTATATTCTATCAATGTTTTTTTCTTTACCGTTACTAACGGTTTTGGCCGTGAATCTGTCAAGGGTTTTAATCTAGTACCTCTACCGGCAGCCAGCAACATTGCTTTCATCGATACAACCTCATTGCGTTTTAAATAAATGCGAAATAGGGGCAAACTCGGGATATCGCTGACAAACAAAATTTGCATATCTATTAATGCGCGGAATATATTGTAAATAGGTGTTCTTTTGATCACGCAAATGAAGTCGCGCAAAAATACCCAAGCATTTTAGATGTCGCTGTAGACCCATCCAATCAAACCAGCGTAAAAACTGCTGAGGGTCATTATTTTTTAACAAATTATTTCTCAGAGCCATCTGATGAAAGTGCAACACCCAATTCTCCACCTGCTGATGCGGCCAATCGATGTAGCAATCCCGCAATAGTGAAATTAAATCGTAAGTAATCGGCCCCCACACCGCATCCTGAAAATCCAATATGCCAGTTTGTTTGTTTCCCACCACCATTAAATTGCGAGAATGGAAATCGCGATGCACACACACCTGAGGTTGTTTCAATGCGTCTTGAATCAACAAGTCAGACACCTTTTCAAATTGCTTGGCTTCGCTGCTTGTTAATGATTTTCGACATAATTTTTTCAAATACCAGTCAGTAAAAAGCGATATCTCCTGCTGATAAAGAGTGGTGTCGAAACGAGGTAATTGGTAATCAGTAATCGAATCACACGCCTGAATTAAAATAATATTTTTAAAAGCAGATTTATATAGTTTGTCTGCGGTCTTGGTGCTGAGTGCGTTGAGGTAAAGCTGATCACCAAAGTCACTCAACAGCAAAAAGCCGTCATTGGTATTTTCGGCATGGATATCGGGGACATACAGCCCTTGCTGCTGAAAAGATTTTGCAATCGCAACAAAGGGTTGGTGGTTATGATTTTGGGGGAAATCCATGACTACGTAAGAGCTATTTTCACAATGCACACGATAATAACGGCGAACACTGGCATCACCTTCTAGTTGCTCAATACCGTCTAATGGCGCAGGTAGTACATGATTGAGCCACGCTTTTAGCGTTTTTATTCGCGAAGCGAAGCGCTGTTGTGAAATATTCCGTTCTTTCCCATGTCGCATATTTGAAACAACTTGTTATCCTAACGTATTCCTAAAGAGTATTTTCTGGTGGTAAAACACACGATTTAAACTAATCATAGCCAAAAGTCACTTAAACCGCTACTATTTCTGATTTAAACATCATGATATGTACTTTTTATCACAAAATCATGGTGTATTGTTTGGGATTCTTAATTAAACAAAATATATCGCGCTGTGATGACTGGAAAGATTCGAGCTTTTATTACACTGATTTGTGCAACTTTGCTGAGCACAAGCATCATCTCCGTTACCCATTCTCAATCAACAGCCGCCAGCAAAGTAGCAAAAACACCTAACACTGTCACTTTGCCTAAAAATTTACCTCATCGACAATACCTCGCGCATATCGCTTCAGAATTAGGTTGGGTATCAAATAAACAATCTAACGCCATATGCAGTGGCTATTTTAGACAACCGCAAAGTCTCAAAGCGGTACCTCATCCGCAAAGCTTAGATAATGAACCCGCTATTATTACTGCTAAAGGGCCCTCTACGTTCAATTTTAGAGGCGTGTCAGTACTTGTTAAGGACGTTGTCGTTACGCAACCTGGACGAATTGTTGAAGCCGATAAAGCCTATATTTATCGTGATGCAAAAACAAACCGAATCACACGAATTTTCCTAATCGGCCATGTACATTTACGCCAAAACGGTAAACTCGTGGTATCTGATGCTGGGGCTTTAACGTTACAGCCACAAACAGCACGTCTATTAAATTCAGCTTATCATCTTTATGGCACAAGCTCTTACAATAAAACATTAAAGGGGCCATTTAATGCCTGGGGAATCGCAACGATTAGCCACCATAGCAAAAATAAAATCGACACCTTCAGTGATGCAACATATAGTACCTGCAGCCCAACCCATCCCTCATGGTGGCTGCATGCTTCAAAAATTGTTATTAATGAGAATAAACAAGAAGGTTCTGCTTACAGCAGTTTTATTTATTTTTATGGTATTCCTATATTTTATTTACCCATTTACTCATTTAGCCTCAACCATCAACGAAAAACTGGATTTTTAACCCCACAGTTTGGCTATAACTCAGATTCAGGAGCACAATTTACCACACCATTCTATTGGAACATGGCACCCAACTACGACATGACGATCACACCGCAATATTATACTAAACGCGGTTTAACACTAAGCGATAAATTTCGCTACATCACCTACCACTCTCGTGGTAACCTCGCTATCAGTTATAGCCCAGAGGACAAAGAATTTGCCAAATTTCGACAAAACAGCTTAGACACCTATTCCAATCCGAATTTTTTTGATCAGGATTTTTATGCTCCTTACTTAACACAATTACGCAAACAAAAAACACAACGCTTATATTTAGCGGTTGAAAATTATACTAATATCAGTCCTGAATGGTCTTCTCACATCAATATCAATTACGTCAATGACTCTTACTATTTTGAAAATTTAGGTAGTGCACTGTATAGCAATAACTTAACAAACCAATTATTGAATGAAGCCAACCTTAAATACGATCATCTACATTGGAATTTCACCACCTTATTTCAAGGCTATGAAACGCTACATCCGATCAATGAAACCCAGAACCCTCCGCTAGATCAGTACATGCGACTACCCGAACTCAGTGCTGAGGGTTACTATGCCAACATCTTGCCGCATCTCGATTTTAGTGCCGAAAGTAGCCTCACCAACTTTAGCTATCAAAGTGACTTTAATCCCAATAAACCGATTGGACAAAGACTACACATTCGACCTGGTTTGAGTGCCCCAATTTATTTTGCATCTGGTTATTTGAAACCACAAATTTATGTGGATGCCACTGCCTATAAAGTTGAGCATGTTCAAGCAGGCCAAGAAAGCGGATATAGCCGTGTATTGCCTATCGCTGATATTGATGGTGGACTTTATTTTCAGAGATCGTTTAAGTTACGTCATCAAAGCTATGTACAAACCCTAGAACCGCGTTTTAACTATCTTTACGTACCCTATCAAAACCAAAATAATTTACCCAATTTTGATACGGTATTACTGCCTTATAGTTTTGAGCAATTGTTTGCATTGAATCAATTTTCAGGCTTGGATCGCATTCAAAACAATAGTCGTCTTGGCCTAGGGTTAACCTCACGCATCCTGAACGCCGAAGACGGCAATGCTATTCTCACTGCTGATATTGGCATAGCATATTACGCTAAGCGACACGAGGTTTGCCTTTCATCAAAGTGCAATGATGAGGGTGGCAACTTATCACCGTTAGTTGCTGATCTCAACTACTATCCTTTACCTCATCTTGCCATCGGCAGCAATTTTGCTTACAACACTGATGAGAAAACCATAAACAACACAGGCTTAGGAGTGAATTATAACTACAATAATCATATAATTTCGTTCAGCTACAACTACGTGCATCGCAATCCCAATTCTATTGACATGGATACAACGAACGATTTCAATGACATCTATACTTACTCTAGTAATGAACTGGTGATTGCTGGCATGTGGCCAGTTTACAGGGGATGGAGCGCCATCGCTTACTGGGATTATGATCTTAATGATCGGCATTCAAACAGCATTTTGGGTGGTTTACAATACAATACCTGCTGCTGGGTGTTACGTGTTGTAACAGAACAAACTTATACTGGCAGAGAAGTAAACTCAGATGATAGACTTGAGAATAAATTCAGCACTGGCTTTTATTTCGAACTACAGCTCAAAGGACTGGGGGATTTTGGATTCCCGAATGCAGCGAACGTACTTAAAAACACCATTCCTGGATTTATTGATTAGAGGATCAAACACGATATGCTATATAAAACCATTTTAACCTTATGCGCTACAATCGGCTTTGCAGTAACAGGAATTGCACACACTACCCAAACGCCTCAGCTCACAAGACCTGATAACGTAAGAACAACCGCCCAATCAGTTGCGCTAGACCGCATCGTAGCGGTGGTTAACAATCAAATCATTACCAAAAACCAGCTAACCCAAGCCATGCAGCTTGCAAAAGCACAATATGCCCAACAACACCTCCATATTCCAAACGACAAGCGCCTTCAAAAGCAAATTCTTAACCAACTCATTGCGCGTCAACTGCAATTACAAATCGCTAAAAGGAATAATATTTCCGTGAGCAAAACAGAAATCACTGATGCCGTCAAGCGAATTGCTAACAATAATAAAATATCTGTTCCGGAACTAAAGCAAAAATTACAATCTGATAATATGTCTTACGATAAATTCGTAAAACAGCTCAAAGAACAAATCTTGTTGAGTAAATTACAGCGCCAAGTAATACCTAGCCACGAAACCCAAGTAACTCAAAAAGCAATCAACCTATTCCGCGATCAACATCGGAATCAACTCGTACAAAAACAATACCATTTAGTAACTATTTTATTACCACTTACTGAGAATAGTTCGCGCATGGCTATAAAATCAGCGACTACTGAAGCAGAATTAATAAAAAAACAATTACAATCGGGTGTAACCATAGATAGCGAAATTCAATCTCATCCTGGTAGTGCCGATCTAGGTTTTCGATCATTGAACGACATCCCTCAAATTTTTGCAAAAAGGGTGCAGGAAATGAAAGTCGGTCAAGTAGTTGGCCCAATTCGTGCACCCAATGGCATACATATTATTAAATTGTTGGATATCAAAAAGGAAAGCAAATCAGTCACTGATGACCAAATTCAGCAAATTCTGTTCCAACAAAAAATGGCTGCTGCACTCGAAAAATGGATTAATAACTTGAAAAAATCCTCATACATTAAAATTTATTTACAAGATTCATGAAACCCATTGCTATCACAACTGGTGATCCAGCCGGAATTGGCCCAGACATTGTTGTGAAAATGTTGCAACAACCACCAACTACCGCGATCAAAATTATTGGTAGTACCGAATTGCTGCATACCCGTGCAAAACAACTGAAGTTACCTATACCGCAGTTTGCCGATATTATTGATGTTCCTCTTGATAAACCTTGCATTGCCGGGCAAGCAGACCCCAGTTTTGCTGCTTACACATTGCGCTTATTACAAATCGCATCCGAGGGGTGTATCAACAAACAATTCCATGCCATGGTTACTTGTCCTGTGAATAAAGCCATTATCAATCGAGCTGGTTTTCACTTCAGTGGTCACACGGAGTGGCTCTCACAACAGGCCAACGTCACGCAAACAGTGATGATGTTTGTGCTGAAACAGTTACGCGTTGCTTTATTCTCGACACATATTCCACTGGCAAGGGTTGCAACTATGTTAGAGCGTGATCGTCTAACACACTGTATAGGTATCATTGTTGACAATCTCAAGACTTTGTTTAACATCGCGTCTCCAAGGCTGGCCATTTGTGGATTAAATCCTCACGCTGGAGAATCTGGTTTGCTGGGTTCTGAGGAAATCGAAACCATTTCACCCGTAATCAAACAATTTCGCAGTAAAAATACCACGCTACTAGGGCCGATACCTGCAGACACTGCATTCACACCACACATGATGGCTCAATATGATGCGGTATTGACACTTTACCACGATCAAGGTTTACCCGTAGTCAAAGCATTAGACTTTGATAAAGCAGTGAACATCACACTAGGATTACCATTTATTCGTACCTCAGTTGATCACGGCACAGCTTATAATCTCGCTGGAACTGGCTTAGCTCGTGCAGCTAATTTACTCAGCGCAATAAGACTCGCTAGCAAACTTCGGTTAGATAATGAATAATAAAATTCGTCATCGCCTTCGCAAACGATTCGGCCAGAATTTTTTACAGGATGAATGGGTACTGCAAAAAATTGTGCGACATATCGCACCAAAAACTCAGGATTATCTTGTTGAAATCGGTCCTGGGCAGGGTGCATTAACCGATAAACTGATTTCACATTGTCATCACCTTACACTCATTGAAATTGATCGCGATTTGGTATCTTTATTGAGAGAAAGGTATCGTACTTTCAGATCCGTCAGTATTCATCAAGCTGACGTTTTGAAATTCAATTTTGATAATTTAGACCGAAGCCAACAGTCATTACGAATCATTGGCAATCTACCCTACAACATCTCGACGCCACTGTTATTTAAGTTATTCAAACACCTAGACTCTATTACCGATATGACCTTCATGCTACAAAAAGAAGTAGTAATGCGTATGACAGCCGATGTTGGACAACGTAATTATGGACGTCTTAGTATAATGACACAATATTATTGCGATGCTCAATTACTGTTTTTGGTGCCACCTGAAGCATTCTTCCCTATACCCAAAGTTGAATCAGCTGTCGTACAATTATCGCCGCGACAACAACCGTTTTTACAAGCAAACCATATTGATCAGCTTGAGAATATCGTTCGAGTGGCATTCAGTTATCGTCGCAAAACCATTGCAAACGCACTGAAAAAAATGCTTACTACTACAGAATTTGACAGCTTGTCGATTGATCCGTATAAACGTCCACAAGATTTAAGTCTTGACGAATATGTCAAAATTGCTAATCTGATGAGTCTGCAGTAAAATCTAGACTTTATTGTAATATGAGATTAATATCATTTTCAACCTGCAAAATTGAATAGAATATGATGTACAAACATATACTTATAGCTGCTGATTTACTTCCTGGAAACGAAGCATTAATTAAAAAAGCTGTTTTTTTAAGTAAGCCTTCTGGAACGATAGATATAGTGCATGTCGTCGAATTATCACCAATTGCTTACGGAGGCGAGTTTTCTGTTGCAGTTGACATCAACTTGAAAAACAAGATTGAAACAGCCGCAGGTAAAAAATTACAAAAAATTGCCAGCAGCGCACATATTCCCCTAGAAAGGCAGCATGTTGTATCAGGATTAGTACGCAATACAGTAATCGACCTAGCGGAAAAAATTGCTGCTGATTTAATTATCGTCGCACCACGTAGCCACCACGGTATTGCAAAATTGCTTGGGTCTCAAGCCAATGCCATCCTACATCATGCCCCTTGCGATGTTTTAATCATCGAACAACAACAGGAAGGTGAAAAAAAATAACTTTTCTAGTATGATGGGATCCTAATAATTTTACATCTAACCAAAAGGAAATTGAGCATGAAAAAAACACTTGCAGCAATCATCATATCCGCCACCACACTATGCAGCATTTATTCCAGTAGTTTTGCAGTTGTCAATCCATTATTTAAAGAAAATACCTTAAATTTCAGTAATGAAGATTACAATCCCTGCGGCAGCCCTTATAATGGACAAACGCTAGAGCAATTCTGTCGTGGAGATCACCACAACGATTGCAATGCAGGCATGGATGGTGAAGTAGTAGAAGGCTGCAAACATGGGTTGCATCCAAAAGGTTTTTGCACCGTGTCAAATCTCAAAAAGCATATTGCTGAGATGCACAATAGATTAGGAAGTTGGGTTAAAGTTTGCCAGATGCAAAAGCACCGTAAAACCTCTGATAAAATTTGCTCAGAAAACCTTCAGTATTGGGTTGAGCATTGCTAAAGTCGATGCTTTTTCTGTAACACAATGACTATTTTTTCGAGCACATTATCTAATGATTAGACAATTCATAACACGGACGTTATTGTTCTCACTATTCAGTACATGCGCGTGTTCATATGGCGCGCTAAAGTTCGCTCCCAAAAAACACCATGACCAAAAAAAACAACAACTTTTTCAAACTTATATTGAAGGCCTTAATGCACACCGATTTTATCTAGGGTTTGCTACTGGCTGGGGCAGCACTGACTGGAGCCATCTTGTTGCCAAAGGTGATGCAGACGAAATCGACTTGTTAAAGCCTTCCGCTCCTCTATCCGCAGGTGATTCTGGCTTTGCTTACGGATTCACGTTGGGCTATGAGATGCAAGAAGATTTTGCCCTAGAGTTTAATTATACTGGCTTCCCAGTAACAACCATCCATTTTGATCCAGATAATTTTTATGCCGGTGGCAAATTTGTTGATAACCTCACCACAATGAAATCTCATACTTACTCATTTAACATAGTTGCTAAATTTATGGTCAATGTATTACAGACCGGTATTCGTGGCTTCGCCAACGCAGGAGGTGCCGTCGTTTATCGATCAGACGTATTGACCAGCATAGGGCATATTTGCCCAACTTTTGGAGTTGGCATAAATTACGTATTCATACAACGGCTTTTATTAGAATTTGGATTTCAGTATACTGCCGGATACGGTAAGGCCACACTGTATCCCGCGGTAAATTATATTCCCTTTTTATACTCAATTATGACAAAATTAGCGTATCGCTTTTAGCGGTTAAACTATTAATTGACTATATTAAATTAGGGACGTTAAGTGATATAACGCTCGTATTCATGTACTGCTTGTTGTATTGCGAGCAGGCACTGCAATACTTTCATTAATGCCTAGAAAGGAATCATTATGACCAACAAACCCAGCGACGAAGATATCATGCAGCTCTTATTGAATGACCGACGTTCCGACCGTCGCTGGCGGAATATTCGCTTTCTCGGCTGGATGATTATTTTAATTTTATTTATGATCTTAATTTTTGCACCCAGTTCTTCTGATATTTCTGCTCGAAAAAAATACAAAAATTATGTCGCTCTGGTGCGTCTTAACGGCGTCATTATGTCAAATACTTCCTTTTCAGCTCGTCATGTACTACCTGAATTGGAGGCTGCATTCAGCGATCAGAACGCAAAAGGTGTTGTGCTCTACATTAATTCTCCTGGAGGCAGCCCAGTGCAAGCATCAATTATTCATGATCGTATTTTAATGCTGAAAAAACAGTACAAAAAAAAGGTTATTGTGGTGGGAACCGACACACTGGCCTCAGGCGCCTACTTGGTTTCTAGCGCTGCCGATAAAATATATGTCAACAAAGACACTGTTACTGGCTCCATTGGTGTTGTCATGAGTGGTTTTGGTTTTACCGGCCTAATGCACAAAGTGGGTGTTACGCGACGCCTATTCACTGCCGGTGTTAATAAACACCGTTTAGACCCCTTCCAACCCCTAAAACCACAGGATGTCGCAAAATTTAAACGTGTACTCAATGATGTTCATCAAAGCTTTATCAATGATGTTATCGAGGGTCGTGGTGATCGACTCAAAGGGAATCGCCAAGAGCTGTTTTCTGGGGATTTTTGGACAGGTGGGCGCGCCGTACAACTTGGTATTGCCGACGGCACCGCCAACCTATGGGAAGCAATGCAAACGGAATTCCAGGTCAAACATTTCCGCGACTACACATTGCGACCATCGGTATTAAGTACCATTTTTCGGCAAGCCCAAACTGTTGTAAATTTCCACTTGCTCGAAAATAATTCGCCATTACTTGAGCAGGCATTCTAAATCTGTGGCTACTTATATCATTGGAGACGTACAAGGCTGCTTCCAAGAGTTACAAAACCTGTTGGATCATATCAATTTCGACGAATCAAAAGATCGCCTTGGATTTGTCGGTGATTTAGTGAACCGCGGCCCCGATTCACTGAAAGTACTTCGTTTTATCAAATCCTTAAAAGAACCGCTGTTAGTTTTAGGCAATCACGACTTCTACTTGCTTATCATCGGCTATGGACTGATTGCTGAGAATACCTATGAACACACCTTACAAGATGTACTTAACGCTCCCGATAAACTTGAATTACTTGAGTGGCTACGTCACTATCCGCTCATTCAGCACATTCCACAATATCAGACATACATGGTTCACGCTGGAATACCACCCCAATGGGATCTCAAAGAATCAGTCGATAGAGCCAATGAAATCGCCGACGCACTACAAGGCAGTGATTACAAAAATTTTCTGGCACATCTGTTTGGCAATGAGCCTGCAAGCTGGGATGCAGAATGCAATGGTCTCGATCGTTTACGATATATCACTAATGCACTTACTCGAATGCGTTTCTGTGAGGCAAATGGCACCTTAAACTTCAGTATCAGTGGTATTCATAGTCCCGCGCCAAATTTAAAACCCTGGTTTTCATTTCGTGAACCTGAAGCTGATCAAGCACAAATTGCCTTTGGACATTGGGCAGCGTTAAACGGCCAATGTAACCAATCTCACTGCAAAGCACTGGACACCGCTTGTGTCTGGGGTCATCGACTGACGGCATTAAAGCTGGACACACACCAACGTTATTCAGTCCCTCATGCAGCAACGCTCTCAACATCGAAATCGTAATCCGCTGAGGCTTGTTTACAATTCGCTGCAATAAATTGATTTAGACTGAGCATCTGTAATAAACCCGAGTTTTGGGTTTTTCTAGGTTCAATCGGCTTACTCGGCTAATACGACAAATTAATTTTAATCCTCTGAGTTATTAAGAAATGATTAACTTAGTTAATAGAGAAGAAATCGCTTTACATGCTATAAAGAATAATTTAATTTTACTTTCAGATAAAATTGTTTTGATAAAAGAGGATCTTGAAGTCGAAAAACATAACCAAAATGTTATTGCATCTAATTAAAAATAGTTAACAACCAATGTATCATTAATAAGGAATTTTAATCATGCGCATGAATCTTGAATCCACTGCAAATTATAACACTACTTATTTTTATCCTACTACAAATCTTACAGTAAATAATTCGCCATATATTGTTGACTGGAATGCATCGAGTAACTTTTCCTCGCACCACAATGCTCCTCCTATCGCAGAGAAGCATCCAGCATACGTAGCTGGGAGACTGCTCTATCGATGGGCATCTCCAATAATCAGTGGAATTAATGAAGTAACGAGCTGGTTCAGTTACGATTCAGAAGGTTCAAGCGAACAAAAGTCATCTACAGTAGTAAGACAAAAAACGTCTTCTGGCCATGATTCATCAACAGTGGCGCAATCAGAATCCCCTGTTGTGTCCACTCAAACTATAACGCGGAATTCTCAACCATATTTACAGGAAACGGCAATGTCTTCGCCACCCTCCGCGCCTGCACCAAACTTTGATTTAGAGCATTTGCCAGAAGGAATCGGTTTAACGCTTGATGAATCACTACCTGGACCGGCACTTGCTACTTTCGCTGGTGAGTCTGTGATAGGTCCTGGGGACTTGAATGCTGATGGTATTCCTGATGTAGTAGTAAACAGTCCAGTATTAAAGAAGATTTACGTGCTATTTGGGGGTTCTCATCTCACGTCGGGTAGTCGCAATTTAAGCGACTTAGCAGTATCCCCTCAAGGTTTAGTGATCAACGGCACAGGACCAGCGGGTAGGCTTGGAAGAGGAGATACTTTAGCAGTTACTAATGACATCAATGGAGATGGTATTGTTGACTTTGCTTTTACAGACTCTAACAGTGTTTATGTTATATATGGGGGATCTTACCTGACCACTCAAGGTGTAATAGATTTAACTAAACTGAAATCTCCACAGGGGTTGAAGATTGTTACCTCATTGGGATTTTCTCCACGTATTATAACCGTAAGTGCTGCAGGTGACCTCAATAACGATAACATTTACGATATTGCAATTGGAGTGAGCACTGATCTGCCTCTTATTCCTAGACGACCATATACCTATATTGTATTTGGCAATCCTGAGTTAACCCGTTTAAATGTTTCTGACTTAGAGGATATGTCTTCTCCTAAGCGTTTACGCATTACATCAAGTGAAGGAATCGGTTTTGCAATCAGAGGTATCGGTGATGTTGATGGCGATGGATTCGATGATGTTATTATGGGTAATCCCGCTGCCAATCGAGACAACCCCTTGAGCTTCCAAGGTCAAGCAGCAATACTTTTTGGAAACTCAAATTTGACAAGTTTAAACGATAATCTGTTTCTGGAAAACTTAATGCCATCCCAAAGGTTAATTATCAATAGTAACGGGACACTGCTGCCATTTGGTCTGGGCATTGGATTCGGTAAAGCGGGAGATGTTAACAACGATGGTTTAGCAGACTTCCTACTAAGCATTACTGATGGAAGAGAAACCTTGTTAATGTTCGGTAATTCACAATTAAAGGGCCCAGGACAATTAATATTAGAAACTTTACCGGTTTCTCAAAGACTTTTGATCACTGGAGGAAGCATTTCTCTCGATAACACAGCTAAAGATAGCGGTATTGGTGATATTAATAACGATGGTATTGATGATATTGCGATTGGCTATCCTGGCGGATATATCGGTGGGGGGAGTCGTTCTACAAGAGTCATCGTTTTATTTGGCAACGAAAATCTACCACAGCTTGAGGTTGTGGATAATCGTTTTTTAAGCTCTTCACAAGGACTCGTTTTTGACTCAGATGGACAAAGGACTACGACCATTGATTCATTTGGTAATCCAACTAGTATTATTTTTACAACTCGCGCAGGTCGCTCAATTAGTGTTGTCGGGGATGTTAATAACGATGGTAAGAATGATTTTATAGTGGGAGCTCCTCTCGCCTCCACATACAGAGGTAGAGCTGGTAAAGCGATAATTATATTTGGTAGTGACAGTTTTAGCCAAGCTCCTACAGTGAGTCCAACAACGGCGGGCCCTACAACAGCAAGTCCCGTAACGGAGAATCCCACAACGACCCCAACCACACAGTTACCAACAACTATTAGTCCAATGACCGCCAATCCAACCACACTTAGCCCCCTTACTGATGGCCCTACGGTTAGCCCAACTGAAGAACCATTCATATCCACCGCAGCTAATTCTCGGTCATCTGATGAAAATAATATGGGTACGTTGATTATTATTGCAGCTACAGCACTTTCGCTATTCGGTTTGGGTAGCCTAGTGTTTATCGTACGACAGATTCATATTTGTTATCATAATTTAAATCAACAACCACCCGCGTCACCACCTACTCGCGCAAGAATATTCAATCATCGCCGCGTTCAATCTTCTGTACAATCTATGGGTAATACGGGTAATAATAGTCAACCTGACATTGAAATCACAAATCTAGCTTCCTCTCCCTAGAAAAAGAGGATTCCTAGAAAGCCTTTAGCGCGAATGATTTTAGAATTCACATAGTTGCATAGGACACCACTCTATTGGTTGCAGGCAGTATAGTCGTTGACGGAAGTTACTTGCTTCTGGTTACAGCACGTATTATTTTAAGTACGGCGCTGTCAAAGGGTCCTATCGCAACTGCTTTTTTTAGGTTAAATATTTTATAGCCCAAACAAGATAATCAACAACTTGGCTGAGATTTGACCCATCTAGTCTCATCTGCTAATTTACTAAAACATTTTCCCCGCCGACTGAAGAGGTTTCCATGAGTGCACTTACTATTGTTCTAATCATTATCGCCATACTAATTGCCATTGCACTGTTTACTGGAATTTACACTGTCTCGCAGCAGACCGTGGCTATTATTGAACGATTTGGGAAATTTCATACCGTGTCTGAGGCTGGTTTACACGTATTAATTCCATTGGTTGACCAAGTTCGCTCTCGGCTCTCACTACGTGTGATGCAATTAAATGTTGAGGTGGAAACAAAAACGCAAGACAACGTATTCGTGAAAGTTTCTGTATCCGTCCAATTTTGCGTAGAGCACGGGAAATTCTTTCAGGCTTTTTATAAATTACAAAACCCTGAAGCACAAATTACCTCCTACGTGTTTGACGTGGTGCGCGCCCGCGTTCCAAAACTAAAACTTGATGATGTGTTTGAGAAAAAAGATGAAATTGCTGATGCTGTTAAAGAGGAACTAACGGAAGTAATGTCCGACTTTGGCTACAATATTGTGAAAGCATTAGTGACAGATATCGATCCCGACACAAAAGTGAAGGCCGCTATGAATGAAATCAATGAGGCACAGCGACTGCGTGTGGCAGCCAATGAACGCGGTGAAGCAGACAAAATTCTTAAAGTGAAGCAAGCTGAAGCCGAAGCCCGCAGTGCCGCACTACAAGGCGAAGGAATTGCTAATCAACGAAAAGCCATTATCGATGGCTTACGTGCCTCAGTGACGGAATTTAAAGAGTCGGTGAGCGATGCAGGAACCAAAGATATATTAAGCATCGTGATGATGACACAATACTTTGATACTCTAAAATCCATCGGTAGTGACGGTAAAAATAGCTCAGTGATCGTGCCACATTCACCTAGTGCAATGAGCGAAATGATGCAGCAAATTAGAAACACACTCATTACTACTGATCAACTTAAACAATAGAGAATTTTATATGATGATTTCACATCACTCATACTACCAGCATCTACTTTTATTCATTATTCTAATTTTATTTACGATAAAGAGAACTTTTTCAGTACTTCGTGAAAAATTTAATCGGCGTAACCATGAGAATAAAAAAACAGATATAGATTTGGAAAATTGCCAAGAACAACAAAAGCACATTTCTAATCAGGCAAATACCACTTTGGAAACGAAAGACGTAAGTCACAGTAGTTATGAAAAGACGAAAGAAAAAAATATGTTTGAAATTTGACAGAAATATTAAGGATTTCCAAAATAACGAAGCTATTGATGTCCCAAACAATAACGTTATATTACTACCGCCTTGAAGCAGATGGCACTCGCCTCAACGTTAAAAAGGAATAATCATATTGATTTTTTTCATCTCGTTGATGATCGCTTTGTGAAACAAACTGCCAATCATTTTTATTCCATGTAGGAAAATATACATCACCCTCAAACGTGTGATTAATAATCGTTAGTATCATCTTATCCGCAATGGGCAGGCTTTGCTTGAATAAATGAGCACCACCAATAACCATCACCTCATTTTCAGCTGATACTAGTTGCAATGCCGCATCAAGAGAGTGACAGACATCGCAATCTTTAATGGTTAAATCCAGTTGTTGTGAAATAACAATATTATGACGGCCTGGTAATGGCTTTCCAATAGAATCAAAGGTTTTTCGACCCATTATGATAGGTTTCCCCAGCGTCACCTGTCTAAAATGTCGTAAGTCTGCCGATAATGACCAGGGCAATTGATTTTGTTTTCCTATGAGTCGATTTTGATCCATCGCAGCAATCAAGGTAATCAGCATTTACTTTTCCTGTTGCGGTTTACCGTAATATTGGATGCCAATTTCAATACGTTTTCTACCATTTTGCAATCGCCAACGATTGGTATCACGCAAGGAATAAATGCAGCCACAGTATTCTTGTTGATAAAATTGCTCCTCTTTGGAAAGACTAATCATCCGCTGCGAACCACCTTGCTTGCGCCAATTAAACGTCCAGTAGTTGAGACCAGGATATTTATCAGCGGCACGCTCACCACAACCATTAATTTGTTTCATATTTTTCCAGCGTGAGATACTCAAGGTACTCGAAATGACTTTAAACCCCTTTTCATATGCATACAACGCGGTTTTTTCAAAACGCATATCAAAACACATGGTACAACGCTCACCACGCTCTGGTTCATATTCCATACCTTTAGCACGAGCAAACCAATTATTTCTATCGTAATCAGCATCGATAAAAGCAACGCCAAGCTTTTGCGCATAGCGCATATTTTCCTCTTTGCGAATCAGGTATTCTTGGCGGGGATGAATATTGGGGTTGTAAAAAAATACTGTGAAATCAATACCCGCATCAGCAAGGCGCTCCATAATTGCACCAGCACACGGTGCACAGCAAGAGTGCAACAATAACTTGTCAGCACCTTGTGGCAAGACCAGCGTTTCGAGTTTGGACATCTTCAAAACAAAACCTCATATCAGAATCTCGATATTAGCAGGAAATCGATTTTGATCAACTTTCTCCATTGATTATCCTGGAAAAAGCAGTTGAACGCGATTAAATGGTGTAATTGATTGAGATCGCGTAATAAAAGTTGTCGGCGCCACTTATTGGTGATGAGAAAAATTTTTATATAGCGAAATGAATCAAGA
>CAWUIH010000013.1:0-36410 GCA_963922495.1 uncultured Coxiellaceae bacterium | reverse complement strand
AAAACTAAAATTAATGAGATCCAAACATATATTAAAAATCTGTTACGCGAAGGGGATTCCATCGGTGCCAAAATACATGTTGTCGCGCAAAATATACCAGTTGGTTTAGGTGAGCCAATATTTGAAAAGCTCGATGCGGAGATTGCTGCAGCGATGATGGGTATTAATGCAGTGAAAGGGGTGGAAGTCGGCGATGGTTTTGCAGTGATTACTCAGAAAGGGTCGCAGCATCGTGATGAGATGCAGCAAAATCAATTCACTTCGAATCACGCCGGTGGCACATTGGGAGGAATTTCCAGTGGCCAGGATATTTTAGTACAATTAGCGTTTAAACCGACCTCCAGTATTCGTATTCCAGGAAAAACGCAGACTATTGCTGGGGAAGCTACCGAAGTGGTGACAACGGGTCGTCATGATCCGTGTGTCGGATTTCGTGCGGTGCCAATTGCCGAGGCGATGTTAGCTATTGTATTGATGGATCATTATTTACGTCACAAAATTTATATAGAGTAACAATATGTCAGTAGAATATGATGTGGCCGTCGTTGGTGCGACCGGTGTGGTGGGTGAGTCACTATTAAACATTCTGTATGAGCGACAATTTCCAATAGCTAAGTTATATCCACTGGCCAGTGAGCGTTCAAAAGGAAAGAAAGTACTATTTGGTGATAAACGTCGTACGGTTCGGAATGTAGCAGAATTCGATTTTTCGAAAGTGCATTTTGCATTTTTCTCAGCAGGAGCTAAATGCTCAGCAGAATATGCTAAAAAGGCCGCGGATGCCGGTTGCATTGTGATTGATAACACTTCTTATTTTCGATACAACGACGATGTGCCGCTGGTTATTCCAGAGGTGAATGCCGATGTGTTAGCAGATTACCGTGCGAGTAATATTATTGCCAATCCTAATTGTTCGACCATTCAGATGTTGGTGGCTTTGAAACCAATCTATGATGTGGCTGGGATTGCGCGTATTAACGTTGCTACGTATCAGTCGGTATCGGGTGCTGGGCGACAAGCAATAGAGGAGTTGGCTTCTCAAACCGCGAAATTAATGAATGGTCAAGAGGTTGAGAGTCTGGTTTTCCCGCAACAAATGGCATTTAATGTATTACCGCAAATTGACGTATTCCAAGATAATGGTTACACCAAAGAAGAAATGAAGATGGTGTGGGAAACACAAAAAATATTAGCCGATTATCATGTTCTGGTGAATGCAACTGCAGTACGTGTGCCAGTATTCTTTGGTCATTCTGAGGCAATTCACATTGAAACGCGACGTGAAATAGCGATTGAGGAAGTCAAAGCATGCTTACGATCCGCGCCTGGTGTGGTATTGATTGATAACGATGATGAATATCCGACTGCTTTTTCCCATGGTGCCAATGCCGACGCCGTTTTCGTCGGTAGAGTAAGACAAGATATCACCGACAGTCGTGGTATTAATCTTTGGGTCGTTGCTGACAATATTCGCAAAGGAGCTGCGCTGAATGCTGTGCAAATTGCTGAAACATTGATCAACAATAACTTTTACAGTGGTGGTACGTTGCATTGACGCCACGTCATTATTGGTGAAGGTGGTGATAATCCATAATCATTTATTGAACTAGGTTAAATGATTTAAAGTTGTATGTGGTATATTGAAAGAGTACAATTACGATTTCTTACTATGATATTCAATCGTTGTGTCTGTTATCACACCTAAAATCCAGAAAGTCAGCATCTATATCATTGCAATGGCAATGATGATGGAATTTATGGATGCAACGCTACTGAACACCTCGTTGCCACAAATAGCTTTTGCATTACACAGTAATCCAATTACTCTAAAAGTGATCATTACTTTGTATTTATTGACCTTAGGAATGTTTGTACCCGTGAGTTCTTGGATGGTGGAGCGTATCGGTATTCGCTACACTTTGGGTTTTGCGTTTGTATTATTCGCAGTGAGTTCAATGGCCTGTGGTTTGGCAAATAATCTTACCACGTTGATTATTGGGCGTTTGGTGCAAGGTGTTGGAGGGGCTTTTATGGCTCCTGTGGCGCGGCGTTTATTGATTCGAGTTTATGGCCAGGAAAATACCATTTATGCCATGGTTCGTGCTTCCACCTACACCGTCATTGGTTTGGCATTTGGACCCATCGTGGGCGGTACAGTGACCACGTATCTCAGTTGGCGCTGGAATTTTTTTATCACCGTGCCCTTCGGTATCATAGGAATAATTCTGATCGCCACCTATCTGCCAAAATTGTCCGACCCCGTCAAACGGCGCTTTGACTGGCTGGGGTTTATTTTGATCGGTGGTGCTTTAGCACTGGGAATGTCTTTTATTGATGTTGTGGTTGACCCATTATACAGTGTAGCGGATAAGATATTTATCCTATTTGGTTCGCTATTTTTGGCTATGTGCTATCGTTCTCATCATAAATACGCTAAAAATATCTTATTAGATTTTACAATATTTCGCAATAAAGCGTTCCGTATGAACGCATTGGCATCTTTTTTGATGCGATTCACCCTGTCAACGGTGCCATTTCTAATCCCACTAATGTTACAAACGGTTTATGGATATTCTGCTTTTCAAGCTGGTCTTATGGTGTTTCCATGGGCATTGGGTGCCTTGGTTAGTCGACTTATGATTCGACGTTGGGCTCTAAAATTTAAGCACCCAACAATCATTTTTTACACTAATTTAGTGATATTAGTGTTTTTTCTGAGTTATGAAATCAATACTTTTTACTTTTCTCCGATTATTTTAGGGTTTCAACAGATGGTGGTGGGTTTCTTTGGGTCTATTTTATTCACTACCAGCAATGCCAATGCTTATCGTACCTTGCCAGGAGGGGAAATCAGTGCTGGTACGACTATTTTAAGCGCTATTATTCAACTCAGCAGCAGCTTTGGCATTGCTTACGCTGCAGTGGTGATGATTATCACCATTGGTGATAATCATCTCAGCCATCATATTCCACGTTACGCTTTTAGTGTCGCTTTTCTAGCGCTTTCGATATTTTTAATATTATCTTTGGCGGTTTTTTATCGCCTATGCTATGTGTTTTCAATCACCAAAGAAAATCTTAAGATGCCGTTATCAACGGAGTAGATTCATCATTACTTCCTAATGAAGATTCTGGTGGTTTTGCACTAGACTTCATATCTTTAATATCGCTATTCCTGTCTAGTTTAAATAGTCCTGTATCTGCTGTTGCCGCTGGAGGCTTATTGAAGCATTGATAAATACCATAACTCATTACGCCCAGAGCTAACAAGCCCAGACCCACTGCACACATAATTTGACCGTAGACAGGCACAGCATTGAGAGCCAAAAAGAATTTTGCAATGAATGGAACATGATGCACCGCCAATTTCAAACCTGATAAACGCGCAGCGTAATATGCCGATCCAGCTCCGGCAGCACTAGCGACAACCGTAGCGCCAGCTATCTTGAGAGCGCTATATTTTTGAGGTTGTGGTTGTGCTGGCACATCATTTGGTGAAGAATTTAATAGTTTACCCATATTTTCTTTAGAAAATATTTTCCAATGTTTTGCTGCTTGTGGGTTTAAACGCTGCTTATTATCACTATTTAAATTTACTGGTGACTGATGTGGTGCTGGATTATCAGCGTTGAATTTGAAAGGTTTTTCATTTATTGGGCTACCATTTGTATTATTCAGACAGTCCTCTAGTCCATAATAAGACGCATTTTCTGGATCTTCTGCAATTAAACTAACGTCATTTAGACGAATATCATCAAATTTAATCTGTATCAGTTCATTTTCCACACACGTTGTAGTTATTGAAGCTTTGACATTCAGATTCTGAGCTAGTGCATCTGCACCTGGTAACTGATATGTAATACTATAATGATATATGTTTGGGTTTCCTTTAGATGATATTCTCATAAATTCATAGGTGCCATTTTCATAAAATCTCGAACCGAGTTTAGTCACAAAATGGCTTATCAAGATTTCTTGAATCTTGTTTCTCACCAAATTTTCGATATTATCTTTTGTGGTGGGTTGAATTTGTTGATTTATTTGGTTAATAGTTTGTTGGTCGATGTTCCGCATGGTTTCCTCAGATAAAAATGATAAAATTACGTCAATTACACTAGCTTATATTATGCCGCTAATGGGGTTGAGGTATTAGTGGGTGTTCGCTAAGAGGATTATCATTGTTAGTTTCAACTACTCTTGCCCCAGATGAACGAAATACTGTTGCTTCATTATTAGGTGTTGAATTTCTAAACTTTTTAACTGCAGCAGTAATAACGATTCCTAGCGCGATTAAGCCGAATCCTGCAGCACAAGCTACTTGGCCCCATCCTGGTATCGCATTCAATGATATCAATAGCTTACTAGCAAACGCAAGAAATTTAACTTGTGAAAGAGAGGCCCCAGTTAATTTAGCGACAAAACAGCCTGATCCACCAGCGGTTGCAACAATTCCAGCGCCTATAGCACCTCTTTTCACAGTTGACATTGAAACAACTGGTTTACTGCTTTCACCTCGATGAGGTGTTCCAAGAAGACCTAAGATTTCCATGTCACTGTCATTAATAATTCTCATAACAGCACCTGCATTTGAACCAGGTATCTCTGTAACACTTCGCGATGCATTTCGTGTGTTAGAAGCTGCTTGCCGATTCTGTTCTTCAACCGTACCATCATCATCATCCTCTGGATAAAACTCTTCTGTACCGCTTCTTAGTCTATTTTGCGCATTAATTTCCTGTTCGGTTTGTGTGTTGTCGTTGTTTTGTTTAGTTCGCATAGTATGTCTCCTCGATTATAGATAAAAAAATAGAATATATAAAAACATTAATTAAGGATTAAATGATAGTGGGCTTAAGTTAAAAAAAAATTAAAATTTGAAAATATTTTTAGAAATTTGATTATTTAGAATTATTTAAGAATTTAGATAATATTTTTTATGGGAAAATACCTTTAGTATTTTTTTAAAGCACAAAAGATACTTTTATTAATAATTAAAAGCTATACGCGTTTAACAAAAAGAGGAGAGATTATGATTTATTCAATAGGAAAGTTAAAATATGTATTTGGATAAGGTTCTTTTTTTAGAGTGAAATGCCACCACTCAGTACTCAGTGGCTGAAAGCCATTTTTGAGCATTAATTTTCGAAGGAGCATGCGGTTTTTAAATTGTACATCAGTGACCGCATGGTTCAATGGATGTGACAATACGTCCATGAAATCAAAATGAGTCCCCATATCTAAAGATTTTTTTGTGTTGAGATCAATAATAGTAAGGTCTACAGTGCTACCGCGTGTGTGGCTTGATCGTGATGCCACATAGCCGAGTTTGAAAAAATCTGCTTTATTAACGTTGGGATAATAATCAGCTTTGGTTTTTTGGTCGGCGGTGTCGGCGCTAAATTTAATAAAATCATCAACTGCCATTTGTGGGCGATAGGCATCATACACTTTTAGACCCAAGCCTCGTCGATTGAGTTGATTTTCTACGCGTCGCAATGCCAAGGCTGTAGGTTTAGTGAGAATAATAATCGGTTTTTTGTAACCAGCAATTGGATGTCCTACAAAATTATTACTTGTATAATATCTGACGTCTTGAATGATTCGAGAATCGATTTGTGTTAGGTAAACAAACTTGGGGGGCAAAGCTAATGTTGTCATACTGTAGCAGGTAAAAAGTAATCCAGAAAATAAATTTAGGATAAAATTTTTAGTTTTCATTATCAAATACCCTAGCACTAATTACTGACCATGCCAATATCAGTGCAAAAGATAATATGGGAGTATAAATGGCATATTTGCCTTTGAGTTCATAGGGAATGTCTAGCTATGTATTGAAATGGGAAGTCTACTTCATCACCAACTACCCGGTTTGCTGAGGCAGAACCGAGTATTGCACAATTTTCGCGGGACCAACATCTGTAGATAGCTTCTACTCCAAGCCTGTCTGCGAGACGATCGTAGAGGAGAGCGTTAGCTGGTGTACAAGTTAAGACTATTGATAGTGCTCCGATAATAAAGAAAAATATAGCGAAAATAAGAGCAGTAATGGATTGAGCATCTTGTGGATGGTAGCTGATGCAAATAGTTTGACAAGCTGTAGATACTAAGTAAAGCGTGATATTGGCAATTGCTGCGTTGGTGCTATTCAAGGATACCGCAGGGCATAGTGGCTTTTTAGCAGGATTTTCACAAAAATCCGGTCCCTGATGGTATGAGATCCTTCCAAATACTTGTTCACAAGTTTGAGTTGAATTATCGCAACCTGCGGTTTGTTGACTCCATGCTTGTTCTCGCAGGCGTTCACTTTCGTTGTTGTTCAGCAATAAAAGCCACACGCACAGGCCAAAGGAAGCGACAGTCAAGGTGTTGCCAATGACAAGGTATGACCAGTAATAGCATTCGGATGAGTAGGAATTTGATTCAGTCGATGGTTGAAGATCGCTATTCCGATTTTCTGATTCTGGTTGTCTCTGCGAGACTGGTTGCATTTCTATATGAGAATTATTGGGGTTAAGTGGTGATTCCATCCTAAGACTCCATAACATTAAAAAAAATTATTTTTGGTTTTATATTCTACTAATGCAAGTTTATTACATTATGAGTCTAAAATCATTACTGCAACTTTATAAATTTATTTGTGATATATTAAATCATTTAGGTATTTTTTGATGAATAGAAATCTTGTAAGTAGTTTGGCATTATTCGGTTTGGGACTCACCATACTAATTCTGAATATTGACTTGACGATTGTTACTGTGGCTCTACCGATCATAGGGCGTTTTTTTCAGGCTTCAATGACTCAACTGCAGTGGGTAAACAACGTATATTTGCTGGTATTTGCGTCGACTGTGATACTAGTGGGTAAGATTTCAGATATCGTGGGAGCGAAAAAAGTATTTTGTAGTGGTATTGTGATTTTCTTCTTGGGTTCCGCCATTGCTGGATTTGCACCGAATATTCCGTTATTAATCATTGGAAGAATTTTCCAGGGTATAGGCATGGCGCAATCGTTTCCAATGGCGATTATTTTAGCGAATCGAATTTTCCCACCTGAAAAGCGCAGTGTAGCAATCGGCATTTTGATTACATTTACTGGTGTGGGGCAAGCCATTGGACCAACCATCGGTGGTTTTATAACTCAGTTTGCTAGTTGGCGCTACGTATTTTTAGTGAATTTGCCTATTTGTGTCGTCTGTTGTCTGTTAGTATTTTATTTTTGCAGCCGTGATGAAATAACTTTAAAAGAAAAATACGTTGATTATTTTAGTGCCATAATTCTCGCACTCGCACTAATTCTATACTTATTTGCATTTAACGAAATCAATCATTGGGGCGTTGGTTCTGGTTTGTTTATCAGTTGTTTGGCTATAGCGACGGTATTGATGGGATTGTTTATCATCTTACAGAAACGTTGCCCATACCCATTAGTTGATTTGAGTATTTTTAATCAGTCATCATTCTCATTGATTTGCGTGGTGAGATTGTTGTTCCAATATACTTTTGTAGCACTTATTTTCGTGCTACCACTGTATTTGCAAAATATTTTGCAGTTTGAGCCGTCTCACGTAGGTTTGATTTTGCTAACGAGTACTGTGGTGATGGGTATTGTGGGTCCAATAACGGGCAAAGCAGTGACGCGTTTTGGCGTCCGGAAATTAATTATTATTTCACAGTTTGCTAGTGTTTTAGGGTATTTGTTGTTTTTATTCAGTGGCGATACTATCAGTTGGGTCACTTTTTTATTAGGATTAATGCTAATCGGCGTGAACGTTGGCGTCATGTTTTCTGCTAGTAATTATGCTGCAGTTAATGTAGTAGCTCCTCAGCAACAGGGTGTTGGTTACGGGGTATTTATTACCATAGCATTTTTTTCCGGTGCCATTGGGGTTGGATTGTCGGGTGCAATGCTGTCAGCGATTGGGTTGCATCACTTTACTCAAACTGTAGCGGCACAGCATATGAATCTCAGTTCACAGTTGTTCGAGCCTGTCATTAGCGGCGCGCATAATATCAGTTACGTTAAAAAAATTGTTTCCCCCGACCTGGTGCCGATCGTGAGTGGTTGGGTAAAATCGTCATTTGTGGTCGCCTACCACGATGTGATAGCGATTATGTTAATATTGTCACTGGTTGCATTAATTATCTCCTTTTTCTTGCGAGAGCCTAAATCATGATATACTCCCGTTTTTGACCAAGAGCGCAAGATACTTAAATGATTGAAAAAATAAGAAATATTGCTATTATCGCCCATGTCGATCATGGTAAAACCACATTAGTTGATCAATTGCTACGTCAATCGGGTACGCTCGCAAGCCGTGCTGAACTCGTTGAGCGAGTGATGGATTCAAATGATTTGGAGAAAGAACGCGGTATTACTATCCTTGCTAAAAATACCGCTATTCAATGGCAAGACTATCGCATCAATATTGTGGATACACCTGGACACGCCGATTTTGGTGGTGAGGTCGAGCGTATTTTATCGATGGTTGATTCAGTATTATTGTTAGTTGACGCTGTTGAAGGACCAATGCCGCAAACTCGCTTTGTTACTCAAAAGGCCTTTAGTTATGGGTTGAAACCCATTGTTGTCGTTAATAAAGTGGATCGGGACGGTGCAGATCCTGACTGTGCGATAGAGCAAGTGTTTGATTTGTTCGTTAGCCTCGATGCTACCGATGAACAACTGGATTTTTCAGTGATTTATGCTTCTGCATTACAAGGCTTCGCGGTTAAGGAGCTTGAAGATGAGCAAAAGGATATGATGCCGTTATTCGAAACTATTGTTGCCCAAGTTTCACCACCGCAGGTTGATCTGGATGCGTCATTTCAAATGCAAATTTCTTCACTAGATTATTCTAGCTACGTGGGTGCTATTGGTATTGGTCGTATTCAGCGTGGTCGACTAAAGGCGAATATGCCAGTGACTATTATTGATTGTGAAGGAAAAAAGCGCAATGGTAAGGTGTTGCAAATTTTAGGGTTTATGGGGCTAAAACGCGTTGAGGTTGATCAGGCTGAAGCGGGGGATATTATTGCAATTACAGGCATTGATAAGTTGCGTATTTCAGATACATTGTGTGATCCTGCTGATGTGGTGGCATTACCGGCGTTAACAGTGGATGAGCCGACAGTGAGTATGACTTTTCAAGTTAATAGCTCACCTTTCGCTGGTCGAGAGGGGAAATTTTTAACCAGCCGTCAAATCAGTGATCGTTTGCAGCGAGAACTAATCGCTAACGTCGCATTGCGTGTAAAGCCAGGTAGTGATGCCGATAAGTTTATTGTATCGGGTCGCGGTGAGTTGCATTTATCGGTATTAATTGAAAATATGCGCAGAGAAGGATACGAATTTTCAGTTTCGCGTCCTGAAGTGATTATCAGAGAAATTGATGGCGAACCTAGTGAACCATTTGAGAGCCTTATTTTAGATGTGGAAGAAACGCATCAAGGGGCAATGATGCAACAATTGGCGGCTCGAAAAGGAGATTTGAAAAATATGATCCCTGACGGAAAAGGTCGAGTTCGCATGGAATACATGATCCCTACGCGCGGTTTAATTGGTTTCCATTCTAAATTTTTGACGCTGACATCCGGTTCTGGTGTGATGTATCATAATTTTGATCACTATGCCGCGGTAATTCAAGGTGAAATGCAAACTCGTAATCGTGGTGTAATGATTGCCAACGGTCCAGGAGTTTCAACCGGTTTTGCGCTGTTTAATTTACAAGAGCGCGGTAATTTATTCATCGGTCCTCAAACAGAAGTTTATGAAGGAATGGTCGTAGGGCAATATTCTCGTGATACGGATTTAGTGGTGAATGTTGCGAAAGCTAAACAACTGACTAATATCCGCGCTGCAGGCAGTGATGAAAATATTTTACTGACACCTCCGATTAAATTTACGCTTGAACAGGCATTGCAATTTATTGCCGATGATGAGTTGGTGGAAGTGACTCCTGAGGCGATTCGTATTCGTAAGAAATTATTGAAGGCGCATGAACGTAAGCGTAGTAATAAATAAGCTAAGATGCATCTCATACTTTAACTCTTCCATGTTAGTGTGAGTGCAATGATTCTGGGCCACAAGGCGCCTGTGCTATTATCGGATTGGGTGTTGAACTATACCTCATTAGCCATTATTGGAAGCAGTTTTTCGCGCTAGAAATAACAGTATTGTCATCGTTAAAGTAGCAATCATTCCGAAAAATGGAATAGTAACAAATCCCATCCACTGTATGTAAATATCACTGCAGGCTGGTCCTGTGGGACTACATACTTGAATCGGTCCAAAGCTTGCGATCATCTGCTCACAATATTGATAAGCTGCAAAAATAAACGCTAATATCGATAGTGGAATAGTATAAATCGGGATATCAGTCTCACGACGCAGCAACCCAATTCCCAATAAAATAACTAATGGGTAAATACAAATGCGTTGATACCAACATAGCGTGCAAACTGGAAAATGCATCACTTCGTTAAGATATAGGGTCACCAACAGCGCAGTTAGTGCGATAAGCCACGCAATAAATAGACTCAATCGATGGATCAGTTTCATGACACACTAACCATTTTTATCGTTGTTTCTTGCTGCATTTATTGCTTTTTCTAGGTTTTTAAAAGTCAATGTTGTTATGGGGTTGCCATTAACAAAAATAGATGGTGTCACGACACGCCCATTCATCACGCGAGAGGCTAATTTTAAATTGTTTTCTAAATGATCTGTATATTTTCCTGAAAAAATGCAGTTATTAAGGTTCTGATAATTAATATGGATATTTTTAGTGGTTATACGACTTAAACCACTACGAGAATTAGACATTTTTGCAAATTGTGTTAATTTGGGAATAGTGGCCCAGTCAGTTGTTTCAGCGGGTTGGTTCTGATAAACATACTCGACAAATGGAAAAAATAAATTTTTATTCTGCTGATACAAACACAGCGCAGCATTGCCAGCAGGAATAGAGCTGTTAATAAACGCTAACGTAATTTGGGTATATTTAACTTCACCAGTATCGATATAGCGATGCTTCAGTCTTGAAAAATATTGACGGTTGAAACGAGCACAGTTTGGGCATTTTAAATCTTCGAAAACAACGATGTGTATCGGTGCTTTAGGATTACCAAGCGTAGGTTGCCCTTTGGTATCGATGGAAACTGGATAATCAACTTGTGCTTGCTCTAACAATCGTTGTGCATAAGTTGTGGTTGTGAACACTGTTATAACGGCTATCAACTGCAAAGAGCGTTTTAACCATTTTGTCATAGTTATCTCCCATATTGTAAGTTGGTTGGAACCGCAATGTCGATGGATTTGGGTCTAGTTACATTCAACCTAGAAAAAGTAGTTGAATCGCGATTTCTAGCATACCTTCTTGATTCATCTCGTTATATAAAAATTCTTCTCATCACCAACAACGGGTGACTTCAACAATTTTTATTATGCGATCTCAATCAACCTGTTATGCTATTTAATCGTGCTCAACCGCTTTTTCTAGGTTCAAACTATCTGTGATGCTAACATACTTTTCGACATTACTCACTTGTAATCTGAGGCTTAATTGCTGCCTCTACTGGGTCGATGAAGAGTACTTTTTCTAGGATTATAAAATGTATTGTCTCGAAACTTGGAGAGAATCGCACAATATCCGTGAAATCAAAGCGGTTGAGTCAAGACTGACGGTATTTTTTAAATTTGTTATGATGAGAAACTTAGGTTGGTAACGACGAGTCTTTGTGGTTGCTAATATCAATCAGGTAAGGAGGTGAACTCTGTGATGAAACATTTTTTTATGGGATTAATGGTGATGCCTGTGGTCGGTTTTGCTGCATTAGCACAAGATGGCAGACCTCCGTTACAATCCTACCAAACTGCATCGGGTAGCGAGAGTTCATTGTCTACATCACCCACTTCGGCGCAAGCTGACACTCATCGGCAGACCAATAACCCACCAGTAAATCTGTTGGATCATCAGTCAGCATCAACGCTACAGGTGCAAATTGACCAACTGAATCGGAATAATATGTTATTTCAGCAAAGAGCTGATCAGCGCTTAGTTGAAATGGATACGCGTATTAAAGATTTACAGCAACATTTGCAAATCTTGGAACAAGCGATGACCCTGTTTAATCGTCAGTTAGTCGAGATGAAAAACAAGGCAACGACTGTAGCCCCGGCACATATTAAAACTCAAACGATGGTTTCCCAACCTAAAGACGGTGACAAATGGTCAAAACTCACTACTCAACTTGCGCAGTTACAAGACACTTTAGGTATCGAGGGTGATTTGATTGTAGTAGGGGGATTATTAGTGATTTTACTGCTCTTGTTGGCAGTCTTATGGCGGCGAAAGCGTCAGCTGGCTTCTTTTCCATCCCTATCAAGTCACTCCGAGGTAAATGCTGTGCCTGTGGAAGAAGATGATACTAAGGAAGAGTACGACTGGATGGGCAGCGAAGAAAGTATCCCTGCTAAAATAAATTTAGCGCGCACATACATTGCTATGGAAGATGTTGAAAGTGCTCGCAAAGTATTGGATGAAGTGTGTGAGCACGGTGACGAAAACCAGCAAAAAGAAGCTAATATGCTGCTTGCTGAATTGTCTACTGGTTGCGGATAATGTTACGTCTTGCATTGGGAGTTGCTTATCAAGGAGCTAAATATCATGGCTGGCAAATACAAGATGAATTGTTAACGGTACAAGCTGCTTTGCAGTCAGCTGTTTCAAACGTTGCGAACCATCCTGTCACTATTACTTGCGCTGGTCGCACTGATGCGGGTGTTCATGCGACCTCACAAGTTGTGCACTTTGACACTTACGCGGCGCGAACGCCTCGATCTTGGGTGTTCGGTGCAAATAGTAATTTGCCGTCTGATATCAGTGTGCAGTGGGCTAAGGTCGTGAATGATAGTTTTCATGCCAGATACTCAGCTTTGCGGCGCAGGTATCGCTATGTCATCTATAATCATGTAGTGCGGCCAGCTATCTTAGGTGATTCAGTAAGCTGGTTCTACCGACCTTTGGACGAAAAACGTATGGCGTTAGCTGCAGAAGCTTTTTTAGGAGAGCATGATTTCAGCTCATTTCGAGGCACTGGGTGCCAGTCTAAGACAGCAATTCGTCGCATTGATAAGCTTGAAGTCACTCGACGCGGGCGTCTTTTGGTGATTGATATACAAGCGAATGCTTTTCTGCTACATATGGTTCGTAATATAGTCGGTGTATTAATGGCGATAGGAGACGGCCATCAACCAGTGAGCTGGGCGAAACAGGTATTGGTTGCCAAAGATCGTCGCGCAGGTGGCGTCACTGCGATGCCACAGGGTCTTTATTTGGTCGAGGTAGCTTACCCATCTGAATTTCAATTACCTAAAGCACCGCTTGGACCGTTTTTTTTAGATTAATTGAGAGTAATGAGTTTATGAGCTGGTTTAAAAATCTACTTCCTGGTGTTTCAACAAAAAAGAAGAAAGGAGTACCAGAGGGGATATGGGACAAGTGTTCTGCTTGCGCTGCCATTTTATATCGTGTGGAACTTGAGCGAAACTTTTTTGTTTGTCCTAAGTGTAACCACCATATCCGCATTACTGCTCGACAGCGGCTAGATCAATTTTTAGATAAAAATACGGGTGTGGAAATTGGTGAAAATATTGTTCCAGTTGATTTATTGAGATTTCGAGATACTAAAAAATATAAAGACCGCTTAAGTATTGCCCAAAAACACTCTCATGAAAAAGAAGCGATTGTGGTGATGTCTGGAACTGTATATCGATTGCCAGTGGTTGTTGCCGTTTTTAATTTCTTTTTTATTGGAGGTTCAATGGGTGCCGCTGTTGGTGAACGTTTTGTGTTGGGTGTTGAAAGTGCGATTGAACGTCACTGTCCGTTTATTTGTTTTGCCACTAGTGGTGGCGCACGAATGCAAGAAGGATTATTTTCGCTATTTCAGATGGCGCGGACGAGTACAATTTTGGCCAAATTGGGTAGGGCACGGTTACCCTTTATTTCTATATTAGTAGACCCGACAATGGGAGGTGTTTCTGCAAGTTTAGCTACTTTAGGTGACATTATCATCGCAGAGCCGAAAGCGTTAATTGGATTTTCTGGGCCTCGCGTTATTGAGCAAACAATTCGTCAGGTGTTGCCTGAAGGGTTTCAACGCAGTGAATTTTTATTAGAGCATGGTGCAATAGATATGGTGGTGGATCGACAGCAGTTGAAAAATGAGGTTGCTTTTTTGATTGCTAATTTAACTCGTCAACCACAGCCTGATATTACTTCAGAACAGAACCTTTAGTGATTGTATACAGTATGAGAAACTTACAAGATTGGATTGAATACATTCAGCTTATTCATCCCAAAACCATAGACTTGAGTTTGGATCGGATTGCATTATTGGCTGAAAAACTGCAATTAAATTGCTTTAACTGTCCAGTGATTACTGTTGCAGGTACCAATGGTAAAGGTTCAGTCATTGCTTGTCTTGAGAGTATTTTTGTAGCGTCAGGCTACCAAGTCGCCGCTTATACTTCCCCGCATTTATTGCGATTTAATGAGCGATTGCGATTTAATAAACAGGAAGTAAGTGACCAACAGTTTATTGAAGCCTTTGCGTTTATTGAGGCGCATCGTCACGATATAGAATTAACTTTTTTTGAATTCACTACCCTGGCAGCTTTGAAAATCTGCCAACAACTTGATTTATCAGTTTTGTTATTGGAGGTTGGCTTGGGAGGGCGGCTGGATGCTGTTAATATTGTTGATCCAGATATTGCGGTGATCACAAATATTGATCTTGATCATATGGATTGGTTAGGTGATACGCGTGAAAAGATAGGTTTTGAAAAAGCAGGTATTATTCGAGCTAAAAGACCTGTGGTTTGCGGCGATCCAGAACCTCCCAAGAGTGTGCTTTCAAAAGCTAATGCAGTCGCTGCGTCTTGTTTTACCCTCAACCATCAATTTTTTTATCGCCAGCGTCTAGGCGGTTGGGATTGGCATGGTGGAAATAAAGCCTATACGGATTTACCGTTACCAGCACTCAAATTACAGAATGTGGCGACCAGTTTGATGGTTATTGAATTATTACAAGCACAGCTTCCAGTTCTAGTGAGCGCGATACGAGCGAGCTTAGCCCATTTAAAGCTTGCGGGTCGTTTTCAGCAGGTTGACTACGTAACTCCTGTAGTGATGGATGTTGCACATAATCCCCAATCCATTGCTTATCTGGCGCAACAATTGGGCCAGCTGCCAGCTGTAAAACGTACTGTGGCAGTATTGGGGATGTTGAAAAATAAAGATATTGTAGGCTCTCTACATACTATCGCAGCGCAAATTGACGCTTGGTACATTGGTGATTTGAGTACCTCGCGCGGTGCCACTGTGCAATATCTTGCTGGCATGTTGAAGCAATTGGGGGTTGGGTGCATACATGAGTGTTCAACAGTTACCGAGGCATTTGAACAGGCTGTGCGGAACACTGACGCAGCCGAACGAATAGTTGTATTTGGTTCGTTCTATACAGTAGGATTAGTACAAGATTTGCTGATTGCAAAGGGAGTAATGTAATGGAGGCGAAAACAAAGCAACGTTGGATAGGTGGTTTAATTATTGCCTCACTAATAGCGATATTTTTACCTATCTTATTTTGTCATACACATCCTGAAGTAAATTTAAAACTCTCTAATACAATTCCACATCCGCCCAGCAAACCCAACATGGCTCTCGATCTCCCCACTAACTATTCAGTGACAGAAAGCACTCAGCCCCAGACATCAACAAAACCTAGTCAATTGATGCTGCAAACTAAAGTATCACCATTGGCAGTGGTTCACGTGGCTGCACCTCCCACATTGTGGAGTTTACAATTAGCCAGCTTCACCAACTTTGCACATGCCAACCTACTACAAAGTCGTCTCAAGCACAGTGGTTATTCAGCATACCTTAGAAGGTTTCATATCCATGACCATGGCATTTTTAGTGTTTATGTTGGCCCTTATACTCATCTTCATGAAGCCAAGAATTTTTCACAGACCATTCAGCAGCAATTCAAACTGAAGGCTATTGTTAAAAAATATTATCATTTGGAATAATTAGTGTTGTACTTTAACTGGGTCGATTACGTAATAATTGGTATTATATTATTTTCCAGTATTATCAGTTTTTTTCGAGGTTTTGTTCGTGAGGCCATATCTGTTGTTATTTGGATAGTTGGCTTTGTCGTTTCATTGAAATATTCGGTCTTTTTTCAGACTTTTTTAAAGAAGTGGATATTATCAGAGACGTTGCGGACTGCGATTGCTTTTATCGTTTTATTCCTAATTATACTCATTATTGGCGCACTCATTAATCGCCTAGTACATAGTATTGTGAGTAAAATAAAGCTGACGTTCCCAGATCGCATGCTTGGGTTGGTTTTTGGTTTAATTCGTGGTGTGTTGGTGGTTGCTATTTTACTGATGTTTTTCGGCTCTGAAACTGCAATTAACGGTGAGGCATTAGCAAATTCGCGTATTGCACAGAATTTTCATCCAATAGTTTACTGGTTGAACCAAAGGCTACCTAATGAAGGCAAAAGCTTGTCGCATTGGTTTTCCAAACAAATCAAATAAACAGAAATAGTGAGGTTTAAATAATCATGTGTGGAATTGTCGGCATTCTGTCGCAACGGCGAGTAAATCAAGATATTTTTGATGCACTCACTATTTTACAGCATCGTGGTCAGGATGCGGCGGGCATGTTAACCAGTGACGAACATCGTATTTATTTGCGCAAATCTAATGGCTTAGTCAGAGATGCAATTCGTGAAAATCATATGCAGCGGTTACATGGAACAATGGGTATAGGCCATGTTCGCTATCCAACTGCTGGCAGCACTAGTCCTACAGAATCTCAACCTTTTTATGTCAACTCACCCTATGGTTTGAGTCTAGTGCATAACGGTAACTTGACCAATACTACTGTATTGGCGGAAGATTTAATTCGCACAGATATGCGTCATTTGAACACTTTTTCTGATTCCGAAGTGTTGCTCAATGTTGTAGCACACGAATTACAGCATGTTGCTGCTGCTCCGCTACAACCAAAGTATCTTTTCAAGGCTATGGGTAAAGTTTATCAGCGTGTTCAAGGAGCTTTTGCGGCAACTTTGCTGATTCATGGTTATGGTGTTGTTGGTTTTCGAGATCCATATGGAATACGTCCAATTGTATTTGGTAAGCGAGAAGGACCTAAAGGTACGGAATTTATGTTTGCTTCTGAGAGTATTGCGTTGGACGCGCTTGGATTTGAATTAATCGGCGATGTCGCTCCTGGTGAAGTGGTTTATTTTGATAAGGATGGCCACATTCATCGCCAAATTTGTGCTGTTCAAACCCAACTGGCACCCTGTATTTTTGAATACATTTACTTAGCGCGACCGGATTCTATTCTTCAAGGTGTGCCAGTATACAAGGCGCGAAATAACATGGGTAAGTTTTTAGCTAAAAAAATTGCCCTCGAATGGCCTGATCATAAGATCGATGTCGTTATTCCGATACCAGATACCAGTCGCAATGCAGCATTAAGTTTATCTCACCACCTAAACATTCCCTATTCAGAAGGTTTTGTAAAAAATCGCTATATAGGACGAACTTTTATTATGCCTGGACAGGAAATGCGGCGGAGTTCGGTCAGACTAAAATTAAATGCCATTAAATCAGAATTTGCAGGTAAGCGGGTGCTGTTGATCGATGATTCGATTGTTCGCGGTACTACTTCAAAAGAAATTATCCAAATGGCACGAGAAGCCGGTGCTTTATCGGTGTATTTTGCTTCTGCTGCACCTGAGATTCGCTATCCTAATGTTTATGGTATCGATATGGCTTGTCGTGATGAGTTAGTTGCATACGGCAAAACGACAGCAGAAATCGCACATACTATTGGTGCTGATAAATTATTTTACCAAAATCTTGCTGACGTTTATAAGTCAATTCAGCAAGCAGAGCAACCCGATTTACCGGAAATCCAGCATTTGGAAGATTCAGTTTTTACTGGTAAATATATATCCGATAATATTACTGAAGAGTTTTTATCTCAGCTGGCCTTCGATCGTAATGATGCAGCAAAGAAGAAAAAATATAATTTAGACGATGATTCGATTGAAAATTTATCTTAAAGATAGTGACGTGACGTTAGCATCCCTTAGTGCCATGGAGCTGGAAATTTCAGCCATGCAGCGACCTCTCTGGTAGTAAGTGGGTTAGTACTCGATTCATCTCATGATCAAACTAATCACTAAAGTACTTTTTAAGAGCACTAAATTTGCTTAAGATAGCACCATGTTAAATCGCCATATCTCAATTGCTCCGATGATGGGTTATACTGATCGCCATTTTCGCTATATGATGCGTGGCATTACAAAGCATACGCTGTTGTATACTGAAATGGTTACTACAGGAGCTATTCTACAAGGTGAAGCAAAGCGTGCTTTGAATTTTTCTCCTACTGAACAGCCATTGGCTTTGCAGGTGGGTGGTTCCGATCCAACATCTCTAGCTAAAAGTGCCGTGATTGCCGAGGAACTAGGTTATCGTGAAGTCAATTTGAATGTTGGATGTCCCAGTCCTCGTGTCAGCTCAGGATACTTTGGTGCTTGCCTGATGTTGGAACCCCAGCAGGTTGCGGCGTGTGTGGCAGCAATGTCCGCTGCAGTCACTATTCCAGTGACAATTAAAACCCGAATTGGAGTTGATGATCATGATTCTTACGAACAATTACTGAGTTTTGTGGCGATGGTGGCAGCTCATGGTTGCCAGACCTTCATTATTCATGCGCGCAAAGCGTGGCTGAAAGGCTTGAGTCCCAAAGAAAATCGTACCATTCCTCCTTTATGCTATGAAACGGTGTATCGATTGAAGCAAGACTTCCCAGAACTGGAAATTATCATCAATGGTGGCATCAAAACATTTAGTGATATGGAAGAACATTTGCAGTATTTAGATGGTGTCATGGTAGGGCGTGAAGCTTGTGTGAATCCGATGTTGTTTGCATCAGCAGATAAGTGTTTTTACGATGATGACGCTGTATCCAGCGATATTCTACAGGTTCTAGAACATTACCTACCCTACGTTTCCTCACAAATGAAAGCAGGCATCTGCGTACATCATCTTACCCGTCATCTGAGTGGATTGTTTAGGGGACAAAAAGGGTCTAAGCATTGGCGTAACCATTTACATGATTACAGCGGAAACATTGTTAATAGTGTTAATCTGATGGATCTGGCTAAGAAAATCGTTTCTGAGGGCGGCCTCAGATACTAATAAAATCTACAGCTGGTGACGACTTGCTTTAACAAACTGACTAACAGCAATCTTAGGTAGTAGAGGTAACCAGAGATGGTCGGCTCTGACTTCGATCCACTATTTAGACTCTTCTGTATTGCTGCGTTTTTTTGCATATTTCTTGCGAAAGCGCTCAACACGGCCTGCGGTGTCAACGATTTTTTGTTCACCAGTGTAGAATGGGTGGCACTTTGAACAAATCTCTAAATGTAAATCACGCTTTAAAGTAGAGCGGGTTTCAAATGTGTTACCACAACTACAGATAACTTTAATTGGTTGGTAAGCGGGATGAATATTGTTTTGCATACTGTCCTCTTTTCAGTCAAGGTCGAGATCATAACGCAGTTAAGCAGTGCTGACAAGGTCTTAACTGACAGATGGCCCAATTCTTAAGTCCATAAATGCGGCGTATATCGCCCTCTGATACTTCTATCCGAGAGGCCTGTTGCACCTTCAGCCAGAATGGAAGAGATATGAAGTACGCGACTGATTAATTATTAAAAAAGTATTAGATAATTTCACTAGGCAAATAGGATGGAACTGTATCATAAAAGAATTTTAATGACTCTAAACTGCTGGTGCACCTCCTAGATTCTGATCTTGCTCTTGCCCTTGCCCTTGCCCTTGCTCTTGTACTGCAAGAGGCACTAATGGTTGCTCGACAAAAAGCGCTGGCATCCACTCTTCTTGTATACATATGCTTGCTACACAGCTAAGGGAACCAAGTGTCATTAGTAAAGTGCCAAAAATAACCAGATATATCCCTTCATTATGAGTTTCTGTATGCCTTAATTGTAATGCCCCCTCTGCAGTGAATACGATGCCACTAACAAAAATAAAAATTGCACAAGCAGTTTGTGTGCGTAAGCCTTGTCTCATTGCCATCATCATATATGCATTATTCTCTTTTTATTGTTCAGAGTTTGAGTTCTAAATCATACTAAATGAAACGTAACCATAAAGTATAGAGCTCGCAATAGCGAGTTTATCCATGATTTCCTTTACTTACTCTGTGTTAATTCAATCTGTTCATCTTCATTTTTTGAATCTTGTGGTGAAGGTTCGTGGCCAGGTAGGTTAGATTGAAAAATCTCTAACATTCGATTATAAGTGTTTGGGTGATAACTTGCAATCATTCTTGCACCAATGGCAATCATTAAAGTACCAAATATTAGGTGAAGGCCTCTATCTCCATTGTTATTTTCATTAGTGTAGTTAGTGTAACCAATACCTATGAAGATGATACCCAAAAGCAGTGCTATATATGACTCATCAGAATTGGTTTGATGGGGGTTGCGATTCATAATTATTGCTCCGTTTTTTTAATAAAGTAGGCTGTGTATTTGGACAAGAAGATGTTAAATCATTAAAAAATAAAATACACACGAGAGCTCGCAGATAATTAAGGTCTAAGGTTTGTGGAATTCTCATCTTCTTGAGTTCTGCCTTTATTTTCCTCTGACATTACGACCGTTTGAAAAAATTTAGCATCTGGTGCTCCTAAATCGTGGTTGCGATCAGGCTCTCTTTCAAATATCAAGCACCACAAAGGAAGTATTATAAATGCCATACCAATTAAAAAATTTCTCTGGAATGTTTTAAAATCAGTATCTCTACTGCTTAATGTTTGTCATAGACTGTTACTTACAACTAAAGTGCCTAATAGGACACTAGAAGTTATCACTATCAGGACATTTGATTGAGACGGCGGGTTGGTTTTTTTTATTTTTCACCATAAGACCTTCTATTTTTGTCGTTATGATCATATTGCACTGATTAAATTAAGAAAATATTAAGCCACAAGAAAATTACCACAAACCCTCATTATTGAGACACCCTATGAAATCAGTTAAGCTTTGAATTTCAGAAGCTGACGATCGGAGTGTGGCTTATGTCGAAGATTTTGTTGGTTACAAATAAAAACCTTTTAGATTGGACCTTGTGTCTGGGGGGCGATATAGAAACTTGAATGCAGTAAAAGGATGTCATTAGCATTATTCATTTCTCGTTATATTGAACACTCTTGCCATGCTCCAGTCAAAATAACAGAGCTATTGCTTTTTTATTTATGCTGTCAGTTGCCATTGTTGCTGTTGTGTTCTGAAAGAATTATCTATATGATTACCTGCTTGTGTCGAGAGCACTATGAGCTAAACTGACATTGTCTACCAAACAGTTTTGGCTTTCACACAGGCCACTAATTACTTGATTTATTTGCCCGGGTGGCGGAATTGGTAGACGCAAGGGACTTAAAATCCCTCGGGAGAATATCCCGTGCCGGTTCGAGTCCGGCCCCGGGCACCAAGAAATTAACCTTGGCTGGGTGGCAGAGTGGTTATGCAGCGGCCTGCAAAGCCGTGGACGCCGGTTCGATTCCGACCCCAGCCTATCTTTTCCTGACTTGGTCTTATATATATAGGCTACGATGCGAGTTAACGCTTTTTGGTAAACCAGGGTATGAACATCGAAGTTTTGCACTGATAATTAACGTATTCTTTTCCTCTTGAACGTACGGAGGCTTTCTCGGTGATAGGCCCCGTTATTTTTAGCATCAGGTACAACAGCAGCAGCGGTGAGATAAGGCCGATAACTCCATAATCGCTCAGTAGTCCCGAAAATGCAAAGCCCAACCAAATCAACCACTCAAAAAAGTAATTAGGGTGACGTGAATATTTCCAGAGACCAAGGTCACATACCCCTTTTGTCCCAGATAGTTTAAATTGATGAAGCTGCTTATCAGCGATTGCTTCGCCAACGATGCCTATCAAAACCATAATAAAACCAATAAGTTGTAAAATATTTAAATCAGCTGCCGCATGAGTAAATAAAAATGGCACTGCTATCAGTATTGCTAAAACACCTTGTAATTGAAAATTAAAAAAATATCCGAAGGCTTTTGAACGCTTCCATTGATTACTGATCTCTTCATAACGTTGATCAGTGTGCTTTTTCAGAAAGCGATTAATAAATAGGTAACCACTCAGTCTTGCAGCCCAGAGTAATAGTAAAATCATACAAATTATTGCTGCAGGGGTTACAGCAGAGAACAACAAAAAATGAAAGCCAGATATAGTAATGCTGATAGGCCAAAATACATCGATGATAGTCGAGTTTTTACTAAAATAATAAATACCCCAAACGATACACATTAGTACAATAATATAACACCAGTTTAGCAGTACTCCACGCAAAACGTCTAAAGCTGTATTCATGCTTACTTCTCCCTAAAAGTAACCGGATTTTGTGGATTTTCAAGTTGCCTAACTTGTTGTTGTGTGGCTGTGCAATCTGCACCTCTCATACTGACCCTAACAATGGCGCCATCTTGCACTTCAAACCAGGTAGTGCAAGTCGTTGTATAGCGATAACCGGGATTGAAAATTACGTGACCGTGAGGTCCATAATCCCATTGCTCGGGTCTATATATGGTATTTTTTTCAGCATAAACGAACACAGAGTTGCCATTGGGAAGTTTTTGAATATGCTTGGGGTAACCCCAATGACTGATTAGCCGTTCACTGGAACCACCTCGCCAACTTGAAATTGCGGCACGGTACATTGCTGGCGACCCACAACCTGCGAGGAGGGCAGCACATGATAGAATGAGTAGCTGGCTAATTCGTCCTCTCATAGCTGTGACGATAAAATAAATTTCATAATGAGTCAAATGCAGCTCGTTTAGAGCTGAGTGTTTAAGTGTAAATATTAAAATATAACTTTTTCAGGAATTTTAGTATGTTATCTTCCAAGTTTTTTAACCGTGACGCCGCAGAAGTGGCTAGAGATTTGCTGGGTAAGGTAGTGTGTCATTTTTGTCAGGGATCGTGGTTGAAAGCCATTATCATCGAAACAGAGGCTTATTATCTACATGATAAAGCATCACATGCTTCTTTGGGTTACACTGAGAAGCGTAAAGCGTTATTTATGCCCGCTGGAACTATCTATATGTATTATGCGCGTGGGGGTGACTCTTTAAATATAAGCTGTCGCGGCGAGGGCAATGCGGTACTGATTAAATCGGGATATCCATATCTTGCAGAAACATCTATCGAGGTAATGCAGCGTTTGAATCCACCTAAATATTCTGTTGGGTTGCGTCCTGTGCATAAGCTCTGTAATGGTCAAACTCTACTTTGCAAATCATTGGGCATTAAGGTGTCTGAATGGGATCAAAAAACTTTCGACAAAAATAAATTTTTTATCGACGATGTTGCGCCTGCTGAGGATAAAGTGATTCAAACGTCACGGTTGGGTATCCCAAGCGGTCGAGATCAGCACCTGCCATTGCGGTTTATCGCACACAAATATGCAAAGTACTCCACAAAGCCTCCTAAGACTCATGAGCACTAGCTTTTTCTCGGTTTAAGTGAACCGACAGTTTAAGTAGTTACTGTATTCATGTTAAAAGAAAAAAGTCTCGCCAGTGATGAAGTGACGAGATAAGCAACTAGGAGACTATAATCCAATTCTGCCATTGATGCCAAAGCGGATAGTATTTGTGGTTAAACCAACGTTTTGATAGAAAGTGTCAGAGTTGGTATTACTAACACTATCAATGTTCGTTAATGTAGGCAGGTTCACATTACCGTAATCATAGTGATCGTATTCAACAAATGCAGTTAGATTTTTCAATACATCGAAGCCTAAACCAGCGCCAGTGAGCCAACCCCATTGATATTTGTTCAGTGTGGTTTGATAGGTGTGGGTGGGTGAATTAGAAGGGAGTATCTGCAACTCTTCATGTATTTTTGTGTAGGAAGGTCCTAGCTTTGCATAAATTTTGAAGCGTGGTGTAACTAATACTCCAGCCTTCAATGATCCGCTAAAGTCGTAATAATTATTGAATGACAAGTTAAATATGCGAGAACTGGTGCTTGCGCTGAGTTGATTATCGACATACGCTGAAAGACGAGCGTTGTTGCTATTCATCATATATGCCAACTCCACACCCAGCATGTAAGGTTGTTTAAAGTTGAATTGTATCCCCAATTGTGCGCCGCCACTGAATGCGCTATTGACGGCATAACTATTTAGTAGCATGTTACTCGATCGAGACGTTAAATAAGTGCCATTGTAGCGGTAGGCAGCACCAGCGTAACCGCCAGCAATTCCTGCATAAGCAATCCAGGGTGAGTCAATGAGGTGAGTGATTGTCGGCGCGACGTAATGATTGTTAAATTTGATATTGAGACCCATACGCACCGCATTACTAGTCAAATCAACATTATGTGCTAACTTTGCAGGAGTAGTGGCAGTTGTCACATTAGACAACTCATTTAAATTGAAGCGATGATAATAAGTATGTTCGTATTCAACAAATGCTCTTAATGTTGAATTGATGTCGTTGCTTAAACCTACTCCCGTCAAATAACCCAGTATCGTTTTATTTTGATAATTTTCAAATACTGGGGATGTGGAGTCAGTTCCCGAGAAATTAGATGCTAGAATTTGTTCGCTGTAGCGACCCACTGCCAAACCAAATCTACTGTATAAATGAGTTTGCGGTGTAATATCATTTAAGAGGCGCACCGCCAACTCGAATTGACTTTTCAAGCGGAATTTCCAAGTAAATCCAAATTCTAATAAATCATTGGTAGAAACTGAATTGTCTATGGTGTTCGTGGATACCGCGTTGTTAGTATTAAATTGATTGGCAATTGTTAAACCGATAGAATAAGGTGAGTGAAAATGATAATCAATACCTAATTGTGTACCTAAGTTAATTCCATTCTGGTAAGTGTCATTATTTAAATCAAGGACACCACTAGTAGCTCCTGAATAGTAGGTCGCGCCGTATCGAAATAAAGTGCTATTTGGCCCGATAAACATACCCAAATAAAATAGGAAGGGATTACCCGAATAAGTAACCATCTTATTGATTGACTTGCCGCCTAAGAATTTCACATCCAAACCCGCTCGAAAAGTATTAGCACTGACTCGTGTATTGGCACTATAATTACTGGTCCAGTTTGAAAAGTGTATGGGGTTTTGCCATGCCCTTAAATTAGCAGAACCGTAGTTGTAATAATCATATTCAACGAATGAACGCAAATAATCGTTGATATCGTGTGAAATACCAACACCTAAATTCACCCCCCAAAGATTTTTAATTTGGTTGCCGAAGAAAGGAATAGTCCCTGAATTGGTGATATTAGTATTTTCATTAATAGTGCTAGTGGCCTGGCCTTTAAAAGTATTGCGAAGCTCGGAATAAGTAGCACCAATTTTTGCGTATGCCTTAAATATGTTGGTAACATTAGTACCTAACCTGATGGCAAAACTTTCAGTATTACTCAGTCTAAATGTGTTAAGTTGCGAATTTGCGTACTGAACAATACTGCTATTTAGCATATAGGCGTTTCTAGCTTTATCAGTATTGATCATGGCATCGATAGCCACGCCAGCAAACAGATTATTGGTAATGTTGTAATCAAAGCCAAGTCGTAAACCGAATGACATACCAGCTTGGTTGGCGAAGAAATTTTCGTCGGTATTAAAACTATCACCATTAGTTAGGTTCGTAGCGTTGTAACGAATTTGTTGCAAGAACAAAGCATCAAATGAACTACTAAATGCTCCAATGTATAACGTGAAGGGGTTATAGTTCTGAGGCTTAAATATTTTATTTTGATTTTTGTGTATTCTGTTCTGATTTATATCAACGGATTTGGAAGACGGAGCATTGTAAGTGGCAGGATATGCTGTGGTAGACACCAATACGAAGCCAACGGTAAAACACGACTTGAACAATAATGTTCCATATTTCATAAAAATTACTCCTTGTAACTCGCTATAGTAGTGCGTCAACGTTTTGAAGGATACTATATAAAAAGGCGCATCAATGCAAACATTTAAATGCTATTGAGATGATAAATTTAGTACAGCACGCCATTCTGTTCTGAGAAATAATAATATTAGTATTGGTAGATGGAAGAAACTTGCCGTTAAGTGAACTTGTCAAGGAAAGCGGTAAATCTTCACACTTAATTAGAAAAGTGCTAAAGCAACTACTATCTAATCGTATTATACTCACAACTTTGTATGGAAAAATCACTTATTACAAATTGAACCAAAATTCTAATTTCTTATTATCCATAGATATAGAAAAACTATCAAAAAGATTTACTTCGAAATCGCACGTTATAGGTATTGATCTATTCAAATTTAGAAATGCTAGAGTCTGTTACAATCATATGGCTGGAAGAATTGGAATGAAATTTTTCCAATCACTTTTGCAGCAAGGCTATATAACTGGGCATGGCGGTAGCTTTTCTCCAAAAGTATTTATTGAATCCTTACTAAAAACCCCGACCGTGAGGTTGTGGATGGAGTATTCCCTGAATCGTGGTGTAGAATGGCACGATGAAATTGAGGAAGCAGAGTCATTGTGTTTATCAGTGCGAGTATCACCTGGTATTTGCTACGAAGTACCGACGCAAGGTATTTAACGATGGTATTTTTGCTTATATGCTTGAAAGATTGAAAGAGGTTGGGTTTCACTATCCCGAGATAGATATAATGGAAGTAAATCATGATGAAGACCATGTCCATATGCTGGTGAGTATTCCGCCGAAATTTAGTGTTGGGAAGGTTGTTGGTATTATTAAGTCTAATACGAGTAGGCGCTTGAAGGGTAAATTTCCTTTTTTAAAGAAGGTATATTGGGGTACTGATGGAATTTGGTCAGATGGTTATTTTGTATCGACGGTAGGTATTGATGAGAAGATTATCCAAAGATACATACAGCATCAGGGGCAGGAAGATTCAGGGCAAGCACAGCTTGTAATTGAGCTTTAGCTCCACGAGCGTTAGCTCGTCGTGATACCACGGGTGTAAGCCCGTGGAGGTTCACGATTTGAATATTAATCAAAATTCAAAATGTAACGAATCATTAAACTACTGCATAGATCGCACAGAGCAATGTCATCATCTTTCAGGCACGCTTGGTAAACGATTTCTAGAGAAGTTTATATTTTTGGATTGGCTAAAAAAAGTACCCAATAGTCGAATTATTAGATTAACTGAGTTTGGTCAACATCAGATGCTTCATCATTTTAATTTAAAGTTGGGGAAAAATTTCCTAGATTAATAATATTGATAATAAAAAAGTAGGATTTATGTTTCAAAAACAAAAAAGTCTCCATTTTACATCAAAACTGTCACTTCTCGGATTATGTTTTGGATTTTTTATGGTGATGATGGATGTAACGATTGTTAATGTATCTGTGCCAAGCATAGGCCATCAGTTAAATGCCTCTTTAAGTAGCTTGCAATGGATTGTAAATGGCTACACCCTTTCTTTTTCTTGCCTACTATTGTCGGCTGGTAACTTGAGTGATCGATTTAATACAAAAAAAATCTTTTGTATTGGTCTCTTAGGTTTTGTTATTTCATCATTAGGTTGTGGATTCGCTAGAAACACTTTATTGTTGATTTGCTTTCGGGTATTACAGGGTGTATTTGCTGCACTTTTGGTTCCAACCTCATTAACCCTTATTAATCGTTTGTATAGTAATAGAGCAGATCGTGCGAAAGCCATTGGTATATGGGGAGCGCTCGGAGGAATTGCTGCAGCAAGTGGTCCAATTTTAGGTGGTTTGTTAACAAACTTTTTAGGTTGGCCGGCTATTTTTTATATTAATGTACCAATCGGCCTTTTGGGTTTATGGTTAACTTTCAGATATGTACAATTTATTCGACCAAAACAAACACAGGGTCGAAAGTTGGATATATTTGGTCAAATCGTAGCGACTACTGGAATTGCCGTTATAACCTTCGTACTTATAGAGGTGGGGGAAATTGGCTGGGAGAATCCTTTAATTCTAACTGGATGCATCGTTTTTATACTGGCAATTTTACTTTTTTTGAGAATCGAAAGTATCTCTAGCCATCCTATGGTTCCTTTAGATTTGTTTCTTTCTCCGAATTTTTCTTGCTCCATATTTATAGGTATGATTTTAAATATTGGTTTCTATGGACAATTATTTATCTTGCCGATTTATTTTCAAGAAGTTAGAGGGTATTCCGCTCTAATGACTGCCTTAGCAATATTACCTCAACCTGGATTAGCAGCAATAGCCTCATATTTAAGTGGTAAATTAACGAGTAAGATTGGCCCTTATAAACCCACAACTATTGGTTTATTAGTAGGTGCATTAGGATTTTTGTTACTGAGTTATCTTGATGATATAAGGTTTTCTTATGTATACATAATTGTACCTTTGATGGCTGTGGGTTTTGGAACAGCTTTTACGATGCCGGCTGTAACTGTGGCAACTATAAATGCTGTTCCTAATCAACGTGCTGGTTTAGCCTCAGGAACTCTGAATATGAGTCGCCAGATAGGTAGTCTTTTAGGGGTGGCTTTATTTGGTTCAATAATAAATAGAAGTAACTATTTTATTTTAAACCTTTTTATTTTAAACCTTCGCATTACTTTAATCATTTCATTTTTTCTTTTTTTGTGCGGAATTCTACTAAATTTTTTAGTAAGAAGATTGACATATAAGGGAGTGCTCTCATGAAAAATTTAAGCATACTCGCAGTCGGTGATGTGTTCATTGATCGTGAAAATCCTAATGCGGCTTTCAATCATTGTAGGTAACTATTGAAATCTGGAGATATTGTATTTGGTAATTGTGAAGGTGTTTATTCAAACGATTGGGAAAGAGCGCCAAGCTCAGGTGTTCCATTGATTGCTAATCCTAGAGGTGTAAATGCCTTGGCTAATTCCAATTTTAATGTGATGTCATTAGCAAATAATCACACTCTCGATGGTGGTTACGAAGCATTATTCAAAACAGTTAGAAATTTAAAGTCTGTGAGTATCACTCCTGTTGGTGCCGGAATGAGTTATGATGACGCCCATACTCCAGCCATAATACATAGTAAGTCATTAAAAGTAGCAATTTTAGCCTATACTTCGGTTTTTCCTCATGGTTATGAAGCAAGATGCAACGTTGCTGGTCTTTCGGTACTACGCGCACATAACCTTTATGTACCATGGGAAACCAATGAATGGAATCCAGGCTTATCACCTAAGGTACTTACAATTCCAGTGGAGCAGGATTACACGGCTTTACAAACTGACATTAATAGGGCAAAGAAAGTCGCAGATATAGTCATATTAAGTATTCATTGGGGTGATTTTACAAGGCCCTTTGTTCTAACTGATCACGAGAAAAGAACCGCACGCTTTGCTATTGACGCTGGTGCGGATGTTATTTTAGGTCACCATCATCATCTAATTCGTGGTATTGAGTTTTATAAAGAAAAACCTATTTTCTATGGATTAGGGCACTTCGCTTTTGATCTTCCTGATTTTGAAAGTCGGTTAAATGATGCAGGCTATCTTATTGGACAGAATTATGAACAACGAACTGCGGTTAATCGGCGTTTCGGTGAATACAGATTGCACTCGAGAGAAGGGTATCCGCTACTACCATTCCATCCTGAAGCAAGGATGACGATGATTGCAAAATTTTTGTTTGATGAACATTCAGAATGTCAAGGCGTTCAAGTAATACCTTGCATAATTGGTCAAGATAATTCACCAAAACCAATCGGGATTGACAACCAAAAAATTGCGGATGTTGTACTAAATTATTTAATGAAAAACTGTAAGTACGAAGATTTACAAATTTATATTGATACTAAAATCGATAAAGAAGGATACCTAAATTTTCAAGTTACCTCGCCGGGGGAGAAATCGAACAACAAAACTTCCGGAATTTACTCAAAAGACATTGTTACTAATTAAAAAAATCGACTCTTCCAGATTTCCTGTGGTGACATAACTAACTGAATTGGTGTATCCCATATGAGTAACAATAGGAAAGCGATATGGTCTGCTGCAACCAAATGATTTTATTATCCCTTCAACTCCGGATAGAGTTGTAACAGTAAGTACCATTGGTTTACCCGTGGGAACCTATACACCATTTAATTACGCTCAACCGCTTTTTCTAGGTTAAATCAATATGGCTAACTTTATAATTTTCTGATGCGTCGCTTACAATTTTAAGCCAATTGTGGATTTGGCATTACATGGTGTTGCTCATTCTGTTTACAACGTCTCAGACCTACTTTGATAGCTGCGACACTATCTATAAATAAACTCTGAGTGCTGGTTCTTCCACAGACTGCATGTCGGGTTTCAGAAAATACTAATGCTATGCCGAGTGATCACACTGTGACAATGAGGTACAGCACTCCTTTGATCACAGCACCTGGCAGATTACGATGTTGTTGAAAAATTTGGTTCTCTGTGTGTTTCTGCATTGTTGCTAAATGATTGGTTACGACCCCCGGCCCGGTGATAATGATTTTTTACCACTGATGTGATAACAAAGAGCCGAAAAAATAATTTGAGATTGTCGTAAAACGGTTAATTTTTGTTGGTTCATCATGGTATTTTCATTAGAAAGCAATTTCTGAATTTTATGCTGTAATTTAAGAAAAGAGACAATGTTTTTTAGCTTAGCACGCATCAACGGCGTCTCTCCACATTAATTTTTCAAATTTAGGTTAGCACCTTTGCTTATTAATAATTGAATCATTTCCAAATTGCTGTTATTGAACACTAAATGTAGTGCGCTGTCTCGATTAGTATCACTAGCGTTAGCCTCTACACCATGCTCAAGAAGATAAGCGGCAATTTCGTATTGTTTATACTCCGAAGCAATAATCAGCGGATTTTTTCCGCCTGTGTTAGTTTGTTCAACATCAGCGCCATTCTTAATGATGCGGGTACGATCCAACTGAGCGGGTAAGGCTTTAATCGAGCGATTATTGACAGGATTGCACAATTGATTGAGTACGAAGTTTAGATTTGTATCGTCACCGAACGGGCAGGAAATAGTTTTAACGATGGCATAAAGTCTTGCATCAGATCATGAGTAGCATTTCTCATGGCGTCCCTGTGTCAGTCATTGTTGATTAAAAATATAATACCTAATTGTGAGAGTTTAGATGGTCGGATATCTGTGGTAGAAATTCAATAGTTTTTCGTGTAAACATAACCAAATATGTGGATTATTTTAGGAGTTCATAGCATATTATTTACATTAACCTTCAATTAAAGAATATCGTTGGCTAATTATTTTTTAATTAATCCTGAATTAAGTATTTGCCATATATTCATAACTCGTTTATTTTTATCAAAAATATTTTCATTTAATGGAACTTTAATGGAACTACCAGCTTTTTCTTGAATAAATTCCTTGCTAACGTTCTTCACTATCCAAAAAAATAGTGGACAACTCATTATGCTGACAGCGATGTTCCGTTCTGCGCCTCGACAAGCTCAAAAAACGGTTTTACCCGATATTGCGCGTGCCCTCTACGAGCGACTGGCTACCCGTCCACAGATAGGCATCTGGAAACGGCTTCCGGATCCCGATGAATCGGTTACCAGATTTCTTGAGAGATGGAGTGTTGAACCTATGGAATCCGAGACTAAAACAGCTCGATATGCCTTTTTCCCTGCAACCCAAGATAAAGAGAGCAAAGTGGGTGTAATACCTCATGCATTACCCACCTACAATAATTGCCGAGCCCTTAGGAGTTCTCAATGAGTCGAAACCCCAAAGATAACAAACACCGTTTTAATTCCGATAACTACTACGATGTGCTGAATGTGGCCCGTAACGCCACCGCTGCCGAGATTCGCAAGGCATTTCTCAACATGGCACGCCAACATCACCCTGATCATCACCAAGCCAACGAGGCCATGCGTATGGCGGCAGAAGCGCGTATGAAAAAGCTCAATGAGGCTTACGGTGAATTAGCTGATGACTACAAGAAACAAGCTTACGACACCCTATTAGGTCAGCAGGAGAAACTTCGGAAAACACCGGCCACTCAGAGACCCGCGGATCCGAATATGCTTCGTTTAGCGCCGGCGACTCCCAGTATATCCCACAGTTATCGACAATTGCGTGCGCAATTGGTACAGCAGTATCAGCAAGCGGCTAAATGGATGGCTTCACAAGGTTATGCACATCTTTATCTTAAACCCTTCGGGACATCTCAGTTGGACAAAGTCACAAACCTTGACAAAAAAAGTCGTGCACCAGGGGATGAAAAGCAGTTAACTAGATTACGAGGTAACCATCGCGATGCTAAAAACATCTATGGTATTCACAGTAACCTATATGATTATATCGCGTCCCAGTCTCAGCATACGCATGACACGACTGCCAGGCGCAGGCGCCCCGCATCTCAGCCATCGATTGCCGAGGCTATCGATATTCTTCGCTGGTTTATCCGAGGCGACTGTGTGGGTAAGCATCGTGAAAGTTTTTGTCGCGATTATTCGAGGGTTCTCACACGCGTCAAACGACGATCGGTGATGTTTCATACGGATCCTGCCGTGCTTGACGTGTGCGAAGCCGTGAGAGATTTGGTTGCCCTTAAGTGGGGTGAACTCGGTGACCAATTGCTACGATTGATTCAGCGAATCACCGATTATCCCCGTTTTCATCCGAGTGCTGAAAATGTGGCGCTTTTTACCCCTTTGTTTCAGGATCGCTATTTCCGCCATCTGGTGTCGCAGGCCTTGCACCTGTATTGGCATGAGCCTCATTCCGTTGAGCAACCATCTCAGTTGCGTGCGTTTGATGAACATCGCTTAATGGATGGGCTACGCCAACACTTAGTGGATCAGGTGGAACAACAGCATGTCGGCATCAATGCAGCGAACGTACTGTTTGCTCAGCTGGAAGCATTTGATACTTTTGAAAAACGGGCACAGCAAGGAGATTTGACCCATCCCCGTGATTTGCGTGAGCGTGGGTTTGCACTGCTCGATTTGATTCCATTTTTTCATGAACCTTTAACAGTGATTATCAATATCCTGTTGCAAGTCGGGCTTTCTTTTCAACACGCTTCGATTCGTCATCGATCTTCCGAGCAAGGTCCGCATTCAGCCGATGAAGTGGCCGACGAATTTATGGCCCTCAATCTGTATCAAGAAGCAGTTTGCCTCGCACAAACCACAGCCCCAACCCAAGAGCTTCAGGTGCTGACACAAGTGATTAAGTTTGCGGGCGCTTTCATTTGGCAAGACGCGACATTTGAAAGTACTATTCGTCGGTGGCAGTTTCGAACCTTACTGATTGCTGATGTTTACCCCTTTACGCAATTACCTGTGGGTAATTTATCAATATCACCGTTCTTAGGTAGGGTGTTTCCAGCCAAGCAGCGTTTGCCTTATGTGGTCATGGCGCGTGCGTTTCTCCAGGAATTGCAGCGTCTGAGCCAAGCTGGAAAGAGTGATCACGCCGAAATTACGGTATTGTACCAAGTTTATGCAGCCTATTTAACTCGCTGGTTAGCTAATGATGCAATTAAATGCCAAGATGCTCGGGGTGCGTTGAGCGCCGCCCTCTTGCGCGAGAAAAAGTGGACCGTAGCCGATGTGGAAAGGCACATGATGGGCGTACATTTGGATCAATGGCGAGATGCCAAAGGCTGGATTCAGCCCGCTGAAGCTCGCCGCCTGCCGAAGGATGTCGCCTCAGTCAGCTTCCGCGCGATCGACGGATTTACCGTGAATTTCAGTACTGGTGGGCTGGATTTTGGGGTGCAGTCCGCTTACAAGCAAACCGATTATCACGTTACCTTGGATGAACTCCGAGAATTGATCCAACGTGATATTAAATATGCTTATTTTAGCCTCGACGCAGTAGACCCCACCATGCGCTATCACCCTTTCCAGCAAATGCGGTTTCAACCGGCGAATTTGTGGGGAACTGCCTTAATGACCAACATGCTGTTCACGGACTATCTATTGAAATTATTGACTGGTTGCCAAGAAGTCGCTGGGATTGCGCCATTTGCGGCCCGTTCGTTGGATACGTTGTTAGCACCGTTGCCACACAATTTGCGAAAAATTGTGCGTGATTATCAGACAGCGAAAGCCAGACATATCGGCCATCAGTTGCATCGCTTCTGGATTGAAGCGACAGAGGCAACTCCTGTCATTGAGGAGTCGCTTCCAGATGGTCACTCCCAACGTATCACGATTGGTGTCCCCACATTGGTGATTAAGAAGCATCGTATGGGATTGAACGAACGCGGCGAGATGGTTGATATTAAGGAAGCCGATGAAGGGTGGGACTTATATGTTGTTGGTGGACTAACCGCTCGCAATATGCAAGCGGGTCGCCACCCGCTGCCGCCCAAGCGTGCGATTATTTTCTCTGAAACATATGGGGTTTTATTTGTCGAGAACGGTCAGTTGCTCCGTGCCATCACGGTGGAGACTGAGCGGCGTCTTTTGGTGGATATGGTGCGTGCACAAAAAACGCAATTGACGACCTTGTTCCAACAAGCGCGTAGTGCAACCGGTTTGGTAGAAAAAAATGAGACCAACAAAGATTTGTGCTATCAGTTGACGCGCGTTTTTTGTGAAATGGGTAAGCAACCACATCATTTCACGCCTGAATACGTGTTTGCTCATGAAATGACATGCCATTACGACGAATTTGCCAAATATTTTCCGGCATTACATCGGCTAAAAGAACAGTATCGTCTATTGACGTTGGTAGGACTGTTGCGTGGTTTACGTGCCAACGTACGAAAAAATTGTCAGCGATTTAATCCCGACACCGAAGAGCAAGCCGCCGACCGTGAACGTGAGTGGGAACTGCGCAAGGCAAAGTTAATTGAACAAATAATGCTCGAGCAACCGATCCAGGTATGGATTGACCGAGACAAATTACGAGACCATATAGAGGAGCAGCTGTCAGAATACTATGATTATGATCAGTACGCCTATCAATTAGATGAACTGGTCGATCAACAAGAGCGCGAATTACAGTATGAGTTAGAAAACCAGCGTGCAGTGGAATCACAGCGTCGTCGCGCGCAGCTTGAAACACAGTTACAGCAGGAGAGAGAACGCCAACAGGAAGAGCATGAGCGACGTGCTTGCTGGTTGGATGACACATTGGACAAACTGGGTGTAGGGTTGAAGAAGCAGGACCAGGATCAGGACCAGAAAGGCACGTTACCCGACGCCAAGGAATGTTTTTGGGTGCCTTCGAGTTCGTCGACGACGGTATCACAGATACGTACTGGCGGTATCGTATTATTCCCGAACACACGGTCGGTGGATGGGGGATCTGGGGAAGGTGGAAATATCATACGTTCCCGAGGGAATCACACCGTATCGTCTCACAAAGTGACGGCAGCAAAGACTGTTAACAATAGCCGGCAAGCCGCCGCACGCCGGGAAGCGACTCAACGTGCCGCAGCACGACGCGCCGCCAACCAGCAAGCGTCGGCGCAAAAGGCCACGGCAGCCCGTATGGCACAGCAACGTCATGCCCCTCCCGCAGCGGCCAATCCACAACGGGGTTTTACCTCCGCCACTCCACCTCCTGCACCACCACCCGCAGCTGCCGCACCACCACCGCCACCACCACCCACCGGAGGGGGTGGTGATGATGGCAAGGGCGGGAACCGCTCTCGTTTTTTTACCAAAGCATCTGCGCTTAATCAAACTGGTGCTGGAAAATCAACATTCTCAGCAGATGCTGCGTATAACCAGATTAGAGCGAATAAAAACGACATATATATAATATCAAAAAATACCGGAATAAAGTCTAAAAATATTCAAAAGGTTAAAGAACATTTGTTTTTCAATAAGCATCTATTAGATCGATATGTTAATTTAGGTATTCCAGGTGTTGTAAAAAGATTTGATAGTGATTTAGCTATAGCTAATGCATGGAAAAGATTAGAATTAGGTGGTTTCACTAAGCAAGATATACAATTATTGAAACACGAAGTCGCAGAGGCATGGTATATGAGGAAACATGGGCCAAGCTACTCAAAAGCACATGGTGCAGCTCATAAAAGATATCCAGCGCCGGACCTTGAACAAATGATGAATGACCTTGATCATATTAATAATTTTAAGAGCGGTAAATAGTAATGAAATTTTATAAATACAATAATACATATAGAGTATTGAAAATCTCCGGTCCAGCACACAATCTACTGGGTATTGAGTTTGAAAAGAGAGGAACTACCACTACGAACATAGAAATTATATCTCAACAAGGCCATTCAGATAAAACTA
>CAWUIH010000012.1:0-39221 GCA_963922495.1 uncultured Coxiellaceae bacterium | reverse complement strand
ATTTTTCCCCATTTACTCTTATTGTTTTATATTCAATGCGAGTTGGATTTAAACCAACCAAGCTAATACCTTTTATTGTTTTTACAGTAACAGTAATTAGTGGGCCATTAAAATGACTATAAATCACACTATAATTGTAATACTGATAGTTAGAGGCTTGACCTGAATTAAACAAGCTTCTCATAGTAAATAAATCTTTTTTGAGAAAATATCTCGCCGATTCTAAATTAGAAATCGAAAGTGTTTCAGGAGCATGAGAATGGTAAATCTCGTTAAAATAAAAATTATTAGCTGATTCCTTTATCAAGTTGATACTAGTTTCTACTCTTTCAAAATGATATCGTTGTCTTGAATAATTCATTATTATCAATAGCGTTACCCATCCTAGCGCAATCAAGACCAGCACACCAATTAATAGCTCGAGCAACGTAAACCCATTTTTTTGGTTACGATTATTCATATAAAATATATAAATTGCTCTCGTTGGAAGGATATTCTGGGTGTTTTTCACAGTAACTATAGCTGGGAACTGTTAAAATTGGCCGGCTATCGTGTAAAGCAATGACGTAATAACAAGCATTTTTAATGTTTTGAATTGTTATTAGCACACAATTATAGTGGGTACATTGTGGTGGCGTTATAGTAAGCTGACCACCAATTCTGAATTTTATTAGCGAATCATTGCCCCAATATTCTGGCAACAATCCAACATTTTCAAGCGAATCGATTGATATGCTCTTATAAGTAACATGGTTGTGCCGCCACAGATGGGCGGCATCAACCAATCGACTAACCTTAGAGGCCACTTGTTGTTCTGAAGCTTGACGATGAATGGGACCCATAAAGCTGTAGAGTAAGATGGCGCAAAGCATAATGATACACCCCAAAACCAGCAATAACTCTAACAAAGTCCATCCAACAAACCTTTTTCTTGAACAAATGGCGCTCATCGATCTATAACTACTTAATTAGTTATCGTAGGTACAGTCGATTTCATTTTTACCAACTACTTTACAGTTAGAAGCAGAAGCTCTACCTGCAGCTGTTGCAGCACCTTCACCTTGACGATCTAATAGGTTAATGAACTCGTTGTAATACGGCCCACTCTTATCAGTGATGTCAGAAGGTACGTTTTGTAACTGAATGGTGTAAGTACCAGCACCATCATTAACAGTTACACTGTAAGAACCACCCCAAGGATTAGCAGTCGTTGGCGATTTAGCAATTTGTGCTTCCATTCCATAACCTTGTAATGGAGTGGCATCACTAGCAGTGGTAAACGCAACAGGTCCTCCACCCCTGGTAGAAGCACCACTTTCGGCACTATGAATATTTGCAACTTGCGATGCTGCTGTGTGAATAGCAGTTTGCTTGTTTGCACGGCTTAAGAATGCATAGAGCATTATTGCAGCTAAGGCAATAATAATGCCAATAACAAGCAACAATTCAATCATAGTATAACCATCCTGTTTCTTTTTCCTAGGTAACGATAAATTTTGAGACTTCATATTAAGTTACACCTCATTTAGTTAATAGAACTGGCAAGTATTGCATAGGCACCGTATATCCATAGAATGCTTGCGCCAGTCAATATCAAGCAGACTATGTTAGCGATAACGGCGAACCGGGTTAATGACTCTATAATATGAGCCGAGATAATCGTTGACATCACATCAAAAATTTCATGGTATTTATCCTCTCCAACAAATCTTGAGATCAACATCAACTCACTAATTTGCACATTGGTGAACAAACCTGTATTCATCACGGTGCCCATGTTCTGCTCACCACTTTTAATACGATCGTACATAATTTTTAAATTATCCGACAAAAATCCTTTCGGATATTGCTGTTGCATTTGATTAATTATCTCCGGCATACCAATTCCACTGGATGATAATAAAGAAAAAGTATCTAACAAAAAATGAGACAATCGTGCTTTATAAATCTTTAAAAAAGGTAGTGCAGGAAATTGATACCAGCGATTTGTATAACTTCTTACTGAATGCAAACACCATAAAAATAGCAAAACAATAGCTATAATTACAATGTAAAAGTAATTATACAAAAACGTTCCAACGTCAAGGAGCATTTTACTCAACCCTGGCCAGTTATGAACATAACGACCTATTTTTGGCAAATACACATGGCCAACAATGGATATCACAATCAAAGCTGCAATTAAATATAAAACACCTTGAAACATTTTTGACAGTGGGGCTAAAAATCTCTTACTGTTTTTTAAAGAGTTTACAGTATTTTTAATGCCTTCAGACAAAATACCTCTTTCTTCCGCCTTCACCAAAATTGCGCATATTTCATATGAAAACCAAGACTCCATATTTTCAGCAATTTTTTGTCCCTCTAAAGAATTTTGGTGCATTTTGTCAACAACAGCAAAAAGCACTTTATCTTTCTTTTCACGATACACTGTACGCATGTGGCTTAATGCATCTGGCGCTGGAACTCCTGCTTCAACTAGATATAACAGCTGCATTAATAGACTCACCTGTTTGGAGTTATTAAACTGAAAACAATATATTTTTTCATCAAATTTCATACTAGATTTCTCTGGCCTCGAAATTGTGATAATCGTAGCTCTCAACCTCGATTGGCTCAGATGCTTTAAGTGAGAAAACATCTATTTCACCAGAAATAATTGAATTTTTCACTCTTTCATTCATAGTAACAAATCCATTAGATAGCAAATGTTGCTCCCATCCATGTATATCAAGATTAAAAATAAATTCTCTACTTTTTTGATCAATATTTATTATTTCCGCAAAAACACGGCGTCCACTTGCTCCCGATCCTTTGCAGCGGTCACATGAAGGATTATAAGTAACTGTTTTTAGTGTTATTTTTTCTTCTTTAGTATATTGATTTTTTAATATAGACTTTTCTTCACTTGTTAAATTTCTCGCGCAATCGGGGCAAATAGTTGGATACAATCTCTGGGCAACTATCATCCTCAATAAGCCAGGTGATGCAATATGACTTGCAGAAACACCCAAATCATTTAGTCGCATAACGGCATTAATTGCATGCTTAGTATGGATAGTTGATAAAATTAAGTGACCAGTTAGCCCTGCTTGTACAGCGACCTCCGCAGTTTCACTATCACGAATTTCGCCAACCATAATCACATCAGGGTCAGCACGTAAAAGAGCTCTCAAATAGTGCGCAAAATTCTTTTTTTCAATCCGGGTATCAACAGGACATTGATCAACATTATCAATATATTTTTCAACCGGATCTTCAACACTATAAACTGACAGTGAACTATCCATTCGCGATAAAACACTGGCTAAGGAAGTGGTCTTACCACTACCTGTTTCTCCACAAAAAAGTACTAAACCATTACTAATATACCGAATATCCTTAAGCAACTGAACTTGAGAATCAGTGTATCCTAATTCTTCTATATCTGGAGTATCTTCATTCCCAATCGATAGTAAACGGTAAACAACTTTACAACCACCGTTCTTAATACCAATATTTGACGAGCGAATACGAACACGTAAACCATTGTCAAATTTTTCAGTAAAAGACATATCCTGCGGTAATATCATCGAAAAAGCATCTTGTTTATTAGTAGACAAGTAATTATAAGCAACGCTATGAATTTTTATGCCAACCTCATGAGTCCATCGAGCATAAATTTTTAGATATCCATTTACACGGAATTTAACGATAGTTTGCTCTTGTGAGGGCATGATGACAAGATGAATGTCAGAAGCACCACTATTAATTGCACTATAAATAAGCGCTCGCAATTGCAAATGGCTATCTGATATAGTATTTTCTTTGTTATTTTTTTCTTGGATGGACTTATTTTTTATATAATTAATTACAGCGTCAGTTGTCACATATATTTTATTTAGTTGAATTCCTGATAAAGACATATATTGTTGACAATGATTCAATTCGGAGCTAGATGGGTTAGAAACCAATACATCACCATTGGATAATACTACGGTATAAGTATGCTGATAACACCAATCCTGCATTTTTTTATGTAAAATAAAAGTAGGGTTATTAGCATCTTGCAATACTGTGGTGTCAAGTAATTCAGCATAATGCTCAAGCTCACTGAGACTTAAGCTCAATTGTGCCGTAGACATTACACTAACTCCATTTGATCAGTGATACTTAATGTAGTTTTCTTATGCGTGATTTTGTTCTTCAACACTACGGCTATACTGGTAATTTTTGTAACCTGGTAACGACTATGATCAATCCACATGCCTTGACTAGCATTAAACCTAGTTCCATTAATATCTAACACACACTCTAAATGATTATCTGATTTATAAATCATGTCAATTTTTATAATTTTTTTCCTGGAAAAAATCTGTGTGCCTTTAAACATCTTCAAATTTGTTAATTCTGTTGCATTTTCAACACCTGCCTTTTTCAAATCTAAAACAGAATTGGCTAACTCTACTTTTTGTTTAAGAACTTGATTTTCCATTGCCAACAAATTCAAACTGACACTCATATTTTTAATAGAAATTAGATATTTTTTTGTTTTCATCGGTTGGTTTTTTTTGGCATTACTTACTGCTTTATTAATAGTAATAGTTTTTGGCACAGGGCTATTTTTTTCAACCGCTACTGGGGTACTATTTGCATAGCTATGGCAACAAGCCATGACCGCAAAAGGTAGTCCAACAGCAACAAAGCATCTTTTGAAATTCCTATTATGTTGAATCGATTGATTTTTATTCTTAAGAAAATTATTATTCATTACTTTTCCCAAAATATTCATGATAAACCCCCAATGATGTTGAATTCTATGTTTCCAGTAAAGCTGTCAAGGGTAATCGATCCACTCATAGCAGTAAGCTTCAATGGCAGATTACTCATACGAGTTAAAAGCATTTTGAAACCACTAATTGATGACCCTGAAAAATCAATTTGACCAGAAATAACTTGATAGTTACCATGTAATTTATCTCCAGTAAATATGACTCTCATAAAATTTTTCCGCTGATTGATCTGATCAATTAACCAAGCTTTCACAGATTTAGCGCTCATAATAGTAAACGGATATTTAGATTTTTGAGTAGATATAAATTTAGAAAGTTTGATTCCATTTTCAGTTATATCAACTAGATTAAAATGATTACTCTTAGCCCACCCCTGAAGATACACAGCAGGATAACCAAAATTATACAAATTAATGGTTAATTCTTTTTGTTTATACTGTAATGATTTAATGCTAGTGTCTGGCAGCTGAAGAACTGGCTCTATTGCATTAAAAATTTGCGTCACTCTATTAGAGAACAACTCCCCTGAGAGCTCCTGCCTATAGTTTTTCCAAACGTCAATTATACGATGAGCCAGTCGTTGATATGCTAACGCTTTTTTATGTAGATTGTACTCATGAAATGCTAACGATGCAGCAACCACTAGCACAAGAATTATGCTAAAAAAAACTATATATTTTGTTGGGCCCGATAGTCTATTTCTAAGTGAAGAAATATCCATTAACTGATAAGGTGATAACTCACTTTTCTTCGTCGGTGTTGTTATTTCCTTCCTTACTGCAAGGAAGTTAAATTGAACAGAATAGCCTTCAGTAAAATAATGTAATTTGTCGTTTATTTTAGATCTATTTATTTCTAATTTTTTTTCTATTTCATTATTATTCACCACTCCTGAAAATACTATTTCCTCAGAAATATAAATCATTAAATAGCTTTTAAATTTTTCAACATTTTTTACAAAAATAAATGATGGTTTATTTATTTTACTAATCAATAAATCAGGAAAAGAAACTCCTTTCGACCTGGAAAAACTCACTCGATCCTTCCCTAATAAAATATAAGATAGATTTTCATGCTTTATAAGTTTTAAAATTTCTTTTCTTGTTTTCCCTTTTATTGAAACACTATAAATATCGTATATTAAATCAATCATGAGGTTTTATCCAACAATTGTTGGTTGAATCAAAACAACGAGCTCTTTGGTACTTAAATTTTCTCCATTTTGCCCAAGCGCTTCTATACCAAAATTTTTCGTTGTATTGATTTTCCCATCTACAGTTCTTAAACCACTTAGAACTAACAAGTTGTTGTTTTTGACCATTACTCTCTGGTTAAAAGATTTTGAAGTCACATCAGGCAACTGCAATTCATAAGTATTTCCATCTTTTGAAGTAGCACCAAACTCTTTTGTAGTCAGATTCTTCAATACTGATAGATTGCCATCAATTGATAAATACACTTTATTACCCTGAATATGAGGAATTAATGTCATTCTCAATCCTGTAATCACATTGTCTGGTGTAACAGAATAACTTAATGTATGTGAACCATTTTCATAAGTTGAAGTTGATTGGCTAGACTTAATGTAAGCCAAACTATCAGTCACAGAAAATGTATTGGGAGAGTTATTTAACGATGTGATTGTAGGCTCATCGATCATTGAAGTTTTTCCTTGACCATCTAGCGCATTAATCATTGCGTTTGTATTTTTCCAATCACCCGCACTATCACCTGTAGCACCTTGAGTATCAACTGAAAAACTGGATACAGTGTCGAGCGTATTCTGATCAATAGACCCCAAAGTCATACCCTTATAAACGAGACTCCAATCAATGCCATATTGGTGCTGCTTGTTGAGCTGAACTTCTAAGACTTTAATTTTAATTCTGACACGCTTAGACAACGTAGTATTATATTGATTAATAATACGACCAATGCGTTTAACATTTAACGGTTTATCAATCACCGTGATTGTTCCAGAAGATTGATCCGTTGTCATGGTTCCTGACTTGGAGAGCAAATGATGAACTGATGACTCAATGTCCTTCCAAACGCTGAGCTTACCCTTAAGTGAAGCAGAGTTGTCATTAGTGCTTGAGCTACTATTACTATCAGTTCCTGCTTTTAGACTTTGAGCAGAACCACCCACACTAAATTGCGTGCTGCCTGGCAAGTAGGCGATATTAAATACTTTACTTTCTGTGGCAGTCCATAATATTTGATTAGTTCCAGAGAGTTGAAAGTAAATATTATTTTTGTTCATTAAGTATTTCAATGCTCCAATAATATTGCCACAATAATTAATATTTACTAATTTGTTTGCCATACCTGAATCATAAGAAATATTTATTTCATTATTAGGAAATAAGATGTTCATTATTTTCACTAGTGGTTGCTGATAGGCATGAATTTCAACACGCTTAGTTTCCCAGCTCGGTAACATATTTTTATAGCTAAAATGGGTATATTGCTTGTCACTAACAATAAATTTCTTAGGCTTTTCTTTTTTCTTTGAAGTCAATGAGCTATTAACTTTATTTTCTGTTTTGTTATAAACATCATTAATTTGCGAGCTTAAATTTTTATTTGCACATCCACCTAACATGACTGAAGCTAAACATGTTGAAACTAGTATTACTTTTTTATTACTCATTTTTTCTTACCTCACGCACATGAATTATTATTAGTCACACAAATAACACGATTTTTATTCCAGACTACCACTTGGATTGGATAAGGAGTTGTAATTTTTTTCAAAATACTGATTGGAAACTTAGATTTTAAGTTACTTGAGTCAGAGATGATTAAATCTGCTTTTGCCCCAGAAACTGGATTTCTTACCTTCCAAAGTAACTTATAGTTAAATTGTTTGCTATATCTCTTTATATTGGTGTACATCGAACCCGAGTTTACGGTAAAATGGTAAATTTTTGGCGGGCAATAGCGGCGGGCATTTTTAAGGCTTATGATAGTCGGATTATATGCCTGTATTTTTTTAAAATCTACATCCCAATCGGTTTTGGCATTAAGTAGTGTGAACACTTTTCCATATACCAGTTGATACTGATTTTTTTTAGATTTTCCGAAAGTATAAATTTGTGATGAATTTCTTTCTCCCAAATTCATCCTATACTGATTTACCTTTCCAAAATTACTATTACGATATATTTCAAACCCATATAATGGCTTAGTTGTAGGAATTTCACTCATTAACTTACTCTGTCTGAGTATAACTAACTTTGGGTTAAATTTAGTGATATTATTTGGCTTACTGATTAATAGTGATGACTTATTATTAGCAGATTGCTCTGTTCCGTAGATGACATGATATAAGTCGAATGATCCTTTATTAGTTTGATAAATATCATAATATTTATGCAAGTTAAATTTTTCAGCAAATTGATTAGCATAATCATAGTTGTTGGTTGCAAATAACTCCAGTCCATAAACAGGACGGGTTTGAGTTTCTGCTATTACACGCTTCCTTCCTTGCAGAGGAACTATCTTAGCATGCTGAGTATAAAGTAAATCCGCATGCGCCTTAACAAAAGATTTTGATTGAGGATTTTTTTGAAATTGATCATAAACAACCACGTATCGTTGATTGCCAATGCGTCCTGTTTCAAAAATTTGGATTTTTTTCAGTTTTTTTAATTTATGTGCTAATTGTCGTGCAGCTTTAAGATCTTTTGTTGAATATAATTGAAAACCAAAACTTTCTTTATTTGCTTTCATTTGCGATGATGAAAATGCGCACTGAGCGCAAAAAGCAACTGATAAACCAAATACATAATTCTTAAAATATTTCATGAAACTCACCAAATTCTAATTTTGTATGATGACTCAATCCGTGAGAATGCCTAAGCTATTATTACAATTAAGATAACAAGCTCAGCAACATGAGGGATATGTTTTTTTGATGCAGAAAGACCACATAGCTCAATGTTATTGATAGTGTGTAGATGTGATTAAAAAAGCACGTCCTTTTTCACAACCGCCAACCCTGTTCCACCATGAGATAACTTCAACCCCTTTACCCATATTATGAAGTGAATTGTATTTAATTCCCTCTTAAGGTTCAAGGTTTTTTTAATTAAATCTTAATTTTCTTAACCAGCTACTAACGAAAACTTCACGATGATTTCCTCAAGTCTTAAGACTCATTTGCTGTTCATGAATATTTATTAAAATTAATATCTTGCATCTTTTGCACTATAAACCGTGCTCAAGATCATTATCATTTTTCAATCACTTAAAAGTCATTTTTTGTAAAGTTAGCAGTCATCCTAGAAAAAGCGGTTGGGCGCGGTTAAATCGTGTAACATATTGACTAAGATCATGTAATGAAAATTGTCGCGGTCACCTTCGTTGGTAGTGAGAAACATTTTTACATAATGAGAAGTCAAGATGGTATACCAAAAATTGTGATCCAACTGCTTTTTCTAGGTTAAAGTAGCTATAAAGGATTATTTCTTATAGCGTACAATTTCCTAACTCCAACATTCAATTTATAGTTGCTTTGAAAACCGTTTTACAGCGAATGTTACAATAGCAATGTTTCAGCAACTAATGAAAAAAGCTGTAGCGGGATCTTTCTCTTTTGCGAAGGATAGGTCATTAAGAAAATTTACTGATTCCACAATTCAACATATTATTTTTACCAAGCAGAACGTTTCTTACTCCAATTTTTTCGATTATAATTTTAACTATGAATCAAATATGTAATGATTGGCAGTCTATCCTCAAAAGCTCTGTAAAAACTCTACAGCAACTTGCCGATGAGCTCGGCATTTCGTTGAAAATTAATCAGCCCATACACTTCCCACTACGGGTGACCCAGTCTTTTGTAGACAGAATGGAGCGCGGCAACCCTCAAGATCCGTTACTATTGCAAGTACTGCCACAAACGATAGAAAATATTTCCACACCAGGGTTTGAGCTTGACCCCTTGAGAGAACAAAAACTTAACCCTATCTCAGGTTTAATTCATAAGTATCAATCACGCGTCTTAGTTACACTCACTCAAGCATGTGCGGTACATTGTCGCTACTGTTTTCGCCAACACTTTTCCTATCATGAAAATACTCCTGGCAAAGCAGGGTTTACCCAAATTATTGACTATGTTACAGCAGATAAGCATATTTCCGAGGTTATTCTCAGTGGCGGCGATCCGCTGATGGCTAAAGATCATTTAATTCTGGATTTTGCATCACAGTTGCAGAAAATCAGTCATGTGAAGACATTACGCTTCCACTCACGCTTGCCTATTGTGTTAACCGAACGTATTTCAGACAGCTTGCTAGATTGCTTAGATCAAATTTACTTAAAAAAAGTGATGGTGACCCACTGCAACCACCCGAATGAAATTAACGATGATGTGATGGCTGCTTGTGCGCGACTACAACAGCACGGTGTCACACTATTAAATCAAACAGTATTGCTAAAAAATATTAATAACGATGCCAGTACCTTAATTAGACTGAGCGAAAAATTATTCGATTGCGGTATTTTACCCTACTACTTACATTTACCAGATAAAGTGGAAGGCACAGCACATTTTGACGTTTCCGAACAAGAGGCGCGACATATCATGAAGACAGTCACTGCTAAGTTAGCAGGATATTTAGTTCCAAAACTGGTGCGTGAAATACCAGGAAGGCCATCTAAGACATTGATTAATCTGATAACTTGACTTGACTCGCTTGATTTTGCACATAATGCCTAAATTCCAGCGGACGTGGTACGTTAATATAAAAATCCTGAGTGCCTCCAGTTCCAACCACCGTGATGGTACCATAATCGAGAATTCGCCCCAGTATCGACTGATACACATTGATTGCTTCTAACTTTTCTAAAAATACTTCCACCGATTTTCTTTCTATCCATCCGGTTTTCATAATGATGCGTTTATTAGTAATTCCGTATTCGGAAGTGGTAAAAAAAATCGTTGCTGCCGCCAGACGAAATACAGCTATTGCAAAGATAACCCAACCAATAACTTGATAAACGGGAACACGGATGAAAATTTCCAGTCTAAGTGAATGAATGTTCGATGCCCACAGTGTAAATGCCACAGCCGCCAGCAAGGTCAAAAAGCCAGGGGAAAAAACCACCCAGTGCGGACGAGTACAAAAGTATAATTTTTCACCTTTAATGAGGTTAGTTTGGATATAACTTGCTTCAACCTGCATTCATCTTCTCCAAAGAAATGATGTCATCTGAGTGATGCCCACCTCAGATCACTTCAACATGGTCTATTTTCCTCAAGCCACGCGGGAGTTTTTGTCCACGCAACCCGCGCTCTCCTTCAAAATTACTCAAGTCCTTAGATTTTAGTACTATTTTTCTTTTTCCTGAATAAATTGCCACCGAACTGTTTGCATTCAACAACACAATTGCGACACAATATTCTTCGCGATTTGTCACCCGATCTGCAGCAATCTTAATGATTTTATTGCCTTTACCTTTCACTAACTGTGGCAATTCAGCCACGGCAAAAATTAGCAAACGACCTTCATTGGTAATTGCTGCAATGCGTTGGTTGTCCTTATCAGTGACTCTAATCGGCATTAGCGCATGAGAACCCGATGGACATTTTATCACAGCTTTACCAGAACGACTTTTCACCTGCAGATTTTTTAATTCTGTTAAAAATCCATATCCCGCATCAGAGGCTAATAAATAGAGATCGCTGTCACTCCCAATCATAACACTGACAAAACTAGCGCCTGGCGTTGATTTTAGACGGCCCGTCAATGGCTCACCCAAGCCTCGTGCAGAAGGTAGAGTATGGGCGCCCAATGAATAGCTTTTACCACTGGAATCCAAAAAAACTACCGACTGATTGCTGCGACCCTTAGTTTGTATCAAAAACGTATCGCCCGCTCGATAATTGAGCATTGCACCCTCGACTTCATGACCTTTGGCAGCACGCACCCACCCTTTACTCGACAACACCACAGTCAGCGGCTCAGAGGGAATCATTTCCTCTTCACTCATCGCTTTCGCTACTGGACGCTCCACAATCATGGAACGGCGCTGATTACCAAAAGCGTTTTTGTCGGTTGTTAGTTCATTACGCAGTAGTTTTTTGAGTTTAGCCTTAGAAGCAAGTACTTTTTGCAAGCTATCGCGCTCCTCAGCAAGCTTTCGTTGTTCCGTTTTGATTTTAGTTTCTTCCAACTTAGCCAATTGACGTAATTTCGTCTCTAAGATAAATTCCGCTTGCCGATCACTGAAATTGAAGCGCCGCATCAGCACAGGCTTTGGTTTGTCCTCTTTGCGAATAATGGCAATCAATTCATCTAAGTTCAAAAAGGCAATGATCAAACCATCTAAAATGTGCAAACGCGCCAACAACTTATCCAAGCGATACTGTAGTCGTCGCCTAACTGTTATCAGACGAAATTCTAACCACTCGTGCAGCATTGTCAGTAGATTTTTAACCTGAGGTAAGCCGTCTAAGCCAATAACATTTAAGTTAACACGATAAACACGCTCTAAATCAGTCGTTGCAAATAAGTGCGCCATCACCTCATGCGCATTGACGCGATTAGAACGTAACGTAATGACTAACCGAGTAGGGTTTTCGTGATCAGATTCATCACGAATATCTGCCACCGTTGATAATTTTTTTGCAAGCATTTGTTGCGCAATTTGCTCTAGAATACGATTACCAGAAACTTGATGCGGTAGCGCGGTAATGATCACGTCGCCCTCTTCTCGAACATACACAGCACGCATCCGAATACTCCCCTGTCCACTATGATACATTTCTCGAATATCATTCGGTGAGGTGATGATTTCGGCATCTGTTGGGTAATCTGGGCCTTTAATAAACTCTGTCACTTCGCACAGGGTTGCTTGGGGGTTATCGAGCAAATACACACAAGCATCCACCACTTCGTTAAGATTATGAGGCGGCACATCAGTCGCCATTCCCACTGCAATACCTGAAGCTCCATTGAGCAACAAGTTGGGTAAGCGTGCTGGCAACACGTCTGGTTCTTCCAGAGTGCCATCGAAGTTCGGCACCCAATCGACTGTGCCTTGCTCCAATTCACTTAACAGTAATTGAGCATAACCCGATAGCCGTGCTTCAGTGTAACGCATAGCTGCAAACGATTTCGGATCATCAGAAGTTCCCCAGTTACCCTGACCATCGACAAAAGGATGGCGGAACGAAAATGGCTGCGCCATAAGCACCATGGCCTCATAACACGCCGCATCGCCATGAGGATGAAATTTACCAAGTACATCACCCACAGTTCGTGCTGATTTTTTATATTTGGCTGTTGATTTTAAACCCAATTCCGACATTGCATAAATAATACGACGCTGCACCGGCTTAAGCCCATCTGCAATTTTTGGCAGCGCACGATCCAAAATGACTGACATAGAATAATCAAGGTAAGCTTTTTCTGTAAATTCACTCAGCGGTTGACGCTCTAAATCAAGTTGTGATGCGGTGGTTTTCGCCATTACTACTCTCAAGGTAATACAATCATTTTTCAGGCAGTTTCGCAAAGCACGATAGGAATGTCTAGAGCCTGCCGTTAAGAAAATTCTTTAACCTAAAAAAAGCACTTGAGTACGATTAGAATCGCGTAACAGATTGATTGAGATTGCGTAATAAAAATTGCCACAATCGCCTTGTTGGTTATGGGAAGAGTCTTTATATAGCGAAATGAATCAAGATGATACACTAGAAATCGTGACCCAACTACTTTTTACAAGTTTAATAGTTGTGTCACAAAGAAACAACCTTTGGAGATGTGCGACACCTTTGAGGGCTGTGGCTTGATGGGAAAAAATATTTTTTATTTTTAAAACTTGTCATAACAATCAAAGTTATAATATCATACACATATTGAATTTAAGAGAGCGTGTCATGAAATACTCGCCGATTCTTTTTATCGCTAGCCTAACAGCGGGCACCGTAAACGCGGTCGCGAAACCGACCACTGTGGTAGATTTTATTGGTGGGATTAACAGCCAATATATGCATAATTGCCTCAATAAAATTGAATCTTCATCATGTAAAATTACCGACGTTAGCAAAAATTACAAAAACTGTATCCATAAAGTTATGCACCAACATCGAGCGTGCCAACAGTTTCTGAACTTCTTTCAACTCACTAACGGTGGCTTAATCAGCAAACTCAAACAATATCGGAATATTAGTGTTATTCGCGCTGAGTATCCTTATGTGTCTGAAATGCATCACAGTTATTTCATCGTTACCAAAGCTGGGGAATTTTTATCATTGCCAGTTTTTATTAAGCGAAAAACTCTACGGGAAGCCACGAATTACCCATCACTTGCCAAGCAATATCCACAAATTAGCACTTGGCAAATTCTTGGATTTCCATCCACAAAAAAATTAGCCAACGGTCAGTATCGTCTCGTATTTACACAGCAGCTAAAAAATGGCTGCAGCGCTTGCGCCATCAGCGGCACAGCTCAAATTGCTTATGACTTTTCAAACAATGGCGATAAATTTATGGGTATTAGACTGTTAAGACTGACGCCCCGAAAGGACTCTAAACCATAATAGGATTGTCAAAACTCCGAATTCGGCTGCTAACTCTCACGCCACAAAGGCAAGGTTCGAATTCGAACAGCGATGTCGCTCACAATCTGAGAGTGATCTTTTATAGCATTTGACACGCCTTGTTGCTATCTTTGGAGTTAAAAATAAGGTTTAAATAAAAAATGGCTTCACGACGTTATTTCACGAAATTAGATCATATCTTAATTGAGCTCTGTTCAGGAATAAATGCAGTATTTGGCTCGCCATCGGGGAACCGCCCTAATCCTGCGGAATCATTAGCAGAGCCTAATTTAAATAATCACGAACTCAAACAAAGCATCGGTTATATGCGTGTCAATCACTGTGGCGAAGTATGTGCTCAAGCACTCTACGACGGCCAGTGCTCGGTGGCAACTAATCCTGAAATCAAAGCATTTCTTAAACAAGCTGCCAAGGAAGAAACTGATCACCTCAACTGGTGCCACCAACGGTTAATCGAACTCAATGGCCGTCGCAGCCTCCTAAATCCGATTTGGTACGGTGGTGCCTATGTCACGGGTGTGGCTGCCGGTTTACTGGGTGACGAATGGAGTTTGGGGTTTGTAGAAGAAACCGAAAAGCAAGTCGAAACCCATCTACAAGGCCATCTTGATAAATTACCACCACAAGATTTAAAGAGCCGCGCCATCGTTGAACAAATGCAACAAGATGAAATCGAACATGGAAAACATGCACACCAACGCGGCGCGCGTGAATTACCATCAGCGATTAAAAAATTAATGCGCCTCCAAGCCAAAGCAATGACGAATATTGCTTATTGGATTTAACCACTTGCTATAAAATACTAATGCCTATTACTAGGAACCAAAATTCGGATTTACTCAATCCAAGGCTAACGCTTGTTTGATTTGTTGCATTTTTTGTTTATAGTCTACAGCACCAAAAATTCCCGAACCTATCACAAAAAAATCAGCGCCTGCTTGATGGATTTTTTGAATATTTTCAGACTTAACACCACCATCAACTGCGACGTAAGCAGTAATACCTTTGCACTGGAATAAACGTCTGAGCTGCGCTATTTTGGTAATGCTGGATTCAATAAAAGATTGCCCGCCAAAACCAGGGTAAACCGACATAATCAACACCATGTTGAGTCTCCGTAATATTTCAGGAGGGGTATCGACCGCTTCATTAGGATTGATTGCAATCCCTGCCTGCATTCCAAAAGACTCTATCATATCAATCATTTTTGCAACGTCAGCAACCGTACTGGGATGAAACGTAATTGCATTAGCTCCCGCTGTCGCAAATGGCTCAATATATTTTTCTGGATTTTCCACCATGAGATGCACATCTATTGGCAGTGTGATACTAGCATTTCGCAACGACTGGCAAACTACCGCACCAAAACTTAGATTGGGTACATAATGATGATCCATGACATCAAAATGCAATTGATGGATGCCGGCTTCTGCCACACGCCGGACGTCATCAGCAAGGTGTGCAAAATCCGCTGATAAAATCGAGGCGGAAATAATCGGAGATATCATATTAAAATCCTCTGGCTTTTTTAATCGCCTCATAGGCCGCTTTGATACGTTGAGTTTTTTTTGTAGCCATTTTTATCATTTCGGGTGGCACCCCTTTGGCAATCAGTTTATCTGGGTGGTGTTGGCTCATTAATCGCCGATAAGCTTTTTTAATTTCCGATGGCGTTGCACTTGGCTGTAGACCCAGCAATTTATACGCATCTGGCAATATATTTTGTGGCGACGGTCGGCGATAATTATATTGTCGTTGGTTGCTTTGCTGATCCGCGCGCTCTGAATTAAACTGCTCAAAACGATAATTTGTCGCACCCAAGTATCGACTCATTGTTTCCAACACATAACGCTTATGTAGCGTTAACAATTGCCCATCAGCACATGCCATCTGAACCTGCATATCCAAAAATACTCTTAATAAACTGGGTTGAAACACACACGCTTGCTTGAGACGCTCTAACGCAATTTGCAAGTTGAATTGCGCCGATTTCCCCTCATTAAACAAACGTATAGCTTCAAGTTTCATCGCTTCATCCAAGCTCATTTGCCGCATCACGTGACGTGCCTGACGAATTTCATTCTCAGAAACACGACCATCTGATTTAGCAACGTAGCCCATTACCAAAAAACTGGTATTAAAAAATGTCCCCTGAACAGAGCCTTGCGTTGCGCGACGCTTGGAACCACTACTCCTAGCAAATAGTGACCAGCGGCGACCCATTGCGCCACTATCATAAAGGTGTCCGATGAATAATCCCAACGCAATACCAACCACATTACCGGTAAGTAGCAAGCCCAAAGATATACCTATAATTTTACCAATCCAACCGCGCATCTTTTATTTTCAAAAAATATGATAAAGTTACCTTAGCAAGGAACGAAAATGACTCAACTCAAAAGTAATATTGAAAGCAAGCACTTGTATTTAAAATCTTTATTTCAAATTGATCAACGTTTGCAAAGCCAAAAGGATACCATTGAAAACTGGTTTGAGAAACAGTGGCAACAGACCCAGGCCCCTATTTATACCTCAGTTGACATTCGCTACTGTGGATTTAAGCTCGCACCGGTAGATACCAATTTATTTCCAGCAGGTTTTAATAACCTCCATCCACGGCACATTCCGCAAGCGGCGGCGATACTCAAAGCAACACTTGCCAAGCGCTTTCCGCAACTTGATAAACTGCTTTTGATTCCTGAAAACCACACCCGCAACCTCCATTATCTCCAAAGTCTTGCTACCTTGCAGCAAATTGCTAGTCACGCTGGAATCCAGACTCGAATCGGCAGCTTGAATACCGAAGTCACGACAGCACAAACGATTACTCTATCATCCGGCCAGCAGCTCACGTTAGAACCGCTGATTCGAAACGATCACCGGCTTGGAGGTAATGGATTTTTTCCACCTGTCGCGCTGTTAAATAACGATTTATCGCGAACAGTACCGGAAATTTTTGATGATTTACAGCAAACAGTCTTACCTCGGGTTGATTTAGGCTGGGGGGCACGTCTAAAATCTCACCATTTTGAAGCGTATGCACAGGTTGCTAAATCACTCGCTATTGAATTAAACATTGACCCTTGGTTATTACAACCACTGTTTGACCAATGCCCGGAAGTGAATTTTTTAAAAAAAGAGGGCGAAGCGTGTTTGGTACAGCGTGCCGATGCACTCCTAAACCGAATCCGCAAAAAATATCTTCAATATAATATTAAGCAAGAACCCTTTTTAATTGTCAAAGCAGATGCCGGAACCTACGGTATGGGTGTGATTATGATCAAAACTGCTGAAGAATTATCACAGCTTAATCGTAAACAACGCACTCGGATGTCTACGACCAAAGGTAATAAACCAATTACCAAAGCATTAATCCAGGAAGGAATTTATAGTTTTGACACCATCAATAATGCAGTTGCAGAACCGGTAATTTATTTGATTGACGGCCAGATGGTCAGCGGCTTTTATCGTTCTCATCCCACTGCTAAAGCTAATGAAAATCTCAACCAATCAGAGGCACTATTTTTAGCATTTCCACCTCAAGAAATAACCACTCAACACACCAAATGGTATGCCTATGAAGTCATTGCACATTTAGCAACTCTAGCCGCTGCACACGAACAACCACAGGAAAATTAATATGGTCGTTAGGTTGGGAATTTTGATGGATCCTATTGAGAAAATAAATATTCAAAAAGACAGCAGCTTTGCTTTTTTATTGGCGGCACAACAACGCAACTATCTCCTTTTCTATTTTACACCACAAAGCTTATTCGCAGTAAACGGTACCGTTTATGGCCAGGCGCAACAATTAATAGTTACTGAATCACATACCCATTGGTACAATTTATCGCCCGCTAAAAAAATTCCTTTACACGAATTAGATGTACTGTTGATGCGAAAAGACCCACCATTTAACATGCAGTACATCTATTTAACCTATTTACTCGAATTAGCAGAATCCAAAGGATTGCTTGTTATCAACAAACCTGCGAGCTTACGTGACGTAAACGAAAAATTTTATACCAGCTATTTCCCAAGCATTTGCACCCCACAATTAATTTCAGCCAATATTAAGTTAATCTTAGAATTTCTCAACACTCACCAAGACATCGTCGTCAAACCGCTAGATAGTATGGGTGGACGCTCCGTTTTTCGTTTACAAATCCAAGAATGTAATACCAACGCTATTTTAGAAAATATCACTAGCTATGGAACCCAAACCATCATGGCACAACAATACATTCCAGAACTCGCCGAGGGTGATAAACGTATTTTATTAATCAACGGTGAGGCCGTACCCTATGCCTTAGCACGCATCCCAAGCCACAACGATTTACGCGGTAATCTTGCTGTAGGCGCAAACGCTATAATAAAACCACTGAGTAAACGCGATAAAGAAATCGCAGCGATAGTTGGGCCCACACTACGCGAAAAAGGATTATGGTTTGTCGGATTGGATGTAATCGGCGACTATCTTACTGAAATTAATGTCACTAGCCCAACGGGTGTCCGTGAAATTGAGGCCCAAAGCAAAGTTGATATTTGTGGATCTTTTTTAGCTTGTATTGAAAAACTCTTAAAACGATGAAAGCAATAGCCGTTTGTTTTGTTGAATCAGAAAATAGTCACCGTGCCAAACAATTAGCAGCACGATTACAGCTACCGCTAACCAAGCTGGGTAATACCACCTACACTGCAATGTTGTGTGTCACATCCACCCGACTGGAATTAGTTTTTCCTCAACAACCTCATTGGAAACCACTATATGTCGATTTCATCAACGGACCGTTGCGTCATCGTCGTTTGTACGGCGGCGGACGAGGACAATTGATTGCTCGTGCGATTGGATTAAAAAAATACTCACATCCAAGAGTAATAGATTTAAGCGCCGGATTAGGACGTGATGGTTTTGTACTTGCTGACCTAGGTTGCGAGGTTGTAATGTTGGAGCGCAGCCCGATTATTGCAGCACTAGTGGAAGATGCCATTGCCCGCGCCAGCCAACAACAATGGTTTCAACCATTGAAGTTAATGTTGCAGCAAAGTAATGCGGCTGAGTTTCTAAACTCACTAAACAATAAACCACAGATTATCTATTATGATCCGATGTACCCGCCAGACAACAAATCTGCATTGGCAAAAAAAGAAATGCGCATGCTAAGGCAAGTGGTTGGTGACGATAAAGATAGCCCGCAGGTACTCGAATTAGCACTGCAGCACGCGACACATCGCGTCGTTGTGAAGCGTCCTCGACACGCCGCAGCAATTGCCGGGCCAAAACCAACGCTCAGTTACGAAGGTAAAAGCAGCCGATTTGATGCATACGTTCTAAGTTGAAAAGGAAGAGCCACAGCCACAAGTCGTCTTAGCATTAGGGTTTCTGATGACAAACTGCTCCCCGTTCACGTCTTTGCGATAATCAATTTCAGCACCTTCAAGATACTGCAAACTCAATGGATCCACCAACAAGCGAACTAGGCTAATAGTGCCGCCACCACCTTCACCACCTTCTTCGTCCTGTTCTTCTGCGTCTTCCAAAAGCGATTTTTTGATCACCAAATCGTCGCCGTTAATGGTCTCATCGAAGGTGAAACCGTACTGGAAGCCTGAACAACCACCGCCGGTGATAAAGACCCGCAGGTTGAGTTCTGGATTGCCCTCTTCTACAATCAAGCTGTGAACTTTGTTGGCAGCTGCCTGGGTAAAAATGACGCGTTCGGTTGTATTCATGGCTAATAGTATCTAGTTTATGCTTAGTAGAGTCAATTCTCAATTATGTCAACAAAAATATTATACCCTAATTCGAAAACACAGTCCTACACACCGACAATCTTCGATTATCCTAAAAAAGCGGTTGCGCGCGATTAAATCGTATAATAGCTTGATTTAGATCGTGTAATAAAGATTATCGCGGTCAACCTTGTTGGTGATGAGAAGAATTTTTATATAACAAGATAAATCCAGACGGTACGCCAGAAATCGTGACTCAACTGCTTTTTCTAAGATTATGACTAACGACTCAAATCGATCACATAAGTAATTCAGTTGACGACGTCGCCGGCGGCACTTAGCATAGTTGTCAGTTAAGGAGAGTACTATGCTTTGGGTTTTAGGTTTCCACATTATCTTCATTGTTACTTGGTTTGCGGGATTATTTTATCTGCCGAGATTGTTTGTTTATCATGCAATGTGCCCACCCGAGGACGAAAGTGGCCGAAAACGATTTCACATAATGGAACATAAGCTATTATTCTACATCACATTACCATCCGGCATATTGGCCTCTGCCTTCGGCTTTTGGTTGCTTTATGCAAACTTACCGAAATTTGAACACGCGATGTGGATGCATATTAAACTCCTTTTGGTTGCTGTGTTGTGGTTATTCAACCTTGCTTGCATCAAGTTTTATTATGACTTTGCTAACAACCGCAACCAAAAAAAGCATGTATTTTTTCGTTACTTCAACGAAATCCCATCGGTGTTACTTATCGTAATCGTGCTACTCGCGGTTCTGAATAGTCAATGAAGAAGCAGTCACACCTCGACCATTTCAAAATCTGCTTTCATTGCGCCGCACTCAGGGCATAACCAATCTTCGGGAACATCCTCCCAGCGGGTTCCTGGTTCGATATTGTCTTCAGGCCAACCTTGCTGTTCGTCGTAAATGTAACCGCACAACAAGCACATATATTTTTTATATGGCATAATAACCTCACAGAGTATAATAATTATTGTAAGAGGACCAATGACCTCCGCGCGTAACATTCATAAAACCGATAAATCAGCTGCTTTGCTACGTAAAGCACAAAATTATATGCCAGGAGGAGTCAATTCACCAGTTCGTTCCTTTAACGCAGTGGGGGGTATTCCACGATTCATCAAGTCTGCAAAAGGTGCTTACCTCACCGACGTCGATAATCATCATTACATTGATTACGTCGGTTCATGGGGTCCAATGTTATTGGGCCATACCCACCCTACGGTAGTCGAAGCAGTTCAAAAAGCTGCCGCACAAGGCTTGAGCTTTGGCACCCCATGCGAAGCAGAGGTATTGCTCGCTGAAAAAATCACAAAATTTATCCCATCGATGCAATCAGTACGCTTGGTCAGCTCAGGAACTGAAGCAGCGATGAGCGCCGTTCGCTTGGCTCGCGCCGCAACCCGTCGAGATAAGATCATCAAATTTGAAGGCTGCTATCATGGTCATGCCGATTCTTTTTTAGTCAAAGCCGGTTCAGGTGCGTTAACCTTTGACGTTCCCAGTAGCCCTGGTGTGCCACGAAATGTGGTTGAAGACACATTGACTGCCACATTCAACGACCTTGATTCAGTCAAATCGTTATTTCAAAATCATAGCGAACAAATCGCTGCTGTTGTGCTAGAGCCGATTGCAGCAAATATGAATGTTATACCTGCTACAACCGAGTTTTTGCGGGGTCTGCGACAATTGTGCGATCAACACAGCGCTCTATTAGTATTTGACGAGGTCATAACCGGGTTCCGTGTCGCTGCAGGCGGTGCTCAGGCGCTATATGGCGTGATACCCGACCTCACGATACTTGGAAAAATCATCGGTGGCGGCATGCCCGTTGGGGCTTATGGCGGTCGCGCTGAATTGATGAAGATGGTGGCACCTGAAGGGCCCGTTTATCAAGCAGGCACACTATCCGGTAATCCGGTGGCCATGGCTGCTGGGCTGGCTACATTGCAACTCATTGAAGAGCGTAATATCCACGCACAGCTCACTGCCACCACAACGCTATTCGCCACCGCAATAGAGGAAAAAGCCCATCTGCGAAGCATTCCATTAACGGTTAATACATTTTGTGGTTTAATTGGTTTGTTTTTTACTGAAAAAGATGAAGTAATCCGTTATAAAGACGTCATAGCATGTGATATGGAGAGATTTAAACAATTTTTTCATGCTATGCTTAGAGGGGGAATTTATTTGGCTCCTTCACCATATGAGGCGATTTTTTTATCAACTGCACACGGTGAGAAAGAGATTAATAAAACCTTGGAAGTTATTGATACAACCTTTAAAGGAATATTATGTTCGTCAGCACCATTACCCTAATCATTTTTTCGTCACTGGCTATACTTGGGTTTATTTACACCTACTTTTGCCGTTATGGTGATAAAAAAACGTTCTATAAAAGAGTACCATTAATCTTGGTAAATACGGCTATGCTGCTGGCGCTGTCGTTTTTTGGCACGCTGGCCTTTCATCAATATTTTCCTATCAAATGGCCTGGACTCACTGCTTTTGTGCTACAGTTTGTTTTTATTATGTTTTGTGATGACATGCTGTTTTATTTCTGGCATCGCTTCTTGCATAAGAATAAAACCATGTTGCGTCGTGTTCATCGCATTCACCATAAGGCACATATTCCTTTCCCGATGGACTTTATCTATGCCCATCCGCTGGAATGGATGGGAGGCACTCTCGGGATTATTTTTGCATTTGCCATTATTATCATGTTAGACAACAGCGTGAGTGCATATATTGTGTGGTGTTACGCTTTTTACCGCACCGCGCGCGAACTCAACATTCACTCAAATACACCCGTCAAACTCTTGAAATATTTTCCTTTTCTATGCAACACTCGCCACCATACACTGCATCATTCAATGGCTCGCGGTAACTATGCTTCCACCTTCACGTATTTAGATAAACTTTTTGGGACAGAAATTGAAGTTCCCGTTGTACATACTGAACATGATATCGCAGCATCACCAAGGTAGCTTTAGATTTATCCACCACTGAAGGTAGGAACTTTTTGATCTCTTCCTTGAGAGTCAGGAGTTTTGGGTTCCTTTCTAGAACCACTCAGGCTCTGATCAACAAAAAGTCGGTGTCTTCCGCCACCATTACCATGAAACGACAAGCCATCAGAGGAATCGTTTATAATTACTTTAATTCCTTGTTGTGCAAATGCTTGTGTGAAAATGTGTTTGGCATCACGTGGCTTAAATTCTTCAATGGTAACTGAATTTTGGTTTGGGTAAAGTTTTATCCAAGTAGCTGCCAGTTTTTGATAGCACTCGAAGCGATCTTCTTTTTTGCAGTTCAAACTGAAACTAAACTCTTCAGCAGCTGCTACTGGCTTTTGAATACTATATTCGATTGTCCCTAGGGTTTCCGGGGGTTGCTGTGACCTGGGATCACATGCTTTTGTAAATTCGAAGCTACCAGCATAAAGTTTTTCGGAAGATGGCCTGTGCTTGACATTTGTTTGTCTCGCTACTGCTGCAAAACGCTTATCATGCTCCATTTGAGCGGCGAGATCAACGAATAGCTGAGGTTTTTTAGAGAATTCAATGTGGTACGCTTCAGGAAAAGTTTTACCAATACCGCCCTTTTCCTGAGTCAGTAAGTCTACAACTTGAATGACACGTGCATAGTTTTGCTTGATATCATCAGCTTTAAAGTTTTGACCATGAAATAGATAAGCGTTTTCTTTAACAGTAACCGTATCTAACCAGTGACGGGCAACTGCTATGATATCGCTTTTATCTTCATGGCCTTTTTTCGCAGCCTCTACTTTTCGGGCCTCAAATACCTTAGCAAACTTATTGCAATCTATCTTAGGTTCTTTTTGGGCCTTAGAAGGGAGAATTACGTGCGAAAGCGCGTAGCCTTCTTTCCATTCTGGACTAAGATTTTGCTCTGATTTTTTTTCCTCAAAAGCCGTACGGTATTTTTCCGCCTGCTCTTTATTCAAACCAAAGCGCTGTGCCGCGGCCTTGTTCTTATTTGCACGCCAATCTTGAGAAGTTTTCGCCGAATGATTCGGTGTTAACTGATTACGAAGCGTGATATTTTGGAAGTTCTCACCTTGTGGTAACAGTAATTCAAAATGATTGGCTCTACTGTTAAGTTTTTTAAAATCAATATCTTCTCTCTTGGTTTTCTGCACTTCACTCAAGTTAACATGTGCAAGGTGCACGGTAGGTTGATCTTGAGATGACAGAGACATAGGTTTCTCAATATAAGCGCCTGTTTTATCTAGCAAATAAACCTTAAAACTTATACGATATTTTTTTTTAAAATAACCTAAAATATCTGCATCAAGAAATCGACTGCTCCCCTCTTTTCCACGTATTATTTCGGCATATGCTTCATAACCATCTTGTTCCTCCCAAAAATCTTTGAGTTGTCTATTTCGATCTGTTTCTGATAAATTTTGAACTTTTTTAAATTGTTCAATAAAAACAGGGTCCCTAAAACAATATGCCGAATTGTTAGCATATTGATCAGGACTTTGTTTCCACGACGTATATTCATTCAAGAAATTTTGCAAGTAATTAGTACCCGAATTTGAGCTACCTTGGCCGGAGCGCGGACCTTCAGCTAAGAATTCATCTACAGATAATAATTCACCTCCAGATAAGAATTCATCCTCAGAAAACAATTCTGCTGCTTTATTGCGTAACAATGGTATAAGATTTTCGATTTGATCGTTTTGTTTCTCAGTAGCTGTTTTAACATCTCCACCATCGGAGGCTCTAAGATCAGAAATCACCTCCGCAGCTTTTTGTTTAACTGCACCCTCACCATAACGTTGCTGACACACCAGCCAAGTAGCAAAGGAGCGTGCTAGACAGTCACTACGCCTACTAGAAATAGCAACGTGCTGGAATGGATTTTGGCTTTGTTGTTTTCGATCATGGTTTCTCATGTATATTACTTTAACCGCAGCAGATTAAAAAAATATTAAGATAGGTGATCTTCTTCGTCAAGAAGAGTATCAGAATCGCCACCGGTTGCGGTCTCGTCGGTTGTAGCATCGTATTGCGTGGGTGCGTAAGGCTTGACGGAATCACTCAAATCGCGCATGCGCCTGTCTCGGGCGTGCCAGCAAACCCACTGTTCGGATTAATACGCACCATCACCAACCCCGGTAGTTGCGGCATCGTTGCCGGTGGCTGACTCTTTAAGATACTGACGCATAAAATTAATCCAGATGGGCAAAGCAGCTTGCGCACCATAAGTCATGAGATAAGTATTTTGGACATCGACAATCTGTGGAGCAAGAGATCGCTCTAATCCAGCCGTGTCATCTGATTGCACAATGCAATCGACACAGACTACTTGCGGCTCTGCTTGATAAATCACTTGATTATGTTGATCGACGATACGCATGATAAAATACGGATTAATTCGGAAACCACCATTGGCAAAAACCGCATAGCCGTTAGCAATTTGTATCGGGTAAAACAATCTCAGTATACGTAAAGAGAGCTACCAAGATAATAACAATAGTGAAAAAAAGACTAAAACCGGCCCATAAGACATGAGCAAAAAATTTACTAAATTTTTTCGTGGTGCACGTTTAGCATGACAACTACGGTATTGTAGATTTATTCAATCGCATTAAACTAACAACCATGTTTTTTCTACGCGCCAGAAAGCAACTTGGAATTGCTATCTTTGACAACAATATTGTTGTCACTAAATCCTTTATGACAAAAAAAGAGATTGAAATTGATGAAATTTTAGACTACCGTCATAACGGTCAATTTGAAATTCTGCAAGAAAAGTTACTCCAAGTAAAGCATGCGCTTAATTACCACTCTGAACCAATCGTAGTCGGTTACCCCTATCAAAAAATTCTGCATCACACGCTCTCAATCGAGAGTAAACTCTCTGAAAAAGAGCAGCAAAAATATCTGAAAAAATATATCACGACACAATTGAATATCAAAAGCGACCCGCTATATTTTGATTTTCATCACAATTCATTATTTGTAGCTGATAAAAATTACCTTGAAATGCTAACAGCTTTATTCTCAAAATTAAAATTACGGTTACGTTGTATTGACATTGATATTTGCGCCTTGGCGCGGTTACCGTGTTTTTTAAAGCACTCCTCAGATACAAAAAAAACGATAATAGTAGCAAAAAAAGATGATAATTTTTATATGCTTACAGTAGAAAAACCTAAAATAATAACAAACATAGAAAATGCACCACCACAGCATTTTCAGGCCAAACTAGATGACGCACTAGGTAAAAATAATTATGATTCCTCACTGCGATCACCCATAACTATTTACTCACTAGAGAAACAACTTGCTGAGGAACATAAAACCCTGACTTTTCCTATACCTTGCAATCAAAACTTAAAAAAATATTTAACGAATAGTTCACGATATATCAGTTTCTGCTTATCTAATTGGGGATGGTTAAGTGGACATTAATTTACTGCCCTGGCGCCAACAACAACACAAAAAAAATTACTACATTTTAATAATTATTATTATCTCTATGTCAAGCCTACAAGTCACTACTTTAACCTACTTAGCACAACCTCTTCACAAACGTACCGCCAAAAATAATAAAAGCCTAAAAACTCTCAAAAAAATTTACTTACCACTGCAGCGTAAATACCAGCAACTGATCCAACAACAACATCAAACTGAAACAAAACAACAACTTAAATCAGAAAATCATTGTCTCTATCGAGCAATTTTATCCGTATTAAATAATATACCGCCTCACTGTAAAATAAATACTTTGAAGGTCAGCAATAAAAATTGGGCCTTAGATGCCGAAACATACAATGACGAAACGATTCATCAATTACTTACAGCAATAAAACATAGTCGTAATTTCAAAAAAATTTTATTAACTCATATCTTTAACAAGAAAACTATAAAATTTTCTTTTCTGTTATATCATGAAAACAAAAATCACTAACTTAATACTAATTAATTTAATACTATTTTTGTTAGGATATTTTTACTTTATCGTCTTAAAGCGAAATGAAATCAAACAATCAAATAGTGAGATCTATCGAATAGCTCACAAAATCAGCAAAGATAAATATTATCTCGAATTGCACCCTAAGAAACTTATTACAGCAGACATTGACAGTAACGAGTTGATGAATGTGGCGCAAAAAATCACTTTTCACTGTCATTTTGCTACGAGCACAATAAAAATTAAATCCCCAGTCTCCACAAATACTAAATTCAATAAGTCTCAAATCTCTTTGGTCGCTACAGGGAATTATTCAGCAACACAATGCTTGTTAGTTAATCTACTGGCGCAATTTGGGTTAATAAAAATACAATCTATTACAATAAACAGTACTAAAAAAGGCATTAATCTGAGGATATTATTTCATGGTTCATAAATATATATTCATAATTTATATATTATCATTTTTCTGTAATTTCGCTGTGGCGAGAAATCCCTTTATCTGGCCAGAGCAGGCCACAAAACCGGATTCCAAGCAAGAGATGGTTATCTTTCCGCTGAAATATGCCACTGCAACCCAGGTGGTAACTCTACTGAGCCACAGCCTGCCTCCACAAGACGGAAAAGCACAACTCAGTGCCGACAAACGCAATAACCAGGTCTTGGTTTACACTACTGCCAAAAAAATTGCACTGATTAAGCGGATCATCCACCAAGTCGATTTGCCAAACACGCAGATACTTATCAAGGCGCAATTAGTCAGTGTGAATACCCAAGCACTGCGTTCTCTAGGAATAATATTTGGCAGCAGCGCCAAACACGCTACTGCAGCAAGCACTGACTATTCGCAGAATTCAAATACGATAGATATTCCGATCCTGTCTCTGGCGACACAACGGCGGCTCAATATCACTCTTGATGCACTTGCCGAACAAGGGTATGCCCGCATTATCTCACGCCCAATACTGATGACACTGAGCCGCCAAACCGCCGTGATTGAATCTGGTGAGGAAGTGCCTTATCAGGAAAAAACTGGCGAGGGGAACACCAGCATTTCATTTAAAAAAGCAACTTTACGGCTTAAAGCAACTCCAATTCTTCTGCCAAAACGACGGATTCTTTTACATCTTGAGGTTAATCAGGATAAAATTAGCGAAGCAACTTTTAATGGTAGCCCCGTGATTACAACTCGACAAATAACAACACAAGTCAGCGTTGGAAATGGAGAGACTGTGGTTTTGGGAGGTATTTTTGAAACGAGCATCGAACGCACTGAAACAGGAATACCTCTGCTACGCAAGTTGCCTTTGATAGGCGCACTATTTAGACACCGAAAAAGAATACAACATCGTAATGAGTTATTAATTTTTGTAACTCCACAAATATTACAGAAGGATTCATAACATAGTGAAATCCATACAGAATATCTATTTAATTGGACCGATGGGCTCGGGAAAAACCTCGGTCGGGCGATTGTTATCTAAAAATCTAAAGTTACCATTTTTTGATAGCGATGCTGAGATTGAAAAATCGACTGGAGTGGATATCCCATGGATTTTTGAAAAAGAGGGAGAGTCTGGTTTTCGTCAACGCGAGTCCAACATCATCAAACAATTAACAAAACTGCGTGGCATTATACTTGCAACAGGCGGCGGCACGGTGGTACGCGATCTTAACCGTGAACTCTTAAACGAAAATGGCCAGATTGTTTACCTAAAAACTTCCATCAAATCTCAACTAAACCGTATTACTAAAAAAATAGAAACACGACCGATGTTTTTGAAAAACTATATGCCTAAAAAATTTGAAAAACTCTACTTTTCACGAGCGCCACTATATGCAAAAATTGCAGATTTGATAATTATAACTGATGAATTAACACCTGAAGAAATCACCACCGAAATCATAAAGCGTTTAAAAAAATGATTACAAAAAAATTGATGGTACATACTATAGAAAATTCTTACCCAATTTATATTGGTAAAAGTCTTATAAATAAAAATACAATTTTTAATAAGCATTTGACCGGAAACAAATTCATGCTAGTAACAAGCGACAATATCCCCTGTAATTATGCGCAATCAGTCGCCGCAGCGTGCCAACCGAGTCATGTTGATACTCTAGTACTTCCCGACGGTGAAGCACATAAAACCTTTGATTCCTGGAAACGTATCATCGATTCACTACTAAAAAATAAGCATCACCGAGACACTACGCTTATCGCTGTGGGCGGTGGCGTAATTGGTGATGTGGTTGGATTTGCGGCCGCTTGTTATCAACGGGGCGTGCATTTTATCCAGGTACCCACTAGTTTATTGGCACAAGTTGATGCCTCAATTGGCGGGAAAACCGCCATTAATCACCCAATTGGCAAAAATATGATTGGAGCATTTCATCAACCACAGGCAGTTATCATTGACATCGATACGCTGCAAACATTGCCAACGCGTGAATTTTCTACAGGAATGGCTGAAATTATCAAAGCCGCATTGCTGACAGATGCAGACTTTTTTTCAATGCTAGAAAAAAATGCGGCGGATATCATCTCAGGTGATCACAATTTGCTGGTTGAAGTTATTTATCATGCCTGTCGCATAAAGCGCGATATTGTGGTACAAGATGAGAAAGAATTATCAGGTCAGCGCGCCCTACTAAATTTGGGTCATACATTTGGCCATGCTCTGGAAAATATTTCTGGCTACGGTAAGTGGCTGCATGGCGAAGCAGTCGCTATCGGCGTGGTATTAGCAGCAAAATTATCGCAATTGAAATACGGATTTTCAGAAACGCAACGCATAATTGACCTTCTAAAACATTACAACCTTCCATATGCATTACCCAGAGACATCAACCTCAATCACTTTATCAGTGCCATGCAATATGATAAAAAAGTGTTTAATAACCAGTTACGATTTATCTTATTGCAGCGTGTTGGGCATGCCGTTATCTGCGACAATGTGTCACCGTCAGAACTTGAAGCGGTATGTAAATCGTAACTCCATGTCTCACCAGATGACTAAAATGAAATGGAAGACAATCAATCAACGCAATTTCAAAAACCACGACAAACAGGCAAAATCAGATGGTTAGCCATCATCGTGTTAATTATTGTGGTTGCTTATTTAAGCTATCGTCACAACGCGAGTATTCAAGGCATACATCGCTATGATCGCCACTTTGAAAAGGCATCACAATTACTACCCCAGGTGAAAAAAATGACACGGCAGCTGACACCGACTCGCCATCCCTCGACGTCAATGATTACGAAACAATTTACCATACAACTGACCGGCAGTCACAACTATCATCATATCATTCAGTTTATCAACGACCATAATTTGCAGAAAACTGCAAATATTTTAAGCTCTCGCCAGCATCATAAATTCTGGTATGAAGTGACAATCGGACATTATGATACTTTCAAGCAGGCATTGACAGCACAAAACCAGCTACCGTTTTATCTAAAAAAACTCCACCCATGGATAAAGCCCATACTCCTGAGAAAACTTAAACATACGATCGCTTCATTGCCTGATCAAATTGGGGACATCACCATAAAAATAACATCCACTCCGAATCACTGACTATAATGCCACCAATTTGAGTATAAAATTCTATTGCCACCAGCTATCCAGTTGACACCTATTCTGCGATCGATTAGCGTAAGACCAAGGAGAGCATTTCATGTCAAAAACGAAGGCCCGTGATTCATTACCCACCCTCATTCAACTCACAACGCAACGAAAGCACTGGAAAGCGCGTCTTATTACCAGCCTGGCGATGCTTATGGTTGCCTTTGCCAGCGTACTGATCGTAAAAATCCATCACAACAGTTACTGGATACTTACTTGTATCATGGCGGCTGTTGACATGATACTGTCTATCGGATTAATCTGGTATATGAGAGCATCGTATCAGAGTGATTATTTTGTCACGGTTACAAAATTGGTGCTGCATTGGCTAGGACTTTTAATAACTACTTATTTTATCTCTATATTTATCAAGCAAAACGCCCTGAATCAAAATCAGGCGGGAATATTCAACGCTCTGTTGTTGGCATTGACGCTGTATTCTGCTGGTCTGTACACTGATTTCATCTTTATTCTAGTCGCTATCATCCTTGCGGTATTAACACTAGCACTGGTTGTAGCAATGCAGTATCTGTGGATCGTCATTTTGCCAGTTGTTATCATCACAGTACTAATTATCATAATGATGATTAAAAAAAATCATAATAGCAATTCGGATAATGTTTATTAGCATGAAACATCTTTTTTCTTCAGTTTTAATTTTCGCATTAGTATTATTTTCTAATTGCTACGGTGATAGCTTATCCAAAGGAATCGATACTATTCTAAAAAACGCCAATCCTAATGTTAACATTGGACTTGTTATCAGTAGCATTAATAGCGGCAAAGTCATATACAGCCATCGTGCAAATTATCGCTCATCTCCTGCAAGCACATTAAAATTATTCACCGCAATCACTGCCTTGCAGTATCTCGGACCACGTTATCGTTTTCTAACACAGCTAATGACAGATGGGAAAATCATCAACCATACGCTTGTTGGAAATTTGTATATTAAATTTTCAGGTGATCCCGAATTACAGCGCAGTGATTTGTTAAATTTATTTAAAAAAATTCATCAAATAGGCATTCGACATATTAAGGGTCAAATATATATAGATAATTTTGACTATAATTCAGTACCGTATCCGCCAGGCTGGATGTGGGGTGATTTAAGTTATGGCTACGCAGCAGCCTTAGATGCGATCATTGTTGATCATAACAGATTTATCATCCATATCATGCCAGCACAAAAAATTGGTCGTCAGCCAGTGTTAACAACCAACCTACCGAAAGGAGTTATTAAATTTGTCAATCGTATAATAACCACAAAAGCCTATCAACACGAATGTCCACTTACTATTTATAGTGATATCCATGATCAATTTACGCTCCACGGCTGCATTAATCAATCATGGGGTAGACAACAGCGCACGCTTGCGATTCGTGACCCGATCAAGTATGCCAAGGTACTGATTAATCGAAACTTAGGACAGGTTAATATCACTCATCGACACACCATACAATCAAAACATGCACCGAAACATTTGCAAATACTTGCCAGTCACTCATCACCTCAACTCAGTGTGATTGTTACTGAAATGTTAAAAACATCAGATAATTTGACAGCAGATAGTCTGCTCAAAAAAATTGGCCAAATTTACTATTCTCGGCAAGGAACTTGGCAAAATGGCCTAAATGCAATGCGTAAAATTCTTACTCCAACACACATTAACTTTCATCAAAATTTAATAAACGACGGTGCCGGATTATCACGCTACAATCTAGTAATGCCACGACAATTTTCACGATTGCTTTACTTTGCATATAAAAACAATGCCATTAGGAAATATCTTATTCCCGCACTGCCCATTTCAGGGCGAGATGGGACTTTAGCAGGACGCATGCGTGGTATTGCAGGGCGAGTTCATGCAAAAACAGGAACACTCACCGGTGTGTCAGCACTGTCCGGCTACGTGTTTACACGCCATCATGGAGTATTAATCTTCTCAATTATGGTCAGCGGCTTCACCGGAAAATACTACCCTTATCGTTACCTTGAAGACCGAATTTGCAATTTTTTGGTGAGCTACCAAAATGAATAATCTCGATAAATATGCTGTGATTGGAAATCCAGTTAAACACAGTCTATCACCGCTCATTTTCAAATTATTTTCGTCACAAACTCGCATAAAACTAAATTATCAAAGCATCCACAGTTCTACTAAAAAATTTAAACTCACTATTGAAAATTTTCAGCGAAATCACGGTAGAGGAATGAATGTCACACTTCCTTTTAAACAATTAGCGTATCAATTCGCCGACGATGCATCTCCAGAGGCACATAAAGCCAAAGCAGCAAGTGGTTTAAAATTTCTAGATAAAAAAAAGACTTATGCCGTTAATTTTGATGGTTTAGGCCTAGTAAACGATTTAATGAATAATCATAGCATTACAATCGAAAATGCTGATATTCTAATTATTGGGGCAGGCGGTGCTACACAAGGCATCCTTGGACCTATTTTAGCAAAAAAGCCCAAACAGATTCTTATTGCAAACCGTACCGTTGCGAAAGCTGAAAAGCTTGTGGCACTTTTTAGTGACTTGGGAAAGCTACGTTCAGTGACGCTAAGTGACATTTTACCAAAAAAATACGATATTATTATTCATACGACCAGCCTTGGCCATCAAAATCAACAAATCTCTTTACCACCAGAGTTAATTGGAAACAATACCTGTTGTTATGACATTTCCTATGGTGCTGCCGCTCACCCTTTTTTCAATTGGGCATCACGACAAGCAAGTAAAAAAATATTTGATGGCTTAGGAATGTTAGTGGAACACAATGCAGAAATTTTTAATTTATGGTTTGGTGTCAAACCACAAACTTATTCTGTCATATCCTATCTCAGGTCAAAAATGTAAGAAATATCTCAATAAATTGTAGGCTTTATTAAATAAAAATAAAAAATTTATAATCTTTTTTAGTACCGTGAAGATGCAATTAATTGAATACATGTTGATTTTATTTGAAATGTGTTTTTTTGTTAGCTGGCATCAATAATTGCAGTCTCAAACAGGCTTGTCCACAATAAAAAAAATGGTAGATTGTCGTTAACGTCGAAGGACTGGCATAACTCTCGATCTAAGGATAAATAGACAAGGAAATGTTTTCATGCAGTTTGTCTCATGGAGTGAGTCAAATCTATGGAAAGAGCTCAATGGTAAGGATTATCAGCCTTGGGGTAGCGCTAACAACTACCCCTCTTTTATGTCAGTTTATTCAAATCTAAATGCGATCAGCATAAAATCCACTTTAAAATATGGTAATACATAATCGAAAAAACAGCACCTGCTGGTAGTGTGATTATCCATGACATGAAAATATTACGAATTACCCCTAAATTCAATGCACCAATGCCACGCGCAATTCCAACTCCCAAAACCGAACCTACCAGTGTTTGCGTTGTTGAAACTGGTAACCCAATAGCAGAAGAAATCACCACAGTGCCTGCTGTGGCTAACTGCGCGGCAAAGCCTCGACTTGGGGTGAGCTGGGTAATATCAGAGCCGACGGTGCCGATCACCTTGTAGCCATACATCGCCAAGCCCAATACAATACCAACGGCACCTAACACCATGATCCAAAAAGGTATTGGCGAATGTGCTAATACTTTCCCACCTGATTTCACAATACTAACTATCGCAGAAAGTGGACCAATCGCATTGGCGACATCGTTAGAGCCATGAGCAAATGCCATCGCACAAGCAGTAAACACCATTAATACTCCAAACATTTTCTCAATTTGATTGAAATCAACATGCGGCCTTTTGTCGGCATCGGTGTTGGTATTTCGCAGAAAAACATAACCCAGCATCATCATAATAAAGCTAAATGCGACGGATATCGCGGCACTTTCAAATATCGTCAGATGCAGACCCAAATGTTTTAAACCATTAAGGAGTGTCACTAACGAAATGACAAACGCCACCAGAAAGATATAAACCGGTACAAAACGTTTGGCTCTGTGAATAGGCCGTCCATTATCAAAAATTACTATCTGCACACTGCGAAATAATAAGAAGGCCACACAACCGGCGATGATAGGCGTTACTATCCAACTTAAAACAATATCAACCACCTCCGTCCAATAAATAGCTTTAACACCCAATTCCACAACCCCAAAACCAATCACCGCCCCCACAATACTGTGTGTAGTAGAAACTGGCCAACCAAACGAAGTAGCAATCAACAACCACGAACCGGCCGCTAGCAGAGAAGCCAGCATTCCATAAATCAACAATTGAGGATCATGTTGGAAATATTGAGCATCGATAATATGCCCACGAATCGTCTCTGTAACCTGCCCACCAGCCAGCAACGCTCCAAGCGCCTCAAAAACTGCAGCAATGATTATGGCCTGGTTAATTGTAATTGCTTTGGACCCCACCGAAGTTCCCATGGCATTCGCTACATCATTAGCGCCAACACCCCAAGCCATAAAGAAAGCAAAAATCACCGCTAATACGATATAAAGTTGTGCATGTTCCATAATATACTCATTACGCCAATAAATTCAGCCGGTTAAAAACTAACAAGCGTTAAATTAAAATCGCTTATCTTTTGCAATTTAGAGTTTAACGATAGTGAAATTTCCAATCAACTGATATTGTTGCAAACTCACTAAAAACGTTTACGATGTAACTGTCACTTTCATTCAATATGGCATGAAGCATTTTTTTCAGTACTTAACCTAGAAAAAGCAGTTGGATCACGATTTCTGGCATACCCTCTTGACTTATCTCGCTATATAAAAATTCTTCTCATCACCAACAAGGTGACTGCGATAATTTTTATTACACGATCTCTATCAATCTGTTATACCATTTAATCGCGCTCAACCGCTTTTTCTAGGTTGATAGACTTCGTTTTGTATTGTTCAAACTATTGCTTAAAAAAATTCATAAAAAATAAGTAGTCAATCGCCGATGTATTGAGGATGGTTGTGTTGAGGAGCGCCTTTGCCTATACTATTTTCATGTTAAAACAAACCTCTGTGATTGACATGTTCGGGCGATCCCCGATAAGACCGATTCAGCGCCATATGGAAAAAGCATTCGCTTGCGTTGAGGTTTTACGACCATTCTATCAGGCTAGCGTTTCTCAAGATTGGGACACAGCAAACGAATTGCATCACAAAATAAACGATCTTGAACAAGATGCCGATAATTTAAAACGTGATGTTAGAACACACCTCCCGAAAGGTTTGTTTTTGCCTGTGCCACGAGTTGACTTACTTGAACTGTTGAAAGAACAAGAGTCGCTTCCAGATATCGCGCAAGACATATCCGGTATTATGCTCGGCCGTCATATGCAGTTTCCAGATAGCATCTGTGTCAGTATCAAAGATTTTCTCAATCGATGCATCGCCGCTGCAAAAAAAGCCACGGAAACTATTGACGAATTAGATCAACTACTCGAAACCGGCTTTCGAGGTCGAGAAACAACAATAGTTTTTAGTATGCTGAGTGATCTCGATGAGATTGAGCATAAAACAGATACTATGCAAATTACCATCAGGCGCAAGCTGTTTCAACTTGAGAAACAATTGCCTCCTATTGACGTTATTTTTATGTATAAGATTATTGAACTCATGGGCAGCATCGCTGATCATGCCCAAAAAGTTGGTAATCGCCTACAAATTTTAATGGCACATTAATCATGACTCAAGACGCACACTCTGCAGTACAGCTTATCAGACAGCGCCGACCCAACTTTACACCGCATACTGCGATCGTATTGGGATCGGGATTAGGAAAATTAGCGCAACAAATCCAAAATACCACGATTATTGCCTACGACGACTTACCGGGGTTTCATAAATCTACCGTCGCAGGCCATCCCGGAAATTTAATTTTAGGGACATTGCGTGATCACCCTATCGCTTGCCTCCAAGGTCGGGTCCATTATTACGAAGGCAACCACCACCACACTATTAAAACAATGATTCGCACATTACGTTTACTGGGATGTGAAATTTTTCTAGCCACTAACGCCGCGGGATCGCTGCACGCAGAAATCCCCCCAGGAAGCCTATCACTAGTCAAAGATCACATTAATTTTCAATTTCAAAGCATACTTGTAGGGCCGAACGAAGAAGAGTTTGGACCACGATTTTTATCCATGCAAACAGCGTACGACGTGGACCTAAGAAAAAAAATGCAGCGCATAGCGCATTCTTTGAACATTCGACTTTCAGAGGGCGTCTACATTGGCACTATTGGTCCAGCTTTTGAAACACCAGCAGAAATCAATGCATTTCGTCAGTGGGGAGCGGATTTAGTGGGTATGTCGACCATACCAGAAGTAATCGTCGCGCGACATTGTCAGATGCGTGTTCTCGTTATCTCTGTCGTCACTAACTTAGCCGCCGGAATGACAGGACAAGATTTATCGCATCAAGAAACAGTAGATAACGCAACTGCTGCTGCCGACAAACTAACACGATTAATACTCACTTTTATTGAAAATTTTTCGAAGGAATGAGGTTATCGATTTGTGAAATTTTAATCATCAAACTGACTCAGCTTAAAAGCTTACCAAAAAATTAAATTGTTAACGAGTTGAACGGCGTTTACCAATAACAAACCAGAAATTTACCAGTCTGTTATTAGAAAAACTGCTTCAACAAAAAGTTCTAACATTATTCGATTACACTGATACGATTAGCAACCGCGCCATCCTCTCCCATCATTTCAATAAATTCAACGCTAACCCCCACTGCCAATTGCTCAAATTCAGGATGTAACACACTGTTTTCATTAAAATAAAACTCATTTCCGTTCCCATCCGCAATAAAACCAAATTGCTTATCTTTGAATATTCTAACCACAGTGCCCCGCGATAAAACTGCGTGCGTTTTTACATGACGGTCTCGAATTCGTTCGACATTTTCTAATTGACGATACATATCCTCAAACGCATCACGCAGAGCATTATAAAAATCTTTTCCTTCGTTCTGATTTACAACTAATTCTTTTCCCGGTAAATTCAAATGAATACGAACGTTATAGAGTTTCCCCTGATGTGGGTGACGTTTGGTGAGTTCCGCAACCACGTGACAAGAAATGATATTATGGCAAATTACTTCAAGTTTGGTGACTTTTTCACGAATGCGATGTTCTATCGCTTCAGTGCGAGCAATATCTTTTAACGTGATTTGTAACGGCACCTGCATAACCACCTCTGAAATCAATTAACACTAATAAGGTCTATACTTAATTTAATATTAACACAAAACGCACTATTGCTTCAATTTAGAGGCGTCTAAACGCTAACCTGAGTTTGAATGGCGTTAACAAAAATAGTATATTTTTTTGTATAATCTATTGAATTTTAATAAAGCTTTAAACTCGGCAACGTAAAATAGTTAACCATAAAATATATCTAATGTGATTAGAGTCACGGAGAAAATCATGAGAAGATTACCTCAATTTAAAGATTTCGAAAGCCACATCGGCATGCCATCAAAAATAGAGGCTATCAGCAACGTGCGAGAAGCTTTGCTATCGCGCTTAGAATCGAGTAGGAAAGAAGTCAAAAATAATGACTTAAAGGAAACCGTTGACCGACTAACAGAAACGCTTAAGCGTTTTCCTGAAAAACCAAAACGCGAACCCGAAAGAAGTGCATCCTTCTCAACTCCATCACGCCCACAATCTGCTGGATCTCAACCGCTAGTTGCTGACGCAAGCAGTGCTTTATCATCAAACCAGCCATTCTCTAGATCTCCAGAATTGGGGGATCGCAAACAACCTACCAGCAAAAGTGCACTACCAACCATCTGCTTGTACGACATCTTCCAAGTGTTGGAAATGTTACATACTCTTATCTACAGCAATTCCAACGACCCTGTCGCCAGAAAAATTCGTGCACAGCTTGTTAAGACTTTACACTTAGATATATCACCGTTTAAAACCCAAACTAACATAACAGACGAAAAGAATTATCGCGCACTAAGACATTGGTTTATGGAACTTCTCAGTACCATCAAACTCAAAAGCGACACCACACCAGATTCTGCAATCATCAAAACAGAAACAATTCGGTTACAGCAAATACGTTCTGAGCTGAAACAAAAGATAGGTGACATAGTATCACCTGACGCAGTAAAGCGATATTGTCAGTCCATTAAAAAAGAAATTTCAAACGATATAAGGTCATTACAAGACTCTATAAAAGAAGGTTCGGGAGAACAAAAGTCAAAACCACTCACTTTTTCTAAAGAGATAGACCCGCAACAATATACTGCTGAAGCCATTCTACGGTTAACAGCTACAGCAAAATATCCTGCAGCAAACACACCCTCTACTAATAAGAGCCCAGAGAGAAGACAGGAAACACAAACGTCCCCCAACCATGGAGATTCAAAGCGTGACAAAGCAGAACATCAAGCTCCGAATATTGCTATTACCGATCAACTGAAAAACAAGGCTGTTGCATACCTTGATAAACTACGAGAAGCGTTAACAATCGATTTAACAAATCTCTCAGTGGGAAGACCAGGAAAGCCACCTGAAAAAAAAGAAGACAAACA